>CAZGLW010000042.1:0-14008 GCA_964525985.1 uncultured Acutalibacter sp. | reverse complement strand
ATAGGCGGCTGCCATTGGCAGCCGCCTATGCCCCGCCAGGTTCGCGGGCAAAAAAACTGACGCGCACCGGAAACCCGATGCGCGTCTTGGGTGCGGCGCCTCGCCGCTGGTCGAAGTGGCGAGACTCGAACTCGCGGCCTCCACGTCCCGAACGTGGCGCGCTACCAGCTGCGCTACACCTCGTAAAAAAAGCCCCGGATTATCTGCATAACACCGAGGCTATCCCTTGGCAGCGGTACCAGGATTCGAACCCAGACAAACAGAGTCAGAGTCTGCTGTGCTACCTTTACACAATACCGCTATATTGCCGTCCTATTCAAACAGCAGTATTTATTATACCCAAAAAACGCCGATTGTCAAGGCAAAAATCAAAATTTTCCGTTTTTCTTTTGAAAACCCAGACTCGGTCGCGCGGGACCTGCCAACACCGCATCGGAAGGTCGGCGATTGCAGAAACGCTGCGCGGTATGGCCGTTATACCTTTCTTACCGCCACGCCTCTTCCCGCCAAATAGGCCTTTAAATCCGGAATAGTAATCTCCCGAAAATGGAACAGGGATGCCGCCAGCACGGCGTCAGCCTTTCCCCGGGTAAAGGCTTCAAAAAAATGTTCCATGCTCCCCGCGCCGCCAGAGGCGATGACGGGGATGGACACAACTTCGGATACGGATCTGGTCAACTCCAGATCGTACCCGTTTTTTGTGCCGTCACAATCCATGCTTGTAAGAAGTATTTCTCCCGCCCCCAGGGCTTCCGCCTCCCTGGCCCACTTTAAGGCGTCCTTGCCCGTATCAACCCGGCCCCCGTTCAGGTACACGGTCCACCTGCCAGGCGCCACTCTTTTGGCGTCTATTGCCACCACCACGCACTGTCTCCCGAATTTTTCCGCAGCCCGGGCGATAACCCCCGGATCCTTCAGCGCGGCTGAATTGATCGACACCTTATCGGCTCCGGCCCGAAGAATGGCGGTAAAATCTTCCACCGTGCGGATGCCGCCCCCTACGGTAAAGGGGATAAATATATTTCTCGCCACCCGACGCACGATATCCGTCATGATGTCCCGGCTGTCGGAGGATGCGGTGATGTCCAGCAAAACCAATTCGTCCGCTCCCTGACGCTCATATTCTATAGCGGCCCCCACCGGGTCACCGGCATCCCGCAGCCCGACAAAATTCGTTCCCTTTACCACCCTGCCGTTTTTTATGTCCAGGCAGGGGATCACTCGTTTAATAAACACAGCTTACTCCCCCTTCTCCACCCGGTCAATAAAATTTCGTAAGATGACAAGGCCGGTCTCCCCGCTTTTCTCGGGATGGAACTGACAGGCATACAGGTTACCCTTCTCCACTGCGGCGTGGATGGTCACACCATATTCCGCTGTGGCGGTAACAATGTCCTCCTGCGCTTGCAGATAATAGGAGTGGACAAAGTACACATATGGCTCTCTTCCCAGGCCCCGGAACAGTCCGCCGGGCTTTGGAACATCCAGGGAGTTCCAGCCCATATGGGGGACTTTTACCCCCCTATCCCCCGGCAGACGGAGGATCTTTCCTTTCAGCAGACCCAAACCGGAAACACCGGGGGACTCTTCGCTGCTCTCAAACAGGATTTGGAGCCCCAGACAGATCCCCAGAAATGGCCTGCCGCTTGCTGCGAACCGGCAAATAGGCTCTTCCAGGCCCCGACCACGCAGATTGCTCATGGCATCGCCAAAGGCCCCTACGCCAGGCAGCACGGCCCCATCACAGGCTAAAAGCTCTTCCGGCTTTGCCGTAACGGTACAGGGGCTACCCAAATACATAAGGGCCTTTTCCACGCTGGAAAGATTCCCAGCGCCGTAGTCGATAATGGCAATCATGCACTTCACCCCGTTATCAGAATGATGTAAGTATACACCATCCCTCACCGGGCCGCAAGGCTTTTTTATTTTTTCACGATTTCCACATCCCCCGAGGTGGTGGAAAAGGAAAACCTGGCTCCGCCGGAACCATACACTACCCGGTCACCTTTATCAGCAGCGGGAAAGCCGCAGGAAAAGCTGCCCGAAACGCTGTCGCACTTGGCTTCGAACCCACTGCTCTCAGGAATCGCCAGGGTCAGACTGCCGGAGACAGAAGTCAGGTCCGCCTCTTTGGGGCAGGCGCTCAGATCGCACTTGACACGGGCCGACACCACACTGGCTTTCAGGGAATCAGTCTCCCCAATATAGGTAATCTCACCGGAAACGGAATTAAGGTCCGCACTGTCCGACTGTACTCCGGAAAGGGACAGGCCGCCGGATGTGGAACTGACATGCAGGCCCTCGGACAGGACAACGTCTTTCAGATCCACCTGTCCCGATGTGGTGGAAATATCGGCTTCTTCTCCGAAAAGGCTGGTAAGGGCCATACTGCCGGAGGCAGTTGAGAAAGTGATCTCCTCCGCTGTAAAACCCGCGGCCTGGATCTCTCCGGAGGTATTGGCGCAGGTCAATGCCTGCAGATTTCCCGCGACTTCTTTAGGCACCTCTACGGTCAGATCTTTGTAGGTGTTCTGGAACAGGGAAAAGTTTATCAGCCTGTCTTCCCACTTGATCTTTAATGCGCCGCCTGAATAGGCAAGCTTCAGCTTTTCACCGCTGTCCAGAGTTTTGCCTGAACTTTCCGTAATTTTGATTACGCTGCCTCCGACCTTCAGGTCTATCCGGCCGTTGATCCACTCCACGTCCAGTTCGGTGACTTCGGCCTCAGCAGGGTCCCATACGGTTTCATACACATATCTGCCGTCTCCTGTCCGGCCTGTTTCCTGTTCACGCTTTAAGGCGTCCAGACCAAAGAAATCCTGGCTAAGTCCCACTGCCAGCACACCCGAAAGGATCAGCGCCGCCACAGAGCAGGCCACTATAGTAAATACCGCCTGTTTTTTTGACATATCTCTCATCCTCTCCCGCTGCTGTTAGAGTCGCTTAAAGTGAGCACCGCTTTTATGATACCGTCCACCGCCGGAGCGATGAGGAACAGAATCCAGGTAACGTGCCATTTCCCCGTACCAAAACTCAGAAGAAAGTACAGCGCCAGCACCAGGGGCCAGTAAGCGGACCGGATGGCCTTTAAAAGTTGCTTTTTAGAATTGCTGTGGTTCTGCCACTGGCGGAAATCCGACACAACATTAGACGGTTCGGGTCCCTTCTTGGGTTTTGTAGCGTGGTTGTAGATCAAAAGTCCTGTGGCGGCGGCAATCATGATAAACATCAGCACTATGCCCAGCGTACCGCCGAAATTCCCGGGAAAAAGGCTCCCCAACACGATTATCGGTACCACGCTTAAAATGTACAGCATAACGGCGATAGAAACGACGGCGGCGCTGCGCCTTGCCCCGTCTGCCGGCGGGATATACACGGGCTGGGCAGGGGCGGGACCGTCTTCCAGACCGTCGAACAGTTCCCGCACGTCGCCGATGCTCATGACCGTCAGCTTATAGGCGTCATCTGGACTTCTGCCTTCCTCGATGAGAGCATGGTACTTGTCCAAAAGGTTTTGGGCCAGTTCCACCTTCAGTTCGTAAGCCTTCTGCGTTTTAGGCGCGTTTTGAAACAATTCGTCCACATAAGCTCTGATATTGTATTCCATAAGATCTCCTCCTTATCCCTGATCCGGGCGGATCAATTTTTCGATCAACAGTCTGGACTGCTCCCATTCCGCCAGCATGGTGTAATAGGCCTGCACCCCTGACTGGGTGATAGAATAATACCTTCTTCTGGCGCCGGTGTTCTCGTCCCCCCAATATGAGGTGATGAGCCCTGTTTGCTCCAACCGCCGGAAAGCCGTGTACAGCGTGGCTTCCTTCAGCTCGTACTGCCCCCCGGTCTTCAGTTCGATAGCCCGGTTGATCTTGTAACCGTAGCTGTCTCCCTGCATCAGCTGGGCCAGGATGATGGTGTCCGTATGTCCCCGGATCACATCTGACGCGATAGACATGCCATGCCTCCTCTCCGTTTTCTTCTGTTTTCGCCGGTCTCTTCTGAAAGTGATCATATCATAGCATAATATACTTCGCCTGTCAAGGTATGTTTTAGAATAAAATACTTAATTGCTTTAAGGGCGTCCTGATTGCGGAAAAACACCTCTTCAAAACAGGCTTTCCCAATACTTTTCCCGCTTGTCTTAATATTGGTTTTGTGATAGAATAAAGGTAATTTTTGGGGGGCTGTTCTCATGTTGTATTTCACCATTGTGTTTTTGTGCATGGCCGGGCTGTTTCTGGCCCTGTTGGAGGACCGTTTTCGGGTGTGGGTTACTCTGAGCATCACCGCCGGTACCTACCTGCTTTCTCTGGGAGCGGTTTTTGTTCTGCGCAGACTGTTCCGCGGCCCCGCGTCTTCCGAGCAGGTCTCCTGCGCCGTCGGGTGCCTGCTGTTTTTTCTCATGTCGCTCCCCCTCTTTCGGAACAACGGGCTGCAAAAGTTGTTTGTGGCTTTGCTGTGCTTGTGTAATTTCACGTTTTTGGAATTTTTTATTCCCTTGCTTTTAGGGGTGCTGCCCTTCTCCGCTTCAGGAGGGCCTGCCGGAGTAATCTCTGTGCTGCTCACATGCCTGTTTGCCTTGCTGACCGGACTCTGCCTGTACCACCCCTTCCGGCATTACAGTGATCGGGGGATATCCGGGTTCATGGTGGGCATGCTGCTCACGCTTGTCCTGTTGTATGTTCTATGTCTGGGGCGGCTGGATTTCCTGTTCCGCATCAACATCCCGGCAGCTAGACTGTTGTGCGCCGTGCTGCTGTACTGCGCCATTATCTTTTCCTTCCGATCCATGTACCAGGCCGGAAGGTTCAGGGAAAAAACGGCTTTCAGTGACGCTAGGGACCGGATGATGGACATGAAAGCGCGGGATCTGAACGACACTTTGGCGGCTGTCCGGGAAGCCCGCGCCGCCCAAAAGCACGGCGAGTACGCCCTGGATACGGTACAGATTATGCTGGCTGACGGTTATACCGAAAAAATCCCCGCCTATATCGGTATAGCCAAAGCAAATGCGGCCAAAAACCCTATTTTGGAACGTTATCATGAAAACCCCTATTTGGACGCGGTGATTGCCTCTAAAGCTGCTTTTGCCGCCCAGAACAACATCTCTTTTGAATGCAACGCGGTCACTGAAGGCTCTCCCTTGACAATAACCGAGTTGTGCCTGGTCGTGGACGAAATGCTGACCCGTGCCTGTCGGGATGCCGCCCTGTTTGAAGGCAGACGGAAGCTGCGATTCACTGTGTTCCCGGCGGAAGGCTCGCTGGCCTTTGAGGCTGTGTACTCCGGACATCTCCCCCAGCAGAAAAAAAATGATTGGACCAAAAAAAAATTTGCAGATCTGCTCAACTGGCTGTTCGATGACTCTCCCCGGGAGCCGGAAGAACTGCAGGGCCTTGAAAACACGGAAGAAATCATCTCCCGGTACAGTGGAAAACTCAGCGTTTCCGGCACTCCAGGGGATGTTATTTTGCGGGCCGCTCTGCACTTTTAAGCGGTCCCATCAAAAGAAGAATGAAATTGAAAGGAACATCACCCTATGGAACACAAGAATACTGTTACCCCTGATGTTTTGACAGCTTTCCGGCTGCCAGTCCAGTCACCCTTTGAGGTTTTGGTCGGGGGCCACATCAACGACTCCTTTCTGGTCACCGCGCCGGAAGGAAAATTTACGGTCCAGCATATCAACCGTTTTGTCTTTCCCTCTCCCGAGGACATTATGGATAATATTTCCTCGGTTACCCACTTCCTGCGGGAGAAGATCAGCCGGGCAGGCGGCGACCCTAACCGGGAGTGCCTGAACGTTCGGACCACCGCGGATGGCGCCAGCGTTTACCGCGACGCCGCAGGGGAATATTGGCGCTGTATGGCGTATATCGACGGCGCCCGGGCCTATGAAACCGCTGCCGGGCCTGAAATGCTTCGGGAAGCCGGCCGGGCGTTCGGCCGTTTTCAGAATATTCTGGCTGATTATCCCGCCGGCACCCTCCATGAGATCCTCCCCAACTTTCACA
This sequence comes from uncultured Acutalibacter sp., assembly GCA_964525985.1. Lineage (GTDB taxonomy): Bacteria > Bacillota > Clostridia > Oscillospirales > Acutalibacteraceae > Acutalibacter. The sequence goes on along the minus strand of CAZGLW010000042.1, from coordinate 7,994 downwards.
ATACTCCGGTGCGCTTTCAAAACCTTATGGACGCCGTCAAGGCGGACAAGGTGAACCGCAAAAGCGGCGTGGAGTCAGAATTGGCCTTCACAGTGGCCAGGGAACGGGACTGCTCTTTGCTTATGGACCTTCTGGCCCGAGGAGAACTGCCCCTGCGGGTCACCCACAACGACACAAAAATGAGCAATGTGCTCATCGACAACGAAACGGGAAAAGCGATCTGTGTTATCGATCTGGACACAGTCATGCCGGGGCTTGCCGCTTTCGATTTCGGAGATTCCATCCGGGCCGGTGCCAGCACTGCCGCCGAAGACGAAGCGGACCTTTCAAAAGTGAAATTTGAACTGTCACAATTCGGTGCCTATACCCAGGGCTTTTTAGAGACCGCCGGCAGCGCTCTGACGGAAACAGAACTTTCCACACTGCCTGACGGCGCCAGGCTGATGACGCTGGAAGTGGGCATCCGGTTCCTGGAAGATTACCTCCGGGGCGATGTCTATTTCCGCACTGCTTATCCGGAGCACAATCTTGTCCGGGCCAGAAACCAGTTTAAGTTGGTGGAGGAAATGGAAAAAAGCCGTTCCCAGATGGACCGGGTCATTGCTAAGTATAAAAATTAACATATAAAGGAGAATCGTCATGAAAATTGCGGTAGTTGGCGCATGGCACGTACATACTATGGAATATGCCGCCGCCATTCAGGAAAACCCGCAGGGGGAACTTGTCTGCCTGTGGGATGACAACGAGGAGAGAGGAAAGAAAACAGCCCAGAAGCTGGGGATCCCTTTCCAGCCCGATCAGCAGGCCATATGGGACGACCCTGCCATTGAAGGCGTGCAGATCACCACGGCCACCAGCCAACACAAAAAGGTTTTGCTGGCAGCCGCCACAGCGAGGAAGCACATTTTCACCGAGAAGGTGCTGGCCCTTACCAACGGGGACGCTCAGGAGATCGCCCAGGCCATAAAGGAAAGCGGCGTAAAATTTACCATCTCCTACCCACACAAGACCTGGCCCACCCTGAAAGCCGCCAAAGAATTGGTAGAAAGCGGCAAGCTGGGACAGATCACCTACGCCCGAGTGCGTGATGCCCACAACGGCAGTACCGCAGGGTGGCTCCCTCCCCACTTTTACGACGCGGCCCAAACCGGCGGCGGCGCTATGATCGATCTGGGCGCCCACCCCATGTACACCTTAAACTGGTTTATGGGCGAGCCGAAATCAATCGTATCCATGTTCACAACCGTTACCGGAAAGCCTGTAGAGGACAACGCCGTATCCGTCATCGAGTTTAAAGACGGCGCTATCGGCGTAAGCGAGACAGGCTTTGTCACCACCGGCATGCCCTACGTACTGGAAATGAGCGGCACCAGGGGTTCTTTGATGGTTCACAACGACATTTTAGAGTATGCCTGTGACGAAACAGACGGCAAACTGATCCAAAAGACCGACCTGCCCCCGAAGGGCATCATGCCCATTGACGCCTGGATCAGCGCCTGCGTAAACGGCGGGGAAGCCCCCAACGGCATTGACGACGCAGTGGCCCTGACAAAATTTATGGTGGGCGCTTACGAGGCCTATAAAACCGGAAAGAAATATAATTTCTGAGAGTATGACAACCATTTCCGGTCTATTCGAGGGGCAATATGGAAGATCTCTTTGAAATTTTATTGGAAGTAGCTCTTGAAGGCTGTATTGAACTAAGCAGAAGCAGAAAAGTACAAAAATATATAAGATGCCCATTGATCGTACTCATATCGCTTTTCTTTATTGCCGTTTTTGTAGAGAAAACCCACTATGTCATCTTTCGGCTTTGAAAGTGTCATAGTGGGTCATATATTTTTCCGGTTTATTCTTCAGCCGGTTCCAAGAAGCTTCTTTATCGAATTTCTCTCGTGGGCGGTTTTTGCCGTTGTACAGCATTTGCTGTACTTTATGACCTTTACTGCACTTACAGCTTTTTCACACCGAAGCTTACGGTTTCGCCATTCACGTCCCACTGGGCGGTATAACCGTCCAGCTGGCCGTAGTAACAGCTTTCGCCCAGCACGTCGCGGAGAATGCCGGCCTCATTTGCCTTCAGCACCTGTGCCACTCTCTCGCTGCCGTCGGTGTAGACCTGGATGTGGTCCGTGACCACAAATCCCGCGTCTTTCCGCATAGACTGCAGCTTGGATACGATCTCACGGACAAAGCCTTCCTCGATCAGTTCTTCTGTCAGGGTGGTGTCAAGGACCACTGTCAAACCCTTGTCGGACATGGATGTGAGCCCCTCCTTCTGGGCGGTCTCTATCAGCAGTTCCTCCTCGGTAAGGCTCACTTCTCCATCTGGCAACACAAGCTTCAGGCAACCGGTGCTGTCCAGTTCCTGCTTGGCCTTGACGCCGTCCAGGTTTTGCAGGGCGGTCCTGATCTCACCGATGCGCCTGCCGTACTTCTGGCCCAGCAGCTTTAACTGGGGCTTAAATGTGTAAGAGATAAACGCCGACATATCCTTCATGAAGCGCAACTGTTTTACGTTCAGTTCCTGCAAAATGATATGCTGGTACATTTCTCCCAGGCTGGCGTCCGCGTCGGTATACAGCGAGCTTAAAGGCTGGCGGTTCTTCCGGTTTGAAAGGTTCCTGGCAGCCCGACCCAGGGCGACCACCCGCAGCACCTCGTCCATGTCCCGCTCCAGTTGGCTGTCCACCTTGCTTCCGTCGTACACAGGGAACCGGCAGAGATGGACGCTTTCAGGCGCGTTTCGGTCCAGAGAGCACACCAGGTTGCGGTAGATCTCCTCGCTCATAAAGGGAGCCATAGGAGCCGCCAGTTTGGCGGTTGTAACCAAAGCGGTATACAGCGTCATATAGGCCGCGGTCTTGTCCTCCGATTCTCCGTGGGCCCAAAACCGCTCTCTGCTGCGGCGGACGTACCAGTTGCTCATCTCATCCACAAAGTCCTGCAATATTTTGGCGGCCTCAGGCACCTTGTAAGCACTAAGGGCTTCGTCCACCCCTTTTACGGCAGTGTTTAACCTGGACAGCAGCCACCGGTCCATGACAGTAAGATTACAGGTTTCCAAATCGTATTTCGACGCGTCAAACTCGTCAATATTGGCGTACAGTACAAAGAAAGCATAGGTGTTCCACAGGGTGGAGAAAAACTTTTTCTGCCCTTCCACCACAGCCTTCTCGTGGAACCGGCTTGGCAGCCAGGGAGCGGAATTGGTATAAAAATACCACCGGAGAGAATCCGCGCCGAACTTTTCCAAAGCCTCCATAGGCTCAACGGAATTGCCCTTTGACTTGCTCATCTTTTTCCCGTTTTCATCCTGCACCAGACCCAGCACCAAAACATTTTTATAGGGAGCCTTGTGGAACAGCAGTGTGGAAATAGCCAGCAAGGTATAGAACCAGCCCCTTGTCTGGTCCACGGCCTCGCTGATAAAATCGGCGGGGAACTGACTTTCGAACAGTTCCCTGTTCTCAAAGGGATAATGGTACTGGGCAAAGGGCATGGAACCGGAATCGAACCAGCAGTCGATAACTTCCGGCACCCGGTGCATCTGCCTGCCGCACTCCGGGCAGGTGATGGTTACCTGGTCCACATATGGCCTGTGAAGTTCAATGTCCTCCGGACAGTCGGGCGACATCTCCCGGAGTTCCGCGATGCTGCCAACAGCGTGACGGTGGCCGCATTCGCACTCCCAGATATTCAATGGCGTGCCCCAATACCGGTTCCGGCTCACCGCCCAGTCCTGCAAATTCTCCAACCAGTCCCCGAACCGGCCCTTGCCGATGCTTTCCGGCAGCCAGTTGACCGTATTGTTATTGGCAATCAATTCCTCCCGCACATCGGTCATTTTGATGTACCAGGACTCTCTGGCGTAATAGATCAAGGGCGTGTCGCACCGCCAGCAGAAGGGATAGCTGTGTTCGAACTTGGGTGCGGAAAACAGCAGCCCGCGCTCCTCCAGGTCCTGCAAAATAAACTTGTCGGCGTCTTTGCAGAAAACGCCCGCCCATTTGGTCTCCTGGGTCATCTGGCCCTTGCCGTCAACCAACTGCACCAGGGGCAGACCATACTTGCGGCCAACTTTGGCGTCATCCTCGCCGAAAGCCGGGGCGATATGCACCACACCGGTGCCGTCCGTCAGGGTAACATAATCGTCGCACACCACATACCAGCATTTTTCCCTGGGACTCACAAAATCAAACAGGGGTTCATATTCTTTTCCTTCCAGTTCAGAGCCCTTGTAACGTTCCAACACGGTATACTCGCCCTCACCCAAAACCTCATCACACAGGGCGGCGGCCAGATAATAGGTCTCCCCCCTGCTTTCGACCTTCACATAGTCCTCGGCGGCGTTGACGCACAAAGCCACATTGGAAGGCAGCGTCCAGGGGGTGGTAGTCCAGGCCAGAATAAAGGCTTCCTCCCCCTTTACCTTAAATTTGGCAACGGCGGAACGCTCCTTTATGTCCTTATAGCCCTGGGCCACCTCGTGGGAAGACAGAGGGGTGCCGCACCGGGGGCAGTAAGGAACAATCTTGAAGCCCTTGTAAAGCAGGCCCTTCTCCCAAATCTGTTTTAAGGCCCACCACTCAGATTCGATGAATTTATTGTCATAAGTGACGTATGGGTCCTCCATATCGGCCCAAAAGCCGGTAGCTTTGGAAAAATCTTCCCACATACCCTTGTATTGCCAGACACTTTCCTTACATTTCTCGATGAAAGGCGCAATGCCGTATTTCTCGATCTGATCTTTTCCGTTGATCTTTAAGAGTTTTTCCACCTCCAGTTCCACAGGCAGTCCGTGAGTATCCCAGCCGGCCTTCCTCTCTACCAGTTCTCCCTTCATCGTGTGGTAACGTGGGAACAGGTCTTTAAAGGCCCTTGTCTCCAAGTGCCCGATATGGGGCTTGCCGTTGGCCGTTGGCGGGCCGTCGTAGAACACATATGGCTTTTCGCCCCGGCGGGTCTCTACGCTTTTCTCAAACACATGGTGCTCAGCCCAAAACTTTTCCGTTTCCTTCTCCCTCTCCACAAAATTCATATTTGTGGAGACCTCCTTGTACATACTCATGACGACTGCTATCTTCCTTTCCGCAAAATAGAAGGCCCCGTCCCGCGGCAAACGGGACGAAGCCAAACTTTCTAAAAGCTGTGTTTCGCTGTACCACCCGCACATCCATCAACATGCGTCCCAGTAACGGTGGGATCCGTCTCCCCTACTTACACGGCGGCGCCGTCTTTTCGGTTTGCTGCTCGGGAGTGATATCGCAGACGCTTTACCGGCGCCGGCTCGCACCTAAACGGACATTTCTCCGTTGCCGCCGGCTCTCTGAAGCTTTCAAACGCCCCGCCTGTCTCCGTCATTGCCTTTTTCTTGTATGGAATAGTTTTACCACAAATCCCCCGGGAAGTCAAGGCGCAACTTCCATCCGGCAAAAGTTTTTCCCATTTTTCTTGACAACTTAAGGCATATAGCATATAATTTAAGAAACTTAATTAAGTTTCTTAAATTATATGCGGAGGAACACCGATGGAATCTATCAATCGACCGGAACTGGTGAAGGAACACAATCTGAATCTGGTGCGAAAGACCCTCTTTCAGGCAAAGCGGGCCACACGCCAGCAATTGAGCGCCCTGACAGGCATCAGCACCGTAACATTGGGCAGTCTGCTGCAGCGGCTTTTGGAAACCGGTGAAGCCCTGGAAACCGACAGCCTGCAACCAATCAGCGGCAGACCTGCCCGAGTGTACGCCTACAACGCCCTCTGGCGGCTGGGCCTGCTGGTTTCCGTCCTGTACGAAGATGGAAAACACCAGTTTGAAACCACGCTGACAGACCTGTACGGTCAAATTATCTGGGAAGAGCGTATGCCGGCCCGACGCCTGGACTGTGACGCCACTCTGAGTTTTTTTGACAAACTGCTCCATCTGCGGGGACAGGTGGGCGCAATAAGCGTGGGGCTTCCCGGCGTGGGCTTTGAGGATTATTTGCACAAGGGGCACAATGTGGAATATTTTTCTCTGGACGCTTTGCGCAGACTGGAGCGGTACACTGACATTCCCATCCGGGTGGAAAACGACGTGAACCTTGCAGCTCTGGGCTATGCCAAGAGCCACCATGTAGGTCCGGAAGAAACCTTAATATACCTGTATTTGATGAACGGCTCTTACGGCGGCTCCGCCATCTATCTGGACGGCAAGCTACATCTAGGGAAAGATCGGTGTGCCGGAGAGTTCATATCAATCTTCGGCGGCGTAGACTGGTCTAAGGTGGGCCCGGAACCCACAGAAGGCCTGATGGATAAACTTGTTGCCACCGTCCTGCCCTATCTGGCGATTCTTGCCCCACACCGTCTTGTGATCGCCAGCGATTATATCACCCAAGAGGATCTGAACACATTGGAAACTCGGGCAAATATTCTGTTAGAGGGACACTGTCCATCCTTTTCTTTGGGAAAACACTTTGCCGAAAACTACCGGGAGGGCTTGAAACAATTTGTGCTGGAGGAATTACAATGAACGAAAATAAAAAGAGTAAGAGCCTGGATATGACCCAGGGGAAACCAGTCAAGCTGCTGGTCCTGTTTGCCATCCCCATGCTGATCGGGGGTATTTTTCAGCTGATGTACAATATGGTGGACACCATTGTGGTAGGGCGGTTCGTCAGCGTAAGCGCACTGGCTTCTATTGGGGCCGCCAGTTCCACATCTATGTTTATCATGTTTTTGGGGCAGAGCGTTACAAACGCAATGGCCGTTATTGTTTCTCAAGCCGAGGGTGCCAAGCGCGAGGATACTTTGAAACGAGCGGTGGCTCACGCCGTATATCTGGTATTGGGGCTTGGCGTTTTCATTGGACTTTTATCCCTGCTTGGGGCACGGTTCATGATGACTTTGCTGGGAACGCCCGATGACATCATCGACGGCTCTGTGACCTATATACAGATTACCGGCGGGCTTACCGTCGCTCTGATCGCCTATAACGGTGTGTCTTCTATCCTGCGGGCTATTGGTGACAGTAAAACGCCACTATATTTCCTCATATTCTCTTCCCTGCTGAACGTGGGACTGGACCTGTTGTTTGTGCTGGCGCTTCACGGCGGAATTGCCGGGGTAGCCTGGGCCACAGTAATATCTCAACTTGTTTCGGCGGTGCTGTGTACAGTGTACATGCTGAAAAAACACCCCCGCCTGCGGCCTGATAAACCCGCCTGGAAATACGACAGCGCCATGATCCGGGAATACCTGCGCATCGGTCTGCCCATGTGTGCCCAAAACATGGTGCTGTGTGTGGGAATGTTCGTCATTACGGCAGTGATAAACTCCTTCGGCTCTGACATTGTGGCAGCCTATACCATCGGCGGCAAAGTCGAACAGTTGGCCACTGTTTCCTTCTCCAATGTGGCTTTTTCCTTCTCGGTATACGCGGGCCAGAATTACGGAGCGAAAAAATATAACCGCATCCAGGACGGCCTAAAAAAGGGCATTCTCATCATTGGCGGCCTGGCACTGTTGTCCACCGTGGTTATGTTGATTTTTGCCGAACCCATTGCCATGATCTTTATGGATTCTTCCGCCGAAAATACTGCTTACGTGCTGGAAGCCGCTATGTCAATGGTGCGGATTGAGGCCGTTCTGTATGTGGCGCTGGGGGCCATTTGGACGGTAAATTCCACACTGCGGGGTATTGGCGCCGTGAAGATCACCCTGGTGTCCTCGGTGGTAGAATTGGTATCGAAAATCGGGTTTTCGCTGCTTCTGCCGCTGTTTTTTGACTATGTTGGTATCTGGCTGGCGGCCCCGATTGGCTGGGTACTGGGCCTTATCCCCTCTCTGGCCTACCTCCTGGTCTGGTTTCGAAAGCCTGACGAGGAAAAAGAACTGAGCGCCCGTAAGGCGGAAAAGTGAAGAGACAAGAGCAAAAGCGGCCTGCCATTTCCGGCAAGCCGCTTTCTTGTTTGAGTATCTTAGAACCATACCGTTATAGCGAAACC
>CAZGLW010000041.1:0-14193 GCA_964525985.1 uncultured Acutalibacter sp. | reverse complement strand
CAAGTTCGGAACAGATGATCTCCTCCGCCCGGTTATGGATGCTGTTCATACGCCGGTCTCGCCTGCCGGCTCGGGTGTTGCGTCCCGGTGGGACGCGCCCAACACCGACCGAAGCGGAGCGTAGACCAGCTCGCAGCTTGCGTGCCACCGGCACGCGCTCGCCCCACGCCATCATATCATCGACTTTCAGTTTTTCCGTTACGCCCTCCTGTTTTGCCATTTCTTCCACGAGCCGGAGAAACAGTTCCCCGGCTCGCTCGTCCACCTCGGCAAGCCGCTCGTTCAGCTTGCCCTTGGTGAGCAGGTTGTAGTACAAGACTCGGTGGTTTGCTTTCAGCCATCTGCGATGACGGCTTCCCCATACGCCGATTTCATAATCGCCTGTTTCGGGCAACTTCAGATCAGGCAACAGGTAGTCGCCTTGCCGGGCATAAGTGCCGCCGTTTTGCTCAAAGATAGATCTTTCCATGATGTAATCCTCCAAATGATTTGATTTCCCTGCAAATCTCTATCATTCCGGCTGATTACAAAGCCGAAGGGAGACAACTTCCTTACGGAGGGCCTCCCTTTGCGGGTCTCTTTTGTTTTCATTCATGCCTTAAAGCGTCGATAGGGTTCAAATTCGCCGCCTTGACAGAGGGCAGCAGGCCAAACAAAATGCCAATAGCCATTGAGAACAGCACAGCCAGAAAAATAGCGGGCAGGCTTATGGCCACCGGGGCTCCGGTCAGGCTGGAAATCAGCTTTGCCATGCCAATACCGGCGCCAACGCCTAAAATACCTCCCATGCTGGTAAGCACGGCGGCCTCTGTTAAAAATTGCCACAGAATACGCCCCCTTTTGGCGCCAATGGCCTTTTTCAGACCAATTTCTCTGGTGCGCTCGGTAACAGAAACCAGCATAATGTTCATCACGCCAATACCGCCCACCAGCAAGGAAATGCTGGCTATCCAAATCAGTTGCTGGTTGGTGGCGCTGCTCAGTTCCTGCAGGTCCTGGGCTTTTTTCAGTGTGTCCTCGGCTTTGTAAACAATATTTTCGTTGGTGATATGGGCATTCAGCAGTTCCGTTACCTCTCTGCCCACATTGGACATGGCCTCGGTGCTTACCGCCCGCACCGCCACTTCTTCCGGCTCGTCGTAGGCGAATAAAGAGGGCCATATGCTGCTGGGCACAAACACCTTGCCCGTAGTGTACGAGGTCTCGATATAGGTGTAGTAATCCTCAATAGAATTGATCACCGGCTCGAACTGGCTGTCTTCTTCAATCACCCCGACTACCTGCAGGGCCACCGAATTAAATTCGACAGTCTTCCCAATAGGGTCCTCTCCGTCAAAAAGCATTGAGGCGGTCTCGCTGTCCACAACGGCAACGGGACGGTAATCCTGGAAGTCCTTGTTGACAAAGGCCCGGCCTCTCTTTACAGAGTAGCCGCAGGTTTCAAAATAGTCATTTTTCACGCCAAACACGTCGCAGCCTGAAAGAGAAGAGTTACCGTAATAAAATGAGTTGTTGTAGCTGGTGCGCCGGTTATACACCGCGGCACTTTCCACATCTGGCAGGTCCAGTATAGAAGAGCAGGTCTCGTCGCTTACCCTGGGGACGCCCTGGGGAATGCCCTCGTTATCCATGTCATAAGGATAGTCATAGTCGGTGCGGTACAACTGAACCTTTACCACATTGTTGCCCGCGCCGATCAGGTTCTGTTTGATCTGCTCGTTGGTGCCCTTGATGGTGGAAACAATAGAAATGATAGAGGCAATACCGATAATAATGCCCAGCATGGTCAGAAAAGACCGCGTTTTGTGGGACCATATCCCCTGGAAGGACAGCCGGATATTTTCAAGCAAGGGAAACATCTCCTTCCGCATCGTTTTCGGTCCCCGTGACACGCACGCCGTCTTTCACGTCAGAGCCGTAAGGAAATGCCACATAGTCGTCTATTGTAAGGCCGGACTTAATCTCCAGGGAAGAGCCGTACAAGGTCTTGCCGGTCTGCACATACTGCTTGATCAGCCGGTTGTCAATCCCTGCTTTCATCACATAAGAGCCGCCGTCGTCCTCCCGAATATAGGCCTTTTGGATGTACAGGGCGTCAGCCGCTTCCTCGTCCGCCGCGTTCAGGGTGATATCCACATACGCGCCGTTCTGCAGTCCCTCGCCGCCGTCCACAACAGCGGTGAACTCGTAGCTGGAACTGTTGGGATTGCCGGACCCGTAATAGTAAAGTCCCGAATCCTCATCCAGGGGATAGTCGGCAATGCTGACGATTTGGGCGGTGTAGCTGTTACCGGACGTATAATCCATCACCGTTACCTGGTCGCCTGTCTCTACCAGGCCCAACAAACTCTCGCTGATGGCCCCCGTCACATAGTAGGTGTTGTCGCCCGAAATCACCATAAAGGGGTTCCCCTCAGCGGCAGCGGTATCCAGGTCAGTCAATGATTTTACCACGCCATCAACACTGCTCAGCACGGTAGAGTTCCTCAGCAGCAGCGTCGCCTTGTCAAGATCTAACTGGGCCTGCTTCCTGGAATGCTGCAAGTCGGTGATCTCCTGCTTCTTCTCGGAAATAAGCTCCCGCAGTTCGGATGTGGTATATCCCATGTCGTTATAGTTGTCAGCAGAAGGGGAGGGGGAAGCCCCAAACAGTGCGGCAATTGAATCCAGCGTACTGTAACCGGGGACGGAGCCGCTTAGCTGGAAACCGCCGGAAAGTTCTGTGCCGTCCAGCCGGAAGGATGAAATCAGCTGCCCATATTCCGAATCGCCGTCCCGCACCTCGAAAATAGCGGCAAAGGGAGAGACAAGCTCACTGGGTCTGGGGGTGGGTGAGGGTGAGGGAGTAGGAGTGGCCTCATCCTCCGGCAGGCTTTCCACATCGCTTTCCAACTCGGAATCCTCTTCCGGTCCTTCAGTGGGTTCAGGCGTGGGGGTGGCTTCCTCCACGGTACCCTGTCCAAACAGCCATTCCAGAAATTCGGAAGTGATTACGCAGTCGCTGGTGCAGAGGAACACATATGGATCGTCCGAAGTACCGCTGCCCTCATAGGGTTCGGAGGAGAGGTCAAGGTGACTGTACACGGTAGCGGTGCCCGGAGGCACCGGGTTGGGCGTAGGTGTGGGGGTGGGGGTGGTATTTGTGGTCGCGCCCGGTTTTGGGGTGACTGTGGGCGCTTTAGTGGGCGTCGGCTGAGTCGTGGGCTTGGAGGTAGAGGCAGCTTTTGTATTGCGCAGCTTGGTCAGCTGCTTTTGGGCGGTTTCTATTTTCAGGTCTATTTCCTGCAAAGCCAGATGCTTGGCTTCTACGTCCAGTTCCAGCTTCGTCTTGTCATACTGTAAGATGGGATCGCCCACGTTGACCTCCTGGCCCTCCTGGACGAATATCTCGCTGATGACCTTGCTGGAATCCGGGTATATCTCCTGTACATAGCTACTCACCACCATGCCGGAGGAAGAGTCCTGTTCCGGCCAGTAGTAATCGGCAATCTGCGAAACCGGCACCACTTCCACCGTCTTTTGGTCGTTCCTATATTGGATGAAGAACCAAAGACCCGCCAGACAGGCGGCAAGCAGGACTATAGTGATACTGATAATGATTAAACGCTTTTTCGCCATTTTGCTCATGCTCATACGTCTCCCTCCTCATGGGCGGAGGGTTCTCCGCTGTCCAGTCCTAGACTGTCAAGTTCTGTCTTAATAGGTTTTCCGAATCCGCCTTCTGGCTCAAGGCTTTCATCTTTCCGGCGCAAGAGTTCCGACAGGTCCACATCCAGCTTCAAGGGCGCTTCAAAACCGCCCTGAGGGGCCAGTTCCTCCAACGGCACCGGGTCTGACAATTCTTCTTCCCAATCGATCTGACCGTCTAAGGGAGAAAGAACATCGGAAGCGGCTTTTTCAGGCTCATGGGGCAGGGTAGGCTCTTCGGACCCAGAAGGTCCCGCCGGGCTTGCCCAAATGTCAAAGGAAAGCTGTTCCGGCGCGTTTTCGCCAGTGAGCCGCGCCACTAGAGAGGGTGCGCCGCCGCTTTGGGGTTTTGGCTCATCCGCCTCTGTTGCAGTTTCCAAATCAGATTCTTCCGGCGCGGTCTCTTCAGACAGCGCTTCCTCCCACTGCGCGGCAGCTTCCAGATCGGCCATTATATCAGTCCCCAAAGGTTCCGTGCCGGTATCACGTCTGGTGGGAAGGGGACCGGCCAATAATTCTCTGGCGGTGATCAGGTCGTCGGATAAAGGCTTTTTATCAGCTGCGGTCCCGGCGTTCTCGTCCGCTTCCGTATTTGCAAGAGCGCCGCTGTCAGGTTCCCTTTGGGCGGTCGCTTCCTCGGGGGCCAGGAAATTGCTATCTTCGTCCACCAGCCGGCCATCCAGAATGTGTATGATTCTCCGGGCGTGGTCCGCGATGGACTGCTCATGGGTGATCATGACGATAGTCACCCCGTCTTCGTTCAGCTTATGGAAAATATCCATGATCTGCCCGCCGGACTGGGTGTCCAAAGCGCCGGTGGGCTCGTCAGCCAGCAGGACCTTCGGGTTGTTCACAATAGCCCGGGCAATGGCCACCCGCTGGCACTGGCCGCCGGATAGCTGTGTAGGTTTAAAGTTCGTCCGATCGCCCAAGCCCACCCGCTCCAGGGCCTGTTTGGCGACAGCCAGCCGTTCTTTTTTCTTTACGCCGGCATACAAAAGGGGCAGCGCCACATTTTCCAGGGCAGACTGTCTGGGAAGCAGATAAAAGCTTTGGAACACAAAACCGATGCTGTGCAGACGGACCTCCGAAAGCTTTTTGTCGCTCTGCCGGGACAGATCTTCTCCCTCCAGCAAATATTCGCCGGAGGTAGGGCTGTCCAGGCAGCCGATCAGGTTCATCAAAGTGGTTTTGCCGGAACCGGAGGGGCCCATTATGGCCACGTATTCCCCTTTCTCTACAAAGAGGGATACATTTTTCAATACCGGCACTTCCAACTTGCCTTGCAGATACGTTTTAAAAATGTTGCGAAGCTCCAGGATCATTCCACAGCGCCCTCCTCGTCAATGGTAGGAGGGATCATTTCAAGGCTTCCTTCGGACAGGGTGTCGGAGCCGATGTCGGCAAACCCGCCGTCTTCCAGGCCCTCGCCGTCATCGGTACCCCAGTTTTCGTCCATGCCGCCGCCAAATACGCTGTCTGACGACTCGCCGCTGCCGGAGACGGAACCGGTCATGACGCCTGTTGTCACGTCCTGGTAGGAACTGTCGACTGTGGTGGGCATACCGGCTTTCAGCGTCTCGCTGGGATAGGCGATAAAATCATACTTGGTCACCCCGCCCTTGATTTCATAGCTGTCCGTTTCCGTGTCGTAGTCACCCAAGGTGACCAGCCGCTTTTCCAGCTTGTCATCGTCATCTTTGGCCCACACATAACTGCCGCTTTCATCATGGGCCACATACACGGCTGGCAGCCACAGGCCCGTTTTTTCCGCCTGTTCTCCCAGGTCGGGTTCTATGTACACATGCTGTCCCAAAATCAGCCCGTCCAGGCTGTCCAGCACCACATAAAAGTTGTATTTTGAACTCTGGTTGCCGGTGGCAGTGGCGCCGAAGTAGTACATCGTGCTGTTGCTCTGGTCTTCGGCGGGCTCGCGGTCAATGGTTTCCACCGTGCCCTTCCAGGTCTGGTCGGCGTCCACGCGGCTGTGGACCGTGACAGCCTGGCCTTCAGAGAGGGAGCCCAGGTTCAGTTCCGACACTGTGCCTTTTATACGATATTCACCGGAGGACAAAATGCTGATAAAGGCGGCTTGCTGGCCGGAAGTATCGGCAGCGGCGGTGTTTACCTCTTTCACAACGCCCTCCACCTCGCAGAGTACGTCCGTGTTGTCCAGGTCGCTTTGAAGCTTCTCCTTTTCCTGTTTTTTCAGAGCGCTGTCATATTCCAGCTGCTCTATTTGATTTTCCGCCGACTGTATTTGAATGGTGTAGGAAAGCTGGTCGTCCTCCGAAGCTTTTTTCTGGTCGGCCTTCAAGCTGGTGATCTGCGCCTGCAAGGTGCTGATCTGGTTGGCGATGCCTTCCAAAGTAATGTCAGCCTCCCGCAGATCGAATTGCAGCTGCTGGGTGTCATAGCGGAACAACACATCACCGGGATAGACCTGATCCCCCACGTCTACCAAAATTTCAGAAACGGTCCTGGAGTCATCCTTTTGTACTTTAAATGTCTCCTGGGGTTCCACAATGCCGGAGTAGCGGGGAGTGGAGCCGTCCTCCATCCCCAAGATGGAGGATACGGAGGTGACGTATACGGGGGAAGCGTTTTGCAGGCTCAGATAGTCCTTCAGCCAAAAGAACCAAACTCCGGCGGCGGCCAGGGCCAGGGCAAGAACGCAGCAGAGGGCAATAATAAGCGGTTTCCGATGATTATTCATGTCAAAACGGCTCCTTCAAACTATCTGGTCAGGGAAAACCCAGTATCATCAATATACTGTATCAGTATAGCGCAAGAACCACAAAATATCAACTGAAATTTCAATTTTTCCGCTTTTCCCAGCAAAAAAAATTCCGGCGGTTTGCCGGAAAAATTGTGAGAAAAGTGAAAAAAGCATGGAAATGGGGGCAGGAACCTACTCGCCTCTTCGGGGAAGAGTACCCTCGGGCCAGCTGATAAAGCCGCCGTCATCCGCCGGGTACAGGGGGTAGCGGGATATATACTCAGAATCCCATTGCAGACCGTACAGGTCTTCCCAACTGACCACCCGGCTCCAGGAAATGAGACAGTCCTCATAGTCCTGGTTAACCTCGGACACGGTAACTCCTTCATCTGAAATAGCCGTTACCGTCATGGAGTGTTCGTATTCACGCAGGCGGATGTGATCGCCCACCCGCAGCTTTTCAGGATCGTTAAATACATGAAAGGGCGCGTCCGTTCCAAAAAGCTGATCGCTTAAAAAGCTGGCAAAACCCAGGCATTCGCACAGATTGTTGTAAGGGAACAGAGCCTCCATTCCGCCGTTATAAAAATTGCAGTATGTTTCTCCGTAGACGGAATGGTCGCAGGGAATGTCCGTAACGATCCACGGGCTCTCATCGCCCCAGGGGATATCCTGCCCCATGTGGTTCCAGTATTTGCCTTCTGGGAAGCTTATTTGCAGATCAGCTATCTTTTCTTCCAGATATGCCTGCGCAAAAGAATAGTGGGAAGATGTCCTGGCGCCGGTAAGATCTCCCAGAACTTCCGCGTATAAATAGCCCTCGGTCCCGTCGTCCAAAGTCACGGAGTACCACAATGGATCTTCTGTGGAGAAAGCCGCGTATTGACCGCCGGCTGCCAAAGCGATGATGGCTTCACCGTTGACGGCGTCATACAGAGTTGCGTCGACGACCAGTTCCACCGGAATACCGGGTTCCGTCTGGCTGGATGAAGTTTCACCTGCATTTGAGGAAAAAAGGGGATCGGACGAAAGGGAGGGAGATACTTCCGGAACGGCCGACTCCGTGAGAGGCTGAGAGGCCACAGACGTAGCCGACAGCGCCTCTTCCTGTTCCTCAGACCCTTTGGATGCCTGGCTTATTATTAGCCAGGCCAGCGCCGCCAGGACGGCAACTCCCAGGACCGCGGGCAGTTTTCTCCTATGAGACACAACGAGAAACCTCCTTGCATTTTGGGATGTCTAAATGTATACTAAAGTTCAAATGAGAAGGAAGCTTGACAGGAAAGTGAAAGAAGCGTGACAAAATGGCAAAAAAGTATTATGCGGTAAAAAACGGCAAAAGCGGCAGCGGCATCTTCCTCACCTGGGAGGATTGCAAGGCCCAGGTGGAAGGGGCCGCAGGCGTGAAATATAAAGGCTTTTCCAATTTGCGGGACGCTGAGGCTTTTTTGGCGGGCGTGGAGCCGGCCGCCGCAGCGGACACGCGAAAGCGGGAGGCCCCGGCGTTCCCCGAAAAAGAGGGAGTGGCTATTGCCTACACAGACGGCAGTTACCACAAGGGCACAAAAGAGTTCGCCGCCGGCGCTGTGGTGTTTTATAACGGCTCCAGGACCGACTTCTCCCGGAAGAACGACGATCCAGGCCTGGCGGAAATGCGCAACGTGGCCGGGGAGATCATGGCCGCTGTGCTGGTCATACGCTGGTGCCTTTCCCAGCATATCCCCGCGCTGGAGATTTATCACGATTACAGGGGCGTGGCAAAATGGGCCACGGGGGAATGGAAGGCCAACAGGCCGGGTACGCAGGCTTACGTGGCGTTTTGCCGGAAGGCCTCCCAAAACATCAAGCTGAGTTTTACCGAAGTGCAGGGGCATTCGGGCGATTACTGGAACGACGAGGCCGACCGTCTGGCAAAGCAGGCCCTGGGGATCACTTCTTAGCGGGCACTCCGGCTTTTTTGCAGAATTCGGCCATACAGCATTTTTCGCACATGGCCTTTCTGGCGGTGCATACCGCCCGGCCGTGCAGGACCAGCCTGTGGCAGAAGTCGTTGGATTCTTCCGGGGGCAGGACCCTCCTCAGATCTTCCTCTACCTTTACCGGCACGGTATTTTTGGTAAGGCCCAGCCTGCCGGAAATGCGGATGCAGTGGGTGTCCGTCACCACAGCGGGTTTGTGGTAAATGTCGCCCACGATCAGGTTGGCGGTCTTCCTGCCCACGCCGGGGAGCTTTGTCAGATCCTCAATATTGTCCGGCACCCTGCCGCCGAATTCGTCCCGGATCATCCGGCAGGCAGCCAAAATGTCTTTTGATTTGATTTTGTAGAACCCGCAGGAGCGGATCAGTTCGCTGATTTCCTCCTCGGTCCCCTCACAGAAGGCGTCCAGCGTGGGAAAGCGGGCGAACAGGGCGGGTGTCACCATATTTACCCGGGCGTCTGTGCATTGAGCGGAGAGCCGGGTGGAAATCAATAGCTGCAAAGGGTCCTGATAGTTCAGAGAACAAACCGCGGCGGGGTATTCCTTTTTTAAAGCATCCACGGCCAGCAGGGCCAATTCCTTTTTAGTCACGGGTCTTACCCCTTTCGTGTTATTTCTGTAAAATTTTACACCAATGCGGGCCTTTTGGCAAGACGTGAATTGTTTGCATTGCATTGTGGGCGGGAATGTGCTAAAATACCATATGCGGTGTTATGGGTTTACGGGGAGAGAAAATCGCGGCCGTGCCGCCCGCGAACCGCGTGCGTCCCGGCAGTATCTGCCGGCTCACTTGCCAGATGCAAAACATTGCAAGTACGGCGGCAATAAAAACAAACGGTCTTTCCGGTCCCGCTGGGAAATAATTGGAGGGAACGGGCCCGTGGGAATAATCGGGCCGGAAAACCTGTAAGATATTAAAGGACGAAAATCATGTTTCGGAGGTAAAAAGTTTGAAACCACTGGTATTGCACGAACTCTCTTACGGAATGTACGCTATCGGCGTGAAGGACGGCAAACGGCCCAGTGCCTGCATCGTCAATACGGTCATGCAGGTCACCCGGGCAACGCCGGCCGCATCGCCAATGGTGGCGGTCAGCATGAACAAATCGAATTACAGTTGCGATTGTATCGAAAAATCGGGGATTTTTACCATTTCTGTGCTTTCCCGGGACACTCCGGCAACGGTAATCGGGGCCCTGGGTTTTGTGTCGGGCCGGAAGGCGAATAAGCTGGAGAATGTCAGGCACAAGGTGTTAAACGAGGGCGTGCCCGTCATTAAGGAAAACACCTGCTGCTGGTTTTTGTGCCAGGTAAAGGAGAAGATCGAGGCCGGGGACCAGATGCTGTTTGTGGCTGAGATCACCGCGGGCAGCGACGAGTCTGCGGGTGTGCCCATGACCTACCAGTACTATGTTGAACAGCTGGGCGGCTCCGCGGCGAAAAACTCTCCTACATACCTGCCGCCGGAGCTAACCTTCGACAAGAGCAGCGGAGAAAGCTTTGTCTGCTCAGTGTGCGGGTATGTGTACAGCGACCCCAATTTCGGCTTTGAAGAGCTGCCTGCCGACTGGACCTGCCCCATTTGCAAAATGCCCAAAAAGGCTTTCGTGCGGAAAAAGTGACAATAAACGGCTGCTGACAAAAGCCCATAAGCGCCAAGACGGCGCTTATGGGCTTTTCAACGGTCCGGGCTACATCTGCGGCCCCTCTGCCGGGGATGTGGGCAGGTCCCCCAAATTGTTGCTTTCGTCACCGTCGGGCAGCGAACGCAGGTATTCGCTGCCGTTCCGGCTTGCAATAGCCACACCCCGGATGCCCCCCTGCTTTGCAAGGGCCACGCCCTCCCGTTTGGACAGTACGGTGCCGTCGGACAGTTCGTAGCCTGATATTTTACCGTTCTTTCTCACTAGCCGGGCGATGTCCCTGGCGTCTTTGTTTGGTACTGGGTTCATAATGTTGATGTTTGCGGGCAGGTTGCCGATCCTGCCGCCGTGTTCCTTGTTCATTGATAGAAACTTCCTTTCTTGCGCGGACGCGCGGAGATTCAAAAAAATACCACAACTATTTTTCTTCCCATTTGCCGCCTTTATACGGGAAAAATCCGCAAGATGGAAATTTCGGGTCCAAGAGGCGCGTGACGCTCCCTATAATCCTGTTGCTTTTTTTTGAAAATGTGTTACAATTCTGTTGTCAGAAAATGACTTTCAAAGAACAAAATCGAAAGGGTTGGTTTTGGTATCATGGACGCTCAGGATCGCAAGGCGCTGCAGATCGCGGCGGCAAAGGTTCGTTTAGGCATTATAGAGAGTGTGTACCGTGCCGGGTCGGGGCATCCGGGCGGCTCCCTTTCCGCTGCTGATATTTTTACCTATCTCTACTTTAAAGAGATGCGCGTGGACCCGAAAAAGCCCCGCGACCCCGACCGTGATCGTTTCGTGCTTTCAAAGGGCCACTGTGCCCCCGGCCTGTACGCCGCGCTGGCCCAAAGGGGTTATTTTGATGAAAAGGAACTGCAAAGCCTCAGGCAGATCGGGGCCATACTGCAGGGCCATCCCGACATGAAACATACCCCCGGTGTGGACATGAGTTCCGGTTCCCTGGGACAGGGGATCTCCGCCGCCGTCGGCATGGCCGCAGCGGGGAAGATGGACGGGAAGGATTACCGTGTATACACCCTGCTTGGTGACGGCGAAAGCGAAGAGGGCCAGGTATGGGAGGCCGCAATGTTCGCCGGTCACCACAAGCTGGACAACTTATGCGTGATTGTCGACTTCAACGGCCTGCAGATTGACGGCCCTGTGGAGGAGATTGGCGGGCCCGCGCCCTTCGAGGACAAATTTGAGGCATTCGGTTTTGAGACGGCCACAATTGACGGCAACGACTTCGACGACATCGAGCGCGGCTTTAAAATGGCTGAGGCCACTGACGGCTGTCCTTTTGCCATCATTGCAAAAACCGTAAAGGGCAAAGGCGTATCGTTTATGGAGAACCAGGTGGGCTGGCACGGCAAGGCCCCCAACGAGGAGCAATACCTGGCCGCGAAAAAGGAACTGGCCGAAAATTTGGAGGCGTTGGAAAATGGCTGAGATGATTAAAAAGGCAACTAGGGAAAGCTTCGGCGAAGCGGTGACGGCCCTGGCTGAAACCAATCCCGATATTGTAGTGCTGGTGGCCGATCTGGCCGATGCCACCAAGGTGGAGACCTTTAAGCACCGCCATCCCGACAAATTTGTAGAGTGCGGCATCGCCGAAGCCAATATGGTGGGTATTGCCGCGGGCTTAGCTTCCTGCGGCAAGATTCCCTTCGCCACCTCCTTTGCCATGTTCTCCGCCGGGCGCGCATTTGAGCAGGTGCGCAACTCCGTCGGGTACCCCCATTTGAATGTGAAGATCGTCGGCTCCCACGCCGGTATTTCCGTGGGCGAAGACGGCGCCACCCACCAGTGCTGCGAAGATCTGGCCCTGATGCGCACCATACCCGGCATGGTGGTACTGAACCCCTGCGACCATTATGAAATGCAGGCTGCTGTAAGGGCCGCGGCGGAATACGTGGGCCCGGTGTACCTCCGTCTGGGCCGCCTGGCTGTGGAAAGCGTGACCCATACAGTGGAGGATTACCGGTTCGAGATCGGCAGGGGCATTACCCTGCGGGAGGGGAACGACGTGGCTGTTATCGCCACGGGTCTGATGGTGCAGGAGGCCGTAAAGGCCGCCGACGCTTTGAAGGCCTCTGGGATAAACGCCCGAGTCATCGACATGCACACCGTAAAGCCTCTGGATACGGAGTTGGTGCTGAAGGCCGCCAGGGAGACCGGCCATATCGTCACAGTAGAAGAGCACAGCATCATCGGCGGCTTGGGCGAAGCCGTAGCCGCCTGCGTGTGTGAAAGCTGTCCCGTGCCGGTCACCCGCATCGGCGTAAACGATGTGTTCGGCCATTCCGGCCCGGCTGTTGACCTGTTAAAAGAATTTGGTCTGAGCGCTGAGAACATCGAAGCGGTCGTGAAAAAAGCATAAGAAAGGGAGAATTTTTGTGGGGGAAATCGTCATCCGTCCCGCCGCGCCCGAAGACAGTGAAGCAATTACCCGACTGAACCGGGAATCGATGGGCTATGATTACCCGCTGAAAAAAACGGAGGAACAGCTCAATAAGCTGCTTTCCGACGGCCGCAACGGTATTTTTGTGGCGGAATTGGAGGGCCGCACGGTAGGATATGTCCACCTGTGCGATTACGATCTGCTCTATAACGGCCACATGAAAAACATCATGGGCATTGCCGTAGACCCGGCCTGCCGCCGAATGGGCATCGGTTCCATGCTTCTGGCGGCAGGGGAGAAGTGGGCAAGGGAGACCGGCGCCGATGCTGTCCGGCTGGTTTCCGGCGAGTCCCGCACCGGCGCCCATGCCTTTTACCGCTCTCTCGGCTACGAAGGGAACAAGATGCAGTTGAACCTGAAAAAGAAGCTTTAGCGCAGACGGCCTCGCCCCGGCGGGGCCGCTTTGCAGGGCCAATTGAGATCATGAGGAAAGAGGACGAAAAATGAAGAAAAAAATCCCGGCGTTTTTACTTGTTCTGTGCCTGAGCTTTACCGTTTGTCTGCCTGTATTGGCCGCCGGGCAGAAGGAGAATGAGAGCGCGGACTTTGCCTATCGGATTCCCACGGCTACGGTCCAGGCCCGGTTGGCAGGGGGTACGGATTACTTGGATAAATACGGAGTGACCCGCGAAAAGGTGGTCAAGGAACTTTCCGCCCACGAGAATGATAATTTTTATCTCAACACCCCATTTGTAGGCGGGGACTGGCAGTCCCCCAGAGGCGATACCTCTTACAATGGCCGGCCGGGTACAAATTGCGCCGGTTTTGTGGCTTATGTGCTGCGGAAATGCGGTCTGAACGTAACAGAGGCCCTGAAAACCATGAAACAGGGCAATTTTGCCAGCTGGAATAGCGGCCTTTTCGCTGACGGTCTTTCCTCGGCCAGCAATTATATGAGCCTGGCGGAAAAGGGGAAGATTATTTCTTATGTCTACTCCAGTAAAGAAGCTATGCTGGCGGGAGGCAAGCTGGAAAAAGGGGACCTGATCCTCCGTTTCTGGACGGATTCCTGGGGCGGGTACGATGAAGACAATCACCTGATGATCTTTTGGGGCAATACCTCCAGTGAGGACAAGGTCTGGCAGAACGCTTCCGGCAGGCTCCATATTGGGACAATGTGGTCGGGCAACGCTTCATCCTTTATCGTAATCAAGTTTGCGCCTTCCCAGCCGCCCGCTCCGATCGTTGCGGGGTTCCGCGACGTGCATGAGGACGACTGGTTTGCCGACGGTGTGGCCAGCGTGAAAGAGGCGGGTTTAATGAGCGGGATCACGGCAGATCAATTTTCCCCAAACGCCCCCGTTACCAGGGGGCAGGCTACCGCTATTCTCTGGCGGCTTTCAGGCAGGCCGCAGGCTGCGGAAACCAACTGCTTTGAAGATGTGGACCCGGAGGACTATTACGCCCCTGCTGTGGACTGGGCCGTGTCCCAGGGGATTGTGGTGGGGCGGAGCGAGACCCGCTTTGCCCCCGACTGGCCCGTTGCCCGGCAGGATCTGGCCGCCATGTTGTACCGGTACTGGGTGTCGCTCGGCAACGACCCCGGGGGCGGTTCGCTTGAAGCTTACCGTGACCTGGAAGAGGTGAGCGGATATGCCCTGCCCGCTATGGAGTGGGCAAACGCCTCCGGTCTGATCGCCGGAACCAGCCCTGATACTCTAAGTCCCTTGTCCGGTGCTTCCCGCTGTCAGGCTGCGGTGATCTTCACC
>CAZGLW010000040.1:0-15200 GCA_964525985.1 uncultured Acutalibacter sp. | reverse complement strand
TGGCTCCCAGACACTGCGCAATCACATATCCAATAAAATCAGCGACAGTAAGCCCCCCGGTCATCAACACGGCAAGAGAAACAGCGGGGTTGATATGGCAGCCGGAAATATTGCCAATGGAATAGGCGGTTGCCACGATCGCTAAACCAAAGGCAAGCGCCGTAAGAATGTACCCGCCTCCGCTGGCGGCGTCGCACCCCACCAGCATAGCGGTGCCGCACCCCAGAACGACCAAGATCAATGTGCCAATAAACTCGGAAACATACTTTTTCACGGGAAGATCCCTCCTTTAAAAATTGACTATTTTTATTGTAGCATTATCTTTTTATACTTGCAAGTAGCTGGCACGCTTTTGTCCCCCCGTTTCCTCATATCCTTGCGGATTTCCTCCGTAGGAGCGTCCGGCACAACGCCTGCTGCCCGGGAACACGTCACCATCTCCGACATAGCCTGGAAGTTGAGGGCTGTCCCCTCGCTGTCGGGTACATAGTCAACGGCCCGGTCAGCCAATCTGCCGCAACGGGCAGTTAAACTCAGCCTTTGGCGTCATACCATGTTTTTCCCGCATGGGCGTCCGCCACCATAGGAACGCTTAAATCTACGGCGCTTTCCATTTCCTCGGTGAGCAGCGCCCGCACCTGCTCCGCCTCTTCTTCGGGGCACTCCACGATCAATTCATCATGGACCTGCAAAATCAGCTTTGCCTGGAGCTTTTCCCGTTCCAGCCTGTTGCTCACCCGAATCATTGCAATCTTGATGATGTCCGCCGCCGCTCCCTGTATGGGCATGTTCCGGGCCACCCGTTCTCCAAAGGCCCGCATGTTGAAATTGGTGCTTTTCAGCTCCGGCAAATACCGCCTGCGGCCGAATATGTCCTCTACATAACCCCGCTCCTTAGCCTCTTCCGCCACCCTCTTCATATATCTGTCAACGCCGGCGTAATTTTTTAGGTACTCTTTGATATAGTCGTCAGCTTCTTTGCGGGAAACACCGATATCTTTTGAAAGGGAGAACGCCCCGATGCCGTAAACGATACCGAAATTGACGGCTTTAGCCTTGCTGCGCATTTCGCCGGTCACCATCTCCTGGGGCATACCGAACACTCTGGCAGCGGTAGAACGGTGGATGTCCTTGCCCTCTAAAAAATCCTCCCGCATGGCGCTGTCGTTTGCCACATGGGCAAGTACCCGCAGTTCGATCTGGCTGTAGTCGGCGTCTACCAGCAGACCGCTTTCTGCGGCAAAGAACTTCCGCAGTTCTCTGCCGATAGCCGTGCGCACGGGGATGTTCTGCAAATTGGGCTCAGTGCTGGAAATGCGGCCCGTGCGGGTCTCGGTCTGATTAAAGTTGGAATGGATGCGGCCGTCCGGCCCTATAACCTTTAAAAGGCCGTCGCAATAAGTAGACTTCAGCTTGGCCACTGTGCGGTAACGTAGCACCTGGTCAACCACCGGGTGCAGATAACGCAGTTCTTCCAGCACATCGGCGTTGGTGGACCAGCCGCTTTTCGTCTTTTTCCCGTGGGGCAGGCCCAGCTTGTCAAACAGGGCTTCACCCAGCTGCTTGGGAGAATTGATGTTGAATTCATAGCCTACCTGCCGGATAATGGAGTCATGCAGTTCATTTACCTGGCGCTCCATCTCCTTGCCATAGGATTCGATGCTCTCTTTGTCCACATAAAAACCCACATGCTCCATTTGAGCCAGCACATAGGAAAGGGGAATCTCTATGTTCAGCAGCAGCTCCCGCTGGGCATTTTCATCAATGGACCTGGAAAGAACGTTGCACAAACCCGGCATAGCGGCGGCCGCCTGCAGGGCCGGATCCTCAAAATCGGTAAGGGGCACCCCATATTCGGCACAGAGCCGCAGCGGGTCATATCCCGAAGCGGATGGATTCAGAAGGTATCCGGCCAGGGCCGTGTCCATCCTGACAGATTCCATTTTGCAGCCCAGCTTTAAGGCCAGCCTGTG
The DNA here is from genome assembly GCA_964525985.1 of uncultured Acutalibacter sp. Taxonomy (GTDB): domain Bacteria; phylum Bacillota; class Clostridia; order Oscillospirales; family Acutalibacteraceae; genus Acutalibacter. Next base: position 13,227 of record CAZGLW010000040.1, on the reverse strand, counting down.
CAAAAGCTTCCCGTCGTGGGTGTACTTCTCAATCAGTTCGTCCTCGAAAAAGGCCCGAAGGAACGCTGCAAGCGGGGCTGCCCGCCACAGCTTGCCGCCCAGGGAAAAAATCAGACTCCGCAAAGCGCCGTCCCTGTCCCAGTCTGCGTAAAAATAGGCTTTCCCCTCGTCCTCCAGCCGGGGAAGCAGCGGCGCTCCATCGGCAAGTTCCACCACCTCTGGCCTTTCCTGTACAACACCGTTCTCCCGGACCGGAAGGAGCGCGGCGGTCAGGCCAAACTTTTCAATCAAAGAGAAAAGTTCCAGCCTTATCATCAGAGCCGACGCCTTTTGAGGCTCTCCCGCGGTTTTGACATAATCGCCTATTTCCACATCGATAGGCGCGTTTTTGCGGATAGTGCCCAAATCGTAGCTTAAAAAGGCGTTGTCTCTGGATTTTTCCAGCTTGTCCCGAACGCCGGGCTTGATGTCCAGTTCCTCAAGATGGCTGTAAATATACTCTACGCTGCCGAATTTACGGATCAACTCCCCCGCCCCCTTTGGGCCGATGCCCGCTACGCCCGGGATGCAGTCGGAGGAATCGCCCTGAATGGCCTTCAGGTCGATCATCTGCCGGGGGGTGACCCCGTAATCCTCCATGATTTTCGCTTCGTCGTACAGCGTGACCTGGGGCTGGCCGAATTTGGTGGTGGCCAGTCTCACCGAAGTTTTTCCGCTTACCAGCTGCAAGCTGTCCCGGTCCCCGGTGGCGATCAGACAGGCATCTCCCCGGCTTTCACACGCAGCGGCAAGGGTGCCCAAAATATCATCGGCCTCCCACCCCTCGCAGGTGACGACGCGGTAGCCAAGATCTGTCAGCAGTTCCTGCAAAACCGGCATCTGCTGGGCAAGTTCGGGAGGCATGCCTTTTCGGTTTGCCTTATATCCGGCGTACTGCTTGTGCCGGAAGGTAGGGGCCCGCATATCAAAGGCAATTGCCACAGCGTCGGGCTCCGTTTCGTCCAACAGCTTTTTAAACATGGTGAGGAACCCGTATATGCCGTTGGTAAAGTCCCCCGCTTTGGTGCTTAAAAGCTTAATGCCGTAAAAGGCCCGGTTCAAAATGCTGTTGCCGTCTAAAACCAGTAATTTCATCGCGTTTCTCCTTGTGTGTGATCAAACAAATATTGAAATAAAACAGGCGATATCTGAGGATAGGTGAGATTCCCCGGCAGACTGTCAAACTGCCGCACCTCCGCCATTTCGCTTTCCGGCATGGGCCCAAGCTTTTTTATCACCGCATGGAACACCATGCCGTTAGCCCAGTCGTCCGTGCCTTCCTCCCCGGCCCAGTAATCGCACAGGGGCTCTATCTCAAAATCCGCCGCGCCAGATTCTTCAAAAAGCTCCCGCTTGGCCGCCTCCAGGGGCGTTTCCCCAGGCTCTATATGGCCCCCCTGGGTCTCCCAGGTGGTCCTGCCCTTATGGCGGCTCAGGAGTATTTTACCCCGATATTCCGAAAGCGTCACCACATATCTATATTGTTTCAGCGTTCCCACCGGATATGTTTTACTGGTCATTTTTATTCCTCCACGTTTGCCGCATACACATCTTTTAACAAGACATCCAGGTCTGAAAGGGTGCAAAGTTCTCCGGCCCGGCGGCGAAATTCCGCCGCTCCCTTCAAACCGCGCATGTACCAGGCCACATGCTTTCTCGCTTCCCGCATACCCCGGGCCTCGCCCTTATATTCACAGAGGAGCCCTATATGCTTTCGAATTGTCACGACGCGCTCCGCCGCCCCCGGCGGGGGCAAAATACGGCAGGACTCCGTAAGATAGGCGTTGATCTGCCGGAACACCCAGGGGTTCCCCAAAGCGCCCCTTCCCACCATAACCAGGTCGCAGCCGGTTTTTTCCAGCATCAGGCAGGCCGACTGGGCGTCTGTCACGTCCCCGTTGCCGATGACCGGCACGCCGACCCCTTCTTTTACCCGCCTTATCATCTCCCAGTCCGCTCTGCCCCGGTACATCTGCTCCTTCGTCCTGCCGTGAATGCAGATAGCGTCGGCTCCGGCCCGCTCGCAAAGCTTCGCCGCCTCTACGGCGTTTTGGTGGTCCCGGTCCCAGCCCGCCCGCATCTTTACGGTAACAGGCACGCTGACCCGGCTTTTTACAGCGGCTACAATAGCGGCGCATTTTTCCGGGTCCATCATCAAAGCGCAGCCGGAGCCGTTCCCGACAATTTTGGGCACGGGGCAGCCCATGTTGATATCAAAGCCGTCCGGTTCCAGCTTTGAAAGCCGCTCCGCGGCCAGCGCCAGGGTTTCCGGGTCGTTGCCGAAAAGCTGCAAAAATACAGGCCTGCGGTCATGGCCAATGTCCGCCAGGGAAAAGGTCTTTTTGTCCTCAAACTCCACAGCTTTGGCACTAATCATCTCCGTCACCGTGCAGGCCGCGCCAAAATCCATGCATATCCGGCGGAAAGCGGCATCGGTAACTCCCGCCATAGGAGCCAAAACAGCCTTGCCGTTTATTTCAATGTTTCCTATTTTCAAATCGGTATCCTCTTTTTGCAATCATTTTAAAACCTTAGAAAACACCATCTGGGAGGACTCTGAAAATTTCAGCCCCGCCTCCCGGGTGTAATCCTGCTCTTCCAGGGTAAGCCCGTAGGAGGGCAGGAATTCTTTCATAAAATAGTCGGCCTCTGGCAGTTCCATGTCGGCGATAGATTTGGTGATGGTCTGTTCCGCCTTTCGGAAGTCCCGGTTGCCGCTTCGCCTTTCTTCCACACATTTTATTACGGCGGAAATGCGGTCGGCGGCCTTTATTAGCGGCTTCAGCTGTTCATCCTCCGGCCCCGACATGGTCATCAGTTCCCGGTAAGGGGCCCGCATCTCCTCCGGGAGCATTTTCACCAGGTGTTCCACCGCCATGTCCTCCACCTCGCCGTAAGCCTTCCGTATCTCCTCCGAGTGGTACTTAACCGGCGTGGGCATGTCCCCGGTAATGATCTCTGAAGCGTCATGCAGCATAGCCAGTGCGGCAGCCCGCTCCGGATGGTAGCTTTTGCCGAACTTCTCATTTCCCAGAGTAGCCAGAGCATGAGCCACCAGAGCCACTTCCAGACTGTGTTCGCAGATGTTTTCGCTGCGAGTATTGCGCATCAGGCCCCAGCGGTAGATATACTTCATACGGGAAAGCATAGCGAAATAGTGATGCATAATTGTTCCTCCTTTTCTTTCCCCAATTTTATCATTTGACGGGGTAAAATTCAATATAAGGTCCCGCCAATTTCCATCCCCGCCCGTAAATATTTGAAAACCGGGACAGGATATGATATAATAACTGCAAGCAGTCATTACAGCAGTCATTACGGAGAACCGCTCGGACGCGAAGCGCCCGCCTTTTGGCTCCGCCAAAAGTACTGCGTTTCTCCCGCTTGAATATGAGCCGCAAGTGAGATATAATGCGGACAATCGGGACCGAGTATTTGCGCGAGGGAATTCTTTGAGTTTTTTGTGTATTCTTTTTACAGGCTTTTATTGACCAGGCGGAGGTGGACTTATGGCCGAACTAAAGCAAAAAAACGGTGGCTGGCGGAACAACTACTTTCTGAAGTCGTTCTTCCTGGGGCTTGGCCTTTCCTTTTTAATTTTTCTCCCCTTTATAGTGGTGGACGGGGGCAGGTTCCTGTTCTACGGCGATTTCAACGTGCAGCAGGTCCCCTTTTACCGGTTGGCCCACGATGCTATCAGGTCCGGGGAGTGGGGCTGGAACTATAAAACTGATCTGGGTGTAAACTTTATTGGGTCCTATTCCTTTTACCTGCTGGGAAGTCCTTTTTTCTGGCTTACGATACCATTTCCCTCAGAGTGGCTGCAATATATGATGGGTCCCCTGCTGATCCTGAAATTCGCCTGCGCAGCATTGACAGGCTACATCTACATCCACCGCTACACAAAGTCAAATGACACGGCCCTGATCGGCGCTGTGCTGTATGCCTTTTCGGGATTTTCTGTTTACAACATCTTTTTTAACCACTTCCACGAGGCAATCGTGGTGTTCCCCCTGCTGCTCTCCGCTCTCGACGAATACATGGAAAACCGGCGGCGGGGCCTGTTTGCTCTGGCGGTAGCTTTCTGCTGCCTCACAAATTATTATTTCTTTGTAGGGCAGGTCACCTTTACGGTCATCTATTTCTTCCTGCGGATAATCACAGGAAGCTGGCACATTTCGATAAAGGATTTTCTCTGCCTCGCGCTGGAAGCTGTGCTGGGCCTGGGGATTTCCTGCGTACTGCTGGTACCCTCGGTGCTGGCGGTACTGCAAAACAGCCGCACCAGCAGCTTCATCAACGGGTGGAACGCTGTGCTGTACAACAAGAACCAGCGGTATCTCCATATTCTGGAATGCTTTTTCTTCCCGCCGGATTTGCCCGCCCGGCCCAATTTTACCCCCGATTCGGAATCGAAGTGGGCGTCCTTAGGGGCTTGGCTGCCCCTGTTCAGCATGACCGGCGTAATCGGCTGGCTGCAGCTGAGAAAAAAGCACTGGCTGAAAAAACTGTTATGGATCCTGTTCTTAATGGCACTTGTGCCTTTCCTGAACTCCTCCTTCCAGCTGTTTAACAGCGCCTATTACGCCCGGTGGTACTATATGCTCACCCTGATGATGGCTCTGGCTACCGTCATGGCCCTTGAAAACGAACGGACAGACTGGAAACGGTCCATCACCTGGACGCTGACCATCACCCTGGCAATTGCCGCTGTCGTCGGCTTTATGCCCTCAATAGAGACAGTTGACGGCGAGAAGGAGATTTCTTTCGGCCTGGAGCAGTACCCAACCAGGTTTTGGACGTATGTAGCAATTGCGCTTGTATCTTTGGCGGCGCTGATCTACATTTTCACTTTTTGCAGGAAAAACAGAAAAGTCTTTTACCGGGCCGTCACCTGGGCCATGTCCGCCATCACGGTATTTTACTCTATCTTCTTCATCGCTATTGGCAAAACCCAGTCGGACTTCACTTACGACCATCTCATCCCATACGCCTTAAACGGCGGCACAGATATCAACCTGCCGGACCTGCAGAACTGCCGCTCCGATTTCTACGAATCGCTGGACAATTCGGCCATGTTCTGGCAGATCCCCTCTATCCAGGCGTTTCACAGCATTGTGCCCGGCTCTGTTATGGAATTTTATGATTCCATCGGTGTGCAAAGAGATGTGGCTTCCCGGCCGGACACCACCCATTACGCCTTACGGGGGCTCACCTCCGTGCATTGGCTGTTCGACGACGATGATGACGAGAAATATTTTGCCGGAGAAGACGCTTCGGACCCTGCAATGCCCGGCTGGGCCTATTACGGGAACGCCAACGGCTTTGATATCTGGGAAAACCAATACTATATCCCGATGGGGTTTTCATACGATTATTACATTTCCCGCAGCACCTACGATGCTTTGAGCCAATCCGACCGGGAACGGGCCATGCTGCGGGCCGTAGTGATAGAGGACGAGGACGTGGAGTTTTACTCTCAGCTCCTGTCAGAACTGCCTTCCGACCAAAGATATTTTTCCGAGCAGGGCTATCTGGATGACTGCGAAGACCGCGCTGCTTCTTCCTGCAGCAGCTTTTCCTACACCAAAAACGGCTTTACCGCCGAACTGGACACAAGCAAGGAGGAACTGCTGTTCTTCAGCGTCCCCTACGAACCGGGGTGGAGCGCTGAGGTCAACGGCGACGAGGCGGACATCGTGCAGGTAAACGTGGGATTTATGGCTGTGGTGGTCCCCAGAGGGGAAAAAGTGGTGGTAGAATTCACCTACCGCACACCCGGCCTGGTTTTGGGACTGGCCGTTTCCATTCTCTCCGTTTTGCTGCTGGCCGCTTACCTTGTGCTTGCCCGGCGGATCAGGAAGAGGGAAAAGCTGCCCCCGCCCACTCCCGGTCTCCTGCGGGCCGGCCGGTTCTCCGATTACGCCAAAAGGCGGAAAGCCACCTTTATCAGGCCCGGCGCTTTGATCCCCCGGTACAACCGCGAACCCGCCGTTCCCCTTGAACCGCCCCCGGATGACAGCAACCTGACGGAGCCTGTAAAACAGCAGTCACCGGAACAACCCGCACCGGGTCCGGCGCCGGAACAGGCGAAAGATGATACCGATTCCCTGGAGGACAAAACATGAACCCTGCCGTATACTTTGTTATTCCATGTTACAATGAAGAAGAGGTTTTGCCTGAAACCGTAAAAAGGCTGACGGAAAAGCTTTCTTCCATGAAAGCGCAGGGCCTGGCCAGTGAAAAAAGCCGGATGCTGCTGGTGGATGACGGCAGCAAGGACAAGACCTGGCAGATTATTGAAAGCCTGCACCAGGCGAACCCCCTGGTAGAGGGGGTAAAGCTTGCGCGCAACCGGGGGCATCAAAACGCCTTGCTGTGCGGTCTGATGACCGCTATGGAAAAATGCGACTGCGCCATCAGTCTGGACGCCGATTTACAGGATGACACGGATGTGCTGGATCAGTTTGTACAGAAATACCTGGAAGGCTGCGATGTGGTGTACGGCGTACGCAACAAGCGTGAAACTGACACCTGGTTCAAGCGCACTACCGCCGAGGGCTATTATAAGGTGTTAAATCTGTTGGGGGTAGACGTGGTGTTTAACCACGCCGACTATCGGTTGATGAGCAAACGCGCCCTGGAAGGGCTTTCAGAATACAAAGAGGTAAACCTGTTTTTACGGGGCATTGTGCCTTTGATCGGCTACCGCAGCGATTATGTTTATTACGACCGCCGCGAACGCTTTGCGGGGGAATCTAAATACCCCTTGAAAAAAATGATTGCTCTGGCTCTGGACGGCATTACCAGCTTCAGCGTCAAGCCACTGAAACTTATTTCCAACTTGGGTATTCTCATTTCCATTCTAAGCGTATTCGGCCTGCTTTACGCCCTCATCTCCCACTTCGCGGGGGCAACTGTGGCCGGTTGGACCGCTATCGTGTGCTCCATCTGGCTTTTGGGCGGCTTACAAATGCTGTGTCTGGGCGTGGTGGGCACTTATGTGGGAAAGATCTACAGCGAGGTAAAAGCCCGGCCCCGTTACCGGATAGAAGAAAAATTGGAACACAAAAACAGGGAGGAATAATCAATGACGAAAGGCTATTACACCTTTACCCGCGTAACCGATTACGGCCCCTACGTGACGAAGCTGATTTTGCCCGTGCCGGAGGAAGTGACGGCGGAAGACATTTCGGCGGAAAAATTTTCTGTGTTTGTTGAGAGGATGGACGAGAAAGGCGAGACCCTGCTGCTGCCCAAAAGCTGGATGGCCGCAGAGGACAAGGAACCCAGCCGGGGATATATTCCCGTAAAAATGGCCTATCCCTCCGACGGGAAGGGAGAAAAAGCGCAATCCGGCGGGTTTATTACTCTGGAAATGGCATACGGCCCCTTATATCCCCTGTCGGCCTCCATTTCCGCACCTGCCGGAATGAACGTGATGATCAAAAGCCGGTACTTTATCACCCAGACCCAGGCTGCAGGCAGTCTGACGGGCCTTGTCTACGATTTTTGCTTGGGAGACATCTCCCCCGACACAGCGGGCTTTTTTAACGGTTCTTCCTCCGGGGACGAGTCCTTGAACTACGGCTATTTCATCCCCCAGACAGTGGAGCCCGGCCCCCGGCCCCTGCTCATTTGGCTGCATGGCGCGGGGGAAGGCGGTACGGACCCAACGGTGGCATACGCCGGCAACAAGGTGGTGGCGCTGGCCTCCTCCAGGGTGCAAAAGCTGTTTGGCGGCGCTTATGTGCTGGTGCCACAAACACCCACCTTCTGGATGAACGACGGCACCGGGGAATACGGCCGAACAGGCGTCAGCATTTACGGCAAGGCTTTAAAGGCCTGCATTGATGAATTTATCGAAAAAAATCCCTGCATCGACCGGGATCGGTTATACATCGGCGGCGATTCCAACGGCGGCTTCATGACCATGCGGATGGCGCTGGACTACCCCGATTTCTTCGCCGCGGCCTTCCCCGTATGCGAGGCCCTGTACGACGACGCCATTCCCGACGAAAAACTCAAAAACATTGTTCATTTGCCCATATGGTTCACCCACGCCAAAAATGACCCGGTGGTAAAGCCCGAGGAAACGGTTGTGCCCACCTATAAAAGGCTGGTAAAAGCGGGGAACAAAAATGTCCATTTCACCTTCTGGGACAACATCCGGGATATACACGAGGGCTTTGTGGACCGGGACGGCAAGCCCTTTGAGTACATCGGCCACTTTGCCTGGATCCCCATGCTGAACGACGACTGCAAAGTAGATTTTGACGGCAAGCCCGTCACAATTGAGGGGCAAGAGGTGACCCTGCTCCAATGGCTCGCAAAACAGCACAGGTGACAGTCAAGTGGGGGAGATTCTCTCTCCCCCACTCTTATTTTGCAGGCAGTCCGGGCATTTCTTCCTCTCTGACCGACTGGCGCCCGCATTTCCTGTACCTGATTTTCCCCGAAACTATTCCGAGCCGCTTTAGGTTGCCTTTCCCGCCTCGCTGTCTCCAGCCGGCTTATCTGATGTAAGCGCTTATACTAGCGGGGATGGCCTCCACTCCCGGTGTTACAGCGCTTTAAAATTTTCCACTGCCTTGTCCACAGAAGCGGCTTCTGACATAGCCACCAAAATCAGGTTTCCCCGGCGGAGGACGGCGGTCTTTTCCGCCTCGACGCACACCCACTTGCGGGGATCCAGATTTCCTTCAATGCCGGCCTTAACCTCTTCCGGGTCGGTGCCATCCGGCACCCGCAGCAGCCCTACAAAATGGGGGATCGACCCGATCATGGGCTCGGACACGGCGGCATCTGCTCCGTCAATGGGATCGATAAAAAAGTACCAGGAAAAGTTTTCATCGGTAATTTCCGGATTCACAAGGCTCATTTCTGCGTTGGTGACGCCCTCGGTCACTTTTGCCAGCAATCCAGAAACATCACCCGACACCACATCAGAAGCCGGCGCAGAAGAACTGGGAACAGCGCCGCTCCCACAGGCGGCTAAAACGAAGATCAAAGCAAAGCAGAGGAAAGCGGCAATGCATTTTTTCATGGTAACATCTCCTTTTTTGCCGGGTCACACCGGGCATATATCTTAATTTGCGCCTTATTTATCGATGTATTCCCGGACAAAGAAATCGGCGCCCACATTTTCACAGATGGTCCGGCAGGCGTCTATTTCCTCTTTGGGCATGGTACTCACCACGGTCATACGCACATGGGGCACATTCAGCACTGCTGCGGCCGTAAAGCGCAGAATTGCCGGCAAGGCCTCCAGGCCGAACTTGCTGTGACAAAGCTTGTCATATTTTTCAGCGGTGCTGGCGTTCAGGCTGACCGACACCGCATCTGCCCGGCCATCCAGTTCAAGGCAGGCCCGCCTGCCGGTAATCAAATCGGCCAGGCCGTTGGTGTTGATGCGGATGAAATGAGGGCCGTGGGCCCGCAGCTTATCGCACAGCCACATCATATCGTCCCAGCGGCAGGCAGGTTCGCCGTAGCCGCAAAACACAATGGAGGTGTACCTGTTCAGATCCCGGCTGGAAAGTTCTCCCCATATCTCCTCTTTGGTGGGCTCGCCGCCCTTGTACCACAGGTTATTGGCGTACAGGCTGCCGGCACTGTTTTTCCGCAGGCAGAAATCACAGTTATTTGGGCACTGGTTTGTCATGTTTACATAGAGATTGTCTTCATACTCATAGGTAACGCTGGCGCCGTACTTTTCCAAAAGGTTCTTCATAACATTCTCCCATTTTTAAATTTTAAATAACCGCCTGGCATTTTCCGCCCCGGCGTTTAAAATGGTTTCGGTGTTTTCTCCCCGCAGTTCTCCAATCTTCCCGGCGGCATATGGAATCAGAGACGAATCGTTCCGTTTCCCCCGGGAGGGAACAGGGGCCATATAGGGGGCATCGGTTTCAAGCAGCAGCCGGTCCAGAGGCATATTCCTTGCCACATCCAAAGCGTGGCGAGCGTTTTTAAAGGTGACTGCCCCACCCAGGCCCAGATACATGCCAAGCTTCAAAATTCCCCGGGCGGTTTCCCAACTGCCAGAAAAGCAGTGAACGACTCCCTGAGGTTTGTATTCCTGTAAAAGGCTCAGGGTATCGGCATGTGCCTCCCGGTCGTGGACCACCACAGGCAGGCCCAGTTCGTTGGCCAGTTCCAATTGGGCGGCGAAAATCTCCCGCTGGCGGTCTTTGGGACACTCGTCCAGCCAGTGGTAGTCAAGGCCGATCTCGCCTACCGCAACGATTTTAGGCAGCTTCAGCATCTCCCGCAGACGGGCGAGCCAGTCTGCCGGCAGTTCCGCGGCGTTTTCAGGATGGATGCCCATCCCGCCGTAAATATAGCTGTACTGTCTGGTAAGAGCCGCCGTCTTTTCACAGCTTTCAAAATCGGTTCCCAGGTTTACAACTCCGTATACGCCGGCGGCAGGTAGGGCCTCGCCCAAAAGAGTTTCCCTGTCCGGGTCGAACTGCGGGTCGTCGTAATGGGCATGGGAATCAAAAATCAGCATAGCTTGGCCCCGGCGGGAATACTTCCGTCCACCATGATAAGGTGCAGGCACTCCTCGCCTTTCTCTTTGTGTACGGCGGAAATAAGCATACCGTTGCTCTCCAGGCCCATCATTTTTCTTGGGGGCAGGTTGACAATAGCCACCAGAGTTTTGCCGATCAGGTCCTCCGGCCGGTACCATTTGTGAATGCCGGACAGGATCTGCCGGTCTACACCGGTGCCGTCGTCCAGCGTAAATCTTAGCAGCTTGTCGCTTTTCTTCACAGCCTCGCAGGCTTTAACCTTCACCGCGCGGAAGTCGGATTTGCAGAAGGTATCAAAGTCCACTTTTTCGGATAGTTGAGGCTCCAACTCCACAGTTTGGGCAGGCAGGTTCGCCAACCGCTTTTCCTCGGCTTTGGCAATTACCTCGTCCTCATCCAGGCGTGCAAACAGGATCTCCGGCGTATCCGTCACCCGGTTACCGCTGGGGTAAAGCTCCGTCCGATCCAACTCCTCCCAGCTTCTGGGAGAGGTGTTCAGCTGAGTAAAAATTTTATCGCAGGTGTCCGGCAGGAAGGGACGGAGCAGTGAAGCGCCGATACAGATGCAGTCTACCAGGTCGTAGAGCACCGTAGCAAGCCGGGGCAGCATGCTTTCGTCCTTTGCCAGAGCCCAGGGCATGGTCTCGTCGATATACCTGTTACAGTGCTTAAAGAGATTCATGATCTCCGTGATGGCGTCCGCCGCCCGCAGGTTTTCCATCTTCCCGGCCACCCGGTCCCGGCAGGTCCTGGCCTCCTCCTGAAGGCTCACATCGGGTCCGCCGGTGATATTGGTGTTTTCCACCACACCGCCAAAATACCTGTTAATCATGGCAATTGTGCGGTTGACAAGATTGCCCAGCACGTTTGCCAGGTCGGAGTTGTTCCTTTCGGTGACCAGTTCCCAAGTCAGGTTCCCGTCGTTGTCGTAAGGCATTTCGTGAAGTACGAAATATCGGACAGCATCTGTGCCGAACACGTCTACCAGGTCATCGGCGTAAATGGTGTTGCCCTTGCTCTTGCTCATCTTGTTGCCGTTCATCAGCAGCCAGGGATGCCCGAATATCTGCTTGGGCAGGGGCAGGTCAAGCGCCATTAAAAAGATGGGCCAGTAGATGGTGTGGAAACGGATAATGTCCTTGCCGATCAGGTGCAGGTCGGCGGGCCACAGCTTTTCAAATTGCTCAGTGCTGTTCCCCTCGCAGTGATAGCCGATGCCGGTGATGTAGTTTGCTAAAGCGTCCAGCCACACATAGACCACATGCTTGGGGTCAAATTCCACCGGGACCCCCCAGGTGAAGGAGGTGCGGGACACGCACAGGTCCTGCAGGCCCGGCAGCAGGAAATTGTTCATCATCTCGTTTTTACGGGACACGGGCTGAATGAACTCGGGATGGGTATTGATGTACTCAATGAGACGGGGGGCGTACTTGCTCATTTTGAAAAAGTATGCCTCCTCCTTCTCCGGGTGGACTTCTCCGCCGCAGTCGGGGCATTTGCCGTCTATCAGCTGGCTTTCGGTGTAGAAAGCCTCGCACTCTTTGCAGTACAGGCCCTCGTAAGCGCCCTTGTATATATCGCCCTGGTCGTAGAACCTTTTGAAGATCTTCTGGATCTCCTTTTCGTGGTAGTCGTCGGTGGTACGGATGAAGTGATCGTAGCTGACGTTCATCAGGTCGAACTGGCCCTTGATGATCCCGGAAACCCTGTCTACGAATTCTTTAGGCGTAATTCCCTCGGCTTTGGCCTTGTCCTCGTTTTTCTGTCCGTGCTCGTCGGTGCCGGTCTGGAAATAAACATCATAGCCTTCCAGCCGCTTGAAGCGGGCAATCGCGTCGGCCAGGACAATCTCGTACACATTGCCGATGTGAGGTTTGCCGGAGGTATATGCAATAGCTGTGGTGAGATAATATTTGCCTTTATTCTGCATTTTTAAAATTCCTTTCAAATTTTTCCCGCGACTTATAAGACACGGGCGGCCCTTACTCCGGTTGATAACCGGTCTCGGTCACAATCTTTTTCAAGTCATCCTCAGTAAGCTTTGACCCGTCATATGTCACAGCGGCGGACTTGGAGTCCAGATCGACTTTAGCTTCTTTTACATGCCTGTTGGCCTCAAAGGCCTTCTGCATTCGGGCGGTGCACATGGCGCAGTGCATCCCCTCAATATGGATGACAGTTTCTTTCCAATCTTTTTTTCCAAACATTTGAAAACACTCCTTCATCTATAGCATTTTTACAGGGGCTCACCGTAATTAAAGGAGCCCTGTATTTCTGTCAGCGAAAAATCAGCGCAGAAAAAGCCGAAGCGGCCATCAGCAGGGCCAAAACGGCCGCCATGACGCGGATGATAACTTTTCTGCGCTTGTCGTTATAGCCTTTCATCAAAAATACCCTCTCCATTTTTTCTTCCGGACGGGAAGACCCGCAACAATCCCTATTTTATCATTCCTTTCCGGTTTTGTAAATATTGACTTTTCACCGCGGGGAGAGTAGGATACCCCAAAAGCTTCAGGGGAGAACCTGGCCGCGGAGTTTACCCGCCGGGCCATTACCACCACCCACATCGAAAGCGGAGACTACCGCTTCGGCCCGAAATCGAGGCCCATCTCCCCCGGCTTTGCGGGCAGATACAGGCTTTTCGGGCAGGTTT
>CAZGLW010000039.1:0-16486 GCA_964525985.1 uncultured Acutalibacter sp. | reverse complement strand
AGGCCGGAAATATCAGAAATCTGATAAGATTTGACCCACTTGCCCTCCTCGGGGATCGGAGCCGGACCGTGGTGGGGCCCCTTCGTCACCTTACACATCTTTTCCACTTCATGGGAATAGTTCATATTGGTACTCCTTTCGAAAGTTATATTGTCCGGGCGGCCGCTTCCATACAACCGCCCTCCATACCAATCTCTTTTCATTATATACGCAAATCCGGCGCGATTCAAGAGTTTTGCCGAAATTTAAGAGGATTTTCATTTTTCCGGGGCTCGCAGCCCTCCCCGGCTACAGCAACCCCTTTATCAGTCCGCTTACCTCCCCCGCACAGGTTAAAGTCAGCTTGTGCATGGCCCGGGTGCAGGCCACATACAAAAGGTTCCGGTCAAACTCGGTGCGGTAAGTCTTCTCATCAGCAAAAGGCACAACCACCTGGTCGAATTCCAAACCCTTTGACATCTGCACCGAAAGCACAACGGCGCCGTTGTGGAAAGATTTGCTTTCCGGGGTAATCAACTCCACATCCATCTCCGGATCGCGTTCCTTCAGCCAGTCATACAGGGCCTGAGCGTCATGGTTGGTGCGGGTAACAATGCCAAGCGCGTTATAGGCGCCCCGGTGGAACTGTTCAACCAGCCCGGCAATCTGCTCCACCTCTTTTTCCCGGTTAGGCGCCTGCAACAGGCTGGGAGCATCCCCGTGACGTTCAATAGCTTCAAAGTCATTTACCCCCACAATGGATTTTGCGAAATGGATAATCTCCCAGGTGGAACGATAGCTTTTTTCCAGCCGCACCAGTTGGGAACCCGGATACATGCCATGAAGTTCCTCCAGGGTACAGCGGCGGTTTGGGTCTATAGACTGGCCGAAATCGCCCAAAATGGTTTTAGGACACTGGAACAGCCGGTTCAGTACCGCATACTGGATGGGGGTATAATCCTGCATTTCGTCAATGACCAGGTGTTTTATCAGCCGGCTCTCCGTAAGGCCGGTAAATGCCGCCTGCAAATAGAGATATGGGTAAACATCGTTCCATTCCAGCACTCCTTTTTGAAATGGCTTGTACATTTTTGACTGACCGATGGAACGATAAAAATCCTTATAAATGGCCAGAGTGGTTTTAAATTTCAGCATTTTCCGCAGGGCCTGCAAAATGTTGTAGAGCTTGGGTGGCTTTTCCTCCCGCAGGAGCTCGCCGGACAGGCGGCTTTCTATATCCTCAGCCACCTGCTCCAGCCGTTTTATCAGCGGGAAACGCTGATAAACGTCCACCCGCTCCTTGATCCACCGGGCGGGAACGGAAAACTCCCCGTATACATAGTCACGGGCTTCAAAGGCCGTATCCGCAAGGGCGCCAATATACTCGTCCATCCGCGCCACAAATTCGGTGGTCGCCTTAAACTGCACCCGCTGCTCCCAGGCCTTGTCTTCCGTTTCCAGAGGGCTGCGCTCACCCACAAAATCCACGCCCTCTTCCAGTTGGACCAGTGCCAGGTCCTCCATGCCCGCCTCGAAAATAGGTTCCTCACCAAGTTCTGGCAGAACGCCGGAAATATAGCTGCCAAACACCTTGTTTGGTGAAATGATGGTTATGTTTTCAGCCTTGATGGTATTGCGGAACCGGTACAACAAAAAGGCCACCCGGTGCAGGGCAATGCTGGTTTTCCCGGACCCCGCTACACCCTGGATAATCATGGTGTGGGCCTTTTCGTCGCGGATAACGGCGTTCTGTTCCTTCTGGATGGTAGAGATAATGGACTTCATCTTTTCGTCGGAGGTATGGGCAAGTTCGCGCTGTAAAATATCGTCCTGAATGTTCTGAGAACTGTCAAAAGCAAATTCCAGTTCTCCGCCGCTGATCTTGAACTGGCGCTTCAACGTGAGGCTGCCTTCTATCTTTTTTTCCGGCTCTTCCAGGGTGGCGGGAGTGGTGTAAAAGGCCGGGCCCGTCTCAAAATCGTAAAACATGCCGGCCACAGGGGAGCGCCAGTCTATAATCTCAAGCTGTCTTTGGTGCCGGAAGGCGTACATGCCTATATAATAAGCGGCCTTATCCCCCCGGTCCGGCAAAAAATCAATGCGGGCAAAATAGGGGGAATCCTTCGTCTTTCGAAGCTGGTCCCGGTGGCGCATCAGAACCGCGGCGTTTCCCTGATTGTCCTGCCGGATCAGGGCGGCCTGGAACATTTCTTTGGGGTCTATCTCACCGCTGTGTTCTTTCATATAATCCAGCAGTTCCTTCTGCTCCTTATCCATGCGGCCCACTGTCTCTTCCGCCAGCTTCAGTTCCTTGTCGATTTTTTCCTCTACGTCCCGCAGGTGCGCCTCTTCTTCCGGGAACTGGACGGCAAGTTCTTCCTTCTCCATCAATTTTCCTCCCTTTTTCCGTTATTTCCTTGCTTTTATATAGCTGAACGCTTTACCACCCCGAACATCAAACTGTCAAATTCGGGCGGCGCCGCGGTGATCCCCTTCTCTGCCAGCGTAAGGCCGTTTGCTTTTATTTCCAGTTCAAACGACGGGAAAGACACTTTCCGGCAAGATGTGGCGGCCACCAGAATCCTGCCCGATTCGTGTTCCCGCTCCCGAAGTTCGAAAGCCCTGTTGACATCGCTTTGCATCTCTTCCACGCCGTCCCCCATAGTGCAGATCAGCCCGATGCCCGTTTCCGTCAAATGCTCCCGGATAAACTGGTAAAACCTGCCCCTGTCCTCATCCAGCACCAGCATATGGAGAACAGCCACAGCATAGATAAAATCATACCGCCCCTGGTGCCCGCTTTGGAGGCAGTCCAAAACCGCGAAGCGGTCCCGGTATGCGGGCGTCAGACTTTTGCAGTATGCAATAGCCTCCTCTGAAATATCCGTTGCCAGAAGCTCATAGCCGTTTTCCAGTACAGCCCGGGCGTCCCTTCCTTCTCCGCAGCCGATCTCCAGCATTCTGTGGGAAGGACTCAACCCGTACTTTCGTATGGTTTGGAGCACGATGGGAGAACTTTTACCGCTTGCCCAGCTTACGCCCCGCTGGTGAACCGCTTTATACCGCTCGTCATAAGCTTCATAATACTTTCTCATCTTCTCTCCTCCTTTTCCTCCCAAAATTATAGCAAAAAAATAAAAAAAGACTAGACTTTTCTTTCCTGTTATGGTATGTTATATATTGCTTGTACCCAAAACCAGGTTTTTGGGTGGCTTGTCGAACAAAAAAACTTGCCGTTTCCAGTTCATCAGAAAACGGTAAGTCTTTTTTTCTTGCTTTCCTTTTTGCGGAAAAAGGAGCTTGTTGTATCATAAGGTGTGTCGGCCTGTCAAATCTTTTTTCCCGCGGGTCAACTCATTGTTTTGACCATCACGGCTTTTTGGGCGTGAAGGCGATTTTCCGCTTCTTCAAAAATGTATTCAGCGTTTGCCTCGAACACTTCGGCGCTGATCTCTTCACCCCGGTGGGCGGGGAGGCAGTGCAGAATCATGGCGTCCTCCTTTGCGGCGGCCATCAGCTTACTATCTACGCAGTAACCCTTAAACGCCGCCTCCCGCTGCTTGCGCTCCTCCTCCTGGCCCATAGAGGTCCATACGTCGGTAATTACCACATCCGCGCCCTTAACCGCTTCTGCAGGGCTGTCCATCAGGGTAAAGCAATCATAGGGAGCGGCGAATTCCAGAATCTCTTTGGGAGGGCGGTACTCCCGGGGACAGGCCACAGATACGGCCATGCCGGTTTTTAAACCGCCCACGATCAGGGAATTCATCATGTTGTTCCCGTCACCGATAAAGACCATTTTTAAGCCTTCCAGGGATCCTTTGAATTCCCTTATGGTCATCAGGTCCGCCAACACCTGGCAAGGGTGGCAGAAATCTGTCAGGCCGTTTATCACCGGCACACTGCCAAATTTCGCCAGAGCTTCCACTTCGTCCTGACCGAAGGTGCGGATCATGATGCCGTCCACATACCGGGAAAGCACCCGGGCCGTGTCCTGCACAGGCTCCCCCCGGCCGATCTGGGAGCCTTGAGCACCCAGCACCACGGCGTAGCCCCCCAGCTGGTTAATTCCCACCTCGAAAGAGACCCGGGTGCGGGTAGATGATTTTTCAAAAATCATACCCAAGCATTTTCCTTTCAGGTGGGGATGGTCAATGCCATGCTTGGTCTCATATTTCAGCTGGTCCGCCAAATTCAAAATGTCCAGGATCTCATCCCCGGTCAGGTCTAAAAGCTTTAACAAGTGTTTCATCTTCGGTCCTCCTTTATTGTTGTGTAAGCACTCCGGCGAAAATTTCCAGGCCCCGATCTATGTCATTTTTGGTAATAGTCAGGGGCGGCAAAAAGCGTACAAGGTCTTTGGCGGTTAAAACCAGCAGACCCTGTTCGGCACACTTTACCATGATCTGATGGGCGTCTAAAGCTTTAAGCTTGATACCGAGCATCAGCCCCCGGCCCCGAACGTACTCTACCTGAGGCAAAGCGCTGAGCTTTTCTTTAAAGTAAGCTCCCTTTTCAGTTACCTCGCCCAAAAAAGCCGGATTGGACACCCGGCGCACCACTTCCCGGGCACCGGCGCATACCACCGGGTTCCCGCCAAAAGTGGACCCCTGCTGACCGGGTTTTAAAATGTTCCGCAGCCCTTCGCTTACCAGACACACGCCTATAGGCAGTCCGCCGCCCAAGCCCTTAGCACTGGTAACTACATCGGGCTGCACGCCGAAACCCTGGTAGCTGTAAAAACTGCCGGTACGTCCCACACCGGTCTGCACCTCGTCTATCACCAGCAGCGCCCCGGCTTCATCGCACAGTCTTCTCAGGCCTTCCAAAAAGCTCCTCTCTATAGGCACCACGCCGCCTTCTCCCTGAATAGTCTCTATCAAAACGGCACACACCGTGCCGTCCAACAGAGCTTCAACACTGCAAAGATCGTTGGCTTCGGCGTAAACAAACCCATCGGTCAACGGCAGAAAATCCTTATGAAACGCTTCCTGGCCCGTAGCGGCCAAAGTGGTCAGGGTCCGGCCATGAAAAGAATTATGTAAAGTAACGATTTTGTGCGCGCCACGAGCCTCCCCGTATTTTCTGGCCACTTTTACAGCGCACTCATTGGCCTCAGCCCCGGAATTGCAGAAAAAGGCCTGTGCCATTCCTGCCGCCTTGCATAACTCCTCCGCCAGAGCGGTATTCTGGGGGCTATAGTAGTAATTGGACATGTGCTGGATCTCCCCGGCCTGTTCTGTTATGACCTTTACCCAGCCGGGGTCGCTGTAACCCAGAGAATTGACGCCAATACCGGAGGTAAAGTCAATGTACTCCTTTCCCGTTTCGTCCCAGGCACGGGCGTTTTGGCCCTTAACGAGAGCCGCGTCCACTCTGCCGTAGGTGTGAAGGATGTACGCCTGCTCCTGCGATTTTGTTTCTTGAAAATTCATATTCAGACCTCCTAATATCCGCAGTTAGTAGAACATGGTGCCAATGCCCTCGTCCGTAAATAACTCTATCAGAATAGAATGCGGGATGCGGCCGTCTATGATGTGCGCCCGGCCCACGCCCCGGCGTACCGCATCCACACAGCAATCAATCTTGGGAATCATACCGCCCCTGATGACCCCGTCTTTTTTCAGACGGCTCACGTCGGAGACATTGACCACCGGGATAATTGTGCTTTCGTCATCCTTATCCCGAAGCAAACCGCGAACGTCGGTCATCAAAATCAGCTTCATGGCCCCGATTTCTGCGGCAATACGGGAGGCGGCCACGTCGGCATTGATGTTGTACACCTCGCCGTGGTACCCTGCCGCCACAGTAGACACAATAGGCACATAGCCGTTTTGCGCGGCGTTGCGGATGATCTCAGCATTGACCTCCCGGATCTCTCCCACAAAGCCCAGGTCCTCTTCCAGCCTGTCCGCCTTTAAAAGAGAACCGTCCAGGCCGCACAGGCCCACAGCCTTGCCTCCGGCGTCCTCTAAAAGCTGCACCAGGTCCTTGTTCACCTTGCCGGCCAGCACCTGCTGCACAATGTCCATAGTGTCCCCGTCGGTGACCCGCATGCCGTTTAAAAATTTCGACTCCTTGCCGACCCTTTCCAGCATGGCGTTTATTTCCGGGCCGCCTCCGTGGACCAGCACTACATTGATACCCACCAGCTGCATCAAAACGATGTCGCTCATTACGGCGCTTTTCAATTCCTCGTTCAGCATGGCGTTGCCGCCGTATTTTACCACCACGGTTTGCCCCGCGTATTTTTTGATGTAGGGCAGCGCCTGTACCAGCACCCGTGCCCGTTCGCTGTTTGAAATCTCCATCTATGCAATCCCTCCCTGCTTTCTTCCGCATGGGAAACCGGCCGCCGGAATCAAGTCCGGTAGTCGCCGTTGATTTTCACATAATCGTATGTCAAGTCGCAGCCGTAGGCCTCGGCGCTGGCGTTCCCCTGGTTCAGAGCCACCAAAATTTTGATTTCCTTTTCACTGAGGACCTCTTTTGCCGTTTCCTCCGAAAACTCAATGCCCGCACCGTTTTTGCAGACACTTACTCTCCCTCCGGCAGACTGGAACGAAACGTCAATCTTTGTGACGTCCACATCCGCTCCCGAATAGCCGATAGCACACAGCGCCCGTCCCCAGTTGGCGTCGGCCCCAAACATGGCGGCCTTAAAAAGGGTAGAGCAGATAACCGATTTCGCCACGATTCTTGCAGTTTCCTCATCCTTAGCCCCAAATGTCCGGCAAACAAGCAGCTTGGTGGCCCCCTCTCCGTCGCCGGCCATCAGCTTTGAAAGCCTGCGGCTTACGGCCTCCAGGGCCTCTGCAAACAGTTGGAAATCTTCTCCCTCTTCTGTGATCTCTTTATTTCCCGCCATACCGTTTGCCAGCACGGCATAGGTGTCGTTGGTGGAAGTGTCCCCATCCACGGAAATCATGTTAAAGGTCCGGTCGGCCGTCTGTTTTACAGCCTTCTGCAGCATGGCGGGCGAGATAGCGCAGTCGGTGGTGACAAAGCACAGCATGGTGGCCATGTTCGGGTGGATCATGCCGCTGCCCTTGGAAATACCTCCCACCCTTACGGTTTTTCCGCCGATCTCTACCTCAACAGCGGCCTCTTTTGGGATGGTGTCAGTGGTCATAATAGCGGCGGCGGCAAGGGCAGATCCGTCATGCGACATGGAACCCGCCAAATTCTGGGCCGCGTTCTCAATGGGCTCAATGGGCAGCGCCTGGCCAATGACACCGGTAGAAGCCACCACCACGTCGCCGGGGTCAATATTCAAAGCGGCGGCGGCAATCTGGCACATTCTCTCCGCTTTTTCCACACCGTCTGCGTTGCAGGTGTTGGCGTTGCCCGAGTTGCAGATCACCGCCCGGGCCTTACCGTCGGCAATATTCTTCTGGGTAACCAGAATCGGCGCGCCCTTTACCAGATTCTGGGTATACACCGCCGCTGCGGCGCACTCCGTTTCACTGTAGATCATGGCAAGGTCGGGCTTGCTCCTGTTTTTGCGGATACCGCAGTGCAGCCCACCCGCCAAAAAGCCTTTGGCGGCCGTCACGCCGCCCTCTATGTACTTCATGGAAACCCCTCCAAGTAATAAATGTCCGTTAAAAAGCCGCCTTAAAACGCAGGCGGGCACAGCTTCAGGCCCGCTGTTTCCTCCAGGCCAAAGGAAAGGTTCATGTTCTGTACCGCCTGCCCGGCGGCTCCCTTGACCATATTATCAATAGCTGAAACGGCGATAAAGGTACCGGTGCGTGGGTCTGTAAACAAAGACACGTCGCAGTAATTGGTGTACCGCACGTTTTTCACGTTGGCGGCCTCGCCCTCCGGCAGCAGGCGCACGAAATATTCCCGGTCATACCGGGCGTGGTAGGCCTCCCAAAGCTGGGATTTCCCAACGCCGGGCTTTAATCTGGCGTAGCAGGTGGCCAAAATTCCCCTGTTAATGGGCAGGAGATGAGGTACAAAAGTCAACCTGACCGCTTCTCCGGTGATTTTCGATAAGGTCTGCTCCATTTCCGGGGTGTGGCGGTGATTTGCCACCTTGTAGGCGGTAAAGGACTCATTCAACTCCGGATAGTGATTAGACTGTGTGGGCTTTCTCCCCGCCCCCGTCACGCCGGACTTGCAGTCGGCGATAATGCCGGCGGTTTCGATCAGCCCCGCTTCCAAAGCCGGGACCAGCGCCAAAGGTACGGCAGTGGTATAACATCCCGGGTTGGCGATGAGTTTTTGCCCTTTTATCTTCTCCCTGAAAAACTCGGGCAGACCGTACACAGCCTGCTGGTGCAAGGCTTTGTCGTCAAAAGTTCCTCCATACCACTCCCGGTAATCTTCCTCCTTTTCCAGACGGAAATCGGCCCCCATATCGATAAAGGTCTTTCCGGCTTCCAGGCATTTGGCCGCCAACTTCTGAGAAAGGCCGTGAGGCAGAGCGGCAAAGACCGCGTCGCTTTTCTCCACCGCCTCTTCCTCGGTACCGCAGACAAGATCGATCATCTCCCGGTAAGCAGGATAGACTTGTGAAAGTTTCATTCCCTCGAAGCTGACGGAACTGATGGCCGCCAGTTCCGCCCGGGGATGGCCCAGGACCAGGCGGCAGATCTCGGCCCCTGCGTATCCGGTAGCGCCCACTACCCCAACCCTGATGGTTTCCATGCTATATCCCCTCCAATTGTTCCAGCACGCGCTTCGCTTCTTTTTCCACGTTTTCAGGCGCCGGGCCGCCCGTCACCTTCCGGCCGTTCACGCATCTTTCAAGAGAAATGGCGGCGTATACGCCTTCATCGAACTCCGGGCAGACCTTTCGATATTCCTCCAAAGGGAGGTTTTCCAGAGTCGTTCCCTTTTCAATGCACAAGGCAACCAGTTCCCCGGTAATCTTATAGGCGTCCCGGAAGGGGATGTTCTTCGTCCCAGCCAGGTAATCGGCGCAATCAGTGGCGTTGATAAAACCCTCCGCCGCAGCTTTTCGCATATTCTGTTCCCTTACGGTCATGGTCTCCAGCATGGGGATCAAAGGCGTAAGGCACAGCTTTAAGGTGTCCACCGCATCAAACACAGCGTCCTTGTCCTCCTGCAAGTCCTTGTTGTAGGCCAGCGGCAGCCCCTTCATCATGGTAAGCAAACCCATCAAATCCCCAAATACCCGGCCGCTTTTACCACGAATCAGTTCGGCGATGTCCGGGTTTTTCTTCTGGGGCATAATACTGGACCCAGTGGAAAAAGCGTCGTCCAACTCAATGAATTGAAATTCCCAAGAGCACCATAGCACGATCTCCTCGCACAGCCTGGAAAGATGCATCATGGTCATGGAACAGGCGTAAACGGTATCGGCACAGAAATCCCGATCGGCTACGCCGTCCAGGCTGTTGTGTGTCACCCCTGAAAAACCCAGAAGCTCCGCGGACAGTTCCCTGTCCAGAGGATATGTGGTGCCAGCAAGGGCCCCGCTGCCGAGAGGACAGACATCCATACGGCTCAGCGTTTCCCGGAACCGGGAAAGGTCCCGCAGCAGCATTTCGACATATGCCAACAGGTGGTGCCCAAAGGTGATGGGCTGGGCCCTTTGCATGTGGGTGTACCCCGGCATGACCGTACGGCTGTATAAAAGCGCCTTTTCACACAACACGCGGATGAGGCTTTTCAACTGGGTCTGCAGCACTCCGCATTCCTTTTTCAGGGTGAGCCGCAAATCGAGTGCCACCTGGTCATTTCTGCTGCGGGCGGTGTGGAGCCTCTTCCCCGCATCGCCGATCCGGGCGGTAAGTTCCCCTTCCACAAAGGTGTGAATATCCTCCGCGTCCGGGTCGATCTGAAGCGCGCCGCTTTCCAGGTCGGCTAAAATTTCCTTTAAGCCTGCCTGTATCTTCTGGCTTTCGCGCTGATCGATAATGCCCTGCTCCCCCAACATTTTGGCATGGGCCAAGCTTCCCTCAATATCCTCCCGGAACATCCGGGAATCAAAGGAAATGCTGGAATTGAAATCGTTTGTCTTGGGATCCGCTTCCTTCTGGAACCGGCCTTTCCAAAGCTTCATAGGGATGAACTTCCTTCCTGTCCTACAAATTTCAAAAAATTCTCTTTGTAATCCTTCATGTGGTCCGTCAGCGAGAGCGGAAATTCCCCGGCCTTTGACATAGCGGCAAACTCCTCAAAGGTCACCCATTTGGCGCCGTCGGTCTCGCCCTTTTGGAACTTAACATCGCGCACATCCACATGCATCCGCACACCGTAATCCTTACCAAGATAGGGCCAGGTGCGGGAATCTCCCAGCAGAGTGATCTGCTCGGACTTTACCTCAATGCCGGTCTCTTCAAACAGCTCCCGAATAACGGCGTCCACCGGATCTTCCCCGGCCTGGACATGGCCCGCGGGGTTTTCCCACTTGCCCGGAGCATAATCCTTCTCCATACTGCGGCGGGTGAGAAAAATTCTGCCGTCGCTTTCCACGATCCATATCCCCACAGCCAGTCTGTATTCGTCCCCGGTAAGCGTGTAATCGGTTCCCCGCTCTACCACGCGGCCGGTGCGGTTCCCGTTTCGGTCGTATATATCAATCCGTTCCACGGTAGGTCTCCTCTCATGACCATCTTTTTGCCGTTAGATGCGCCGAAACGGCCGATCACCATCATTCAATGGCTATTCGGCATCAGCGGAGCCTTTTGGCAATGTTTGCCGCAGGTCAGCCCCGTTTCACCCAGCATTCTCCCGGCAAATCATGCTCTCCGCCGTCGGCAGGGAGCATGACCGCTTTAATTATTTATCGTAAGTCAATCCCTTTTTCGCCTGCACCTTGACAGGCAGACCGAACAGGTTGATGAACCCGGCGGAATCCTTCTGGTCGTAGACCTCATCCTCATCAAAGGTGGCGATGTCCTCATCGTACAGGGAATAGGGAGAAGATACGCCAGCGTCGATGATGTTGCCCTTATAAAGCTTGAGCTTCACGTCGCCGGTCACAGTCTCCTGGGTTGAGTCAACAAAAGCGGACAGTGCCTGCCGCAAGGGCGTGTACCACTGGCCAAAGTACACCAGTTCGGCAAACTTTAAGGCCACCTGCTGCTTGTAGTGATAGGTGTCCCGGTCAAGGCATATCTCTTCCAGCTTGTTATGGGCGTGGTACAAAATGGTGCCCCCGGGAGTCTCGTACACACCGCGGGACTTCATGCCCACCAGCCGGTTCTCCACAATGTCCGCCAGACCGATGCCGTTCTCGCCTCCAAGCTTATTTAGGGCCGCTACCATTTCCGCGCCGGAAAGCTTTTCGCCGTTTAAGGCGGTGGGCACACCCTTCTCAAAATGCAGCGTCAGATAAGTGGGCTTATCTGGGGCGTCGACAGGAGAGACGCCCATCTCTAAAAAGCCGGGTTTCTCATACTGGGGCTCATTTGCTGGATCTTCCAAATCCAGGCCCTCGTGGGAAAGATGCCACAGGTTCTTGTCTTTTGAATAATTTGTTTCCCGATTGATTCGCAGGGGGATATTGTGCGCTTCAGCGTAATCGATTTCTTCATCTCTGGATTTGATATTCCAAATGCGCCAGGGAGCAATAATCTTCATATCGGGGGCGAAAGCTTTAATGGCCAGCTCAAACCGGACCTGGTCGTTGCCCTTACCGGTGCAGCCGTGACAGATGGCGTCTGCTCCCTCTTTCTTGGCGATCTCTACAATGCCTTTAGCTATAATTGGCCGTGCAAAAGAGGTGCCCAGCAGGTACTTGTTTTCGTAGACTGCCCCGGCCTTTACTGTGGGATATACGTAATCCTTCACAAATTCTTCCTTCAAATCAAGGATATAAAGCTTTGAGGCTCCGGTTTTTTTCGCCTTTTCCTCCAGACCGTCCAACTCGGTTCCCTGCCCCACATCGCCGGAAACGGCAATTACTTCACAATTGTTGTAGTTTTCCTTCAGCCAGGGGATAATGATGGAAGTGTCCAGGCCGCCGGAATACGCCAGCACCACTTTTTTGATATCGTTTGCCATAACGCAAAACCTCTTTCCGCATAAATTCGCATATTATGTAGTGGAACGCTTCAATTATACGCCTATATGCAAAAAAGTCAAGATATTTTTGAATATTTATTCGTACTTTTCTTTTTATCTCACCAGGCTCTTCTCCCCTACCTTTGGGGGGTGCCCTCACTTCGGGCGCCCCGTACGGCTGGATGGCCGGGAACACCAAGCTTGGCACCGGTGAATACAAAGGGTATTACACCGCTGCCCGGTTTATCTATGCCAAGCTGGAAAACGGGAAATGGAGCGTTACAAACAGCGGCACCGGGCCGTGATGTCAAACTCTTTTACCGCGCCGTAAAGGCGCTCGTCCACTCTGGCGGTAAGTTTCAGACCCTCAGGCACATATTCTTCCGAAAGCACGGCTCCTTCCTCCCGCAGCCTTGCGGCCAGACCGGTTTTGGCAAATGGAAACAACAGTTCCACATCAAAAGTCTTTTCCGGCAGGTTATCTTCAACGGCCTTTAAAAGCTCTTCTATTCCCTGCCCGTTCAAGGCACTGATCCGCACAGCCCCCGGAAGACGCAAAGAAAGGTCCGGCTCTTTCACCGCATCCCATTTGTTCAAGACCGGGATCACCGGCCTGTCCTCTCCCCGGCGCAATTCCTGCAAAAGTTCTTCCGTCACCCGCAGATGCTCCCCAGCTTCAGGAGAGGAAGCGTCACAGATGTTCAACAGGATGTCCGCCGCGGCGGCCTGTTCCAGGGTCGACTTGAAGGCCTCCACCAGCTGGTGAGGCAGCCGCCGGATCAACCCGACTGTGTCAATGAGCATGACTGTTTTGCCGCAGGGGAGCTTTAATGCCCTGGCCGTAGGATCCAGTGTGGCGAACAGCTTGTCCTCCGCCAACACTCCGGCGCTGGTCAGCCGGTTCATCAAAGTACTCTTGCCTGCGTTGGTATACCCTACCAGCGCCACAGTTACCATGCCGTTTTTCCGGCGCTTTTTCTGGGTGACCGCCCGCTGTGCCTCCACTTCGCTTAACTGGTCTTTCAAAGCGCTGATCCTCCGTCGAATATGCCGCCGGTCCGTTTCCAGTTTTGTTTCGCCGGGGCCCCTGGTTCCAATGCCCGCGCCCAGCCGGGACATGGAAACGCCCTTACCGGAAAGTCTGGGCAGAAGATACCGAAGCTGGGCCAGTTCCACTTGCAGCTTGCCCTCTCTGCTTTGGGCCCTCTGTGCAAAAATATCCAAGATCAGCATAGTTCGGTCGACGACTCTCACCCCGCAAAGTTCTTCCAGGTTCCGGGTCTGGGTCGGGGTCAGTTCACGGTCAAAAATAACCAGGTCCAGTCCTTCCCGCTTTACCAGTTCCGCCGCTTCCTCCGCCATGCCCGAGCCCAGACAGGTTGCGCTGTCCGGGGCCGGGCGCTTTTGCATCATGGTAAATTCCGGGCAGGACCCGGCGGTACGGGCCAGTTCCCCCAGTTCTTCCAGCGAGGCTTCCGCGTCGTACTCCCCGGTATCCAAAGAAACCAGCAGGGCGCGCTCCTGCCGGATTTCATTCTCAATCATGGCCTACCCTCCAATTATTTCGTTATGGCAACCCCTATTCTCAAATCATACTCTTTTTTCCGGGCCCGGTCAACTTGAAAAGCGGTGGGAAACCCTGTATAATAGAGACAGCACATTTTGGAGGGAACAACGCATGGGCTTTGACGGTGTATTGTTCGATTTGGACGGGACCCTGTGGAACGCCACACAGGCCATTGGAGAGTCCTGGAGGATCGCTCTGAAGGATTTTGACGATGTGACGCACTGTCCCACCGTGCCGGAACTTGAAGGGGTCATGGGCATGACCGCAGAACAGCTGATGGCCACCTTGTTCCCGGAAATCCCTCCCGAACGGGCGCAGGAGATTTTTGAACGATGCTGTGAAGTGGAAGACGACTACCTGAGGGCCCACGGAGGACAATTGTACCCCGGCTTGGAGGAAATGCTGATGACCCTTTCACAAACTGTGCCCCTGGCTGTGGTGAGCAACTGCAACATCGGATATATCCCCGCTTTTCTGGACGCCCACAACCTGGGAAAATATTTTAGGGACTGGGAGTGCATCGGCAGGACCGGCCTGCAGAAGTGGGAAAACATCCGGCTGGTGGCAGAGCGGAACCATATGGAAAAACCGGTATATGTGGGCGATACGGAGATGGACCGGGCGGCGGCAAAAAAAGCGGGCGTACCTTTTATCCATGCCGCTTATGGCTTTGGGAAAGCGCCGGGAGCCGCAAAAATTGAAACGCCGATGGAGTTATGTGAACTTCTGGACAAGTAGGGAGGCGAAAGGATGAAAACAGATCTGCTGTTCTCCAGTTTTCCGTTTATCACCAGCGAAAAGGTAACGCTGACTAAAATGACGGAACTGGACCTGCGGGACCTTTGGGAGATCGTGGGGGACGATGAAAATTACCGGTTCTCTCCTACCGCCGCCTTGCGGTCCCCCTCAGAATGCGCCATGAAGCTGCGCCAGGCGGAATCTCTTTTCCGGGAAAAGCGGGCAGTGGTTCTGGGCATTTACCCAAACGGGAAAGAACACCGTCTGGTTGGCATTTTCGAGATTTTTGACGTGAACCCGGAAGTGGAGGCGGTCACCGTCACTTTTACCTTAAAACAGCGGGATACCGGACAGGGCTATGCCACTGCCGCCGTACGCGCCGTTGTGGAATACCTGATGGACACAGTGGGAACGCACCGGATCCAGGCGTATGTGTTGCCCATCAACTACCGTGGTGTGCTGGTGCTGGAGCGCTGCGGTTTTCAAAAAGAGGGCACCATCCGGGAGGGGTTCCTTTGGCCCGACAAGGGCATAGTAGACTTGACCCTTTACTCCCTTCTGCCCACTGACCTGCGGACCAAGAAAAGCGGTCCGGCGTATTATTTGTAATATTGAAATAATATTGAAAAAACAGCCAGGTCCCCCGGAAAAGCGGGGGACTTTACTTTTCGAATTCGCTTCGAAGATACAGTAAAAGCTTTTTTTCCCGGCGGCTGACCTGGACCTGGGTCATGCCTAAAAGGACGGCTGTTTCCGTTTGTGTTTTCCCCTGAAAATACCGGTACCTGATCAGTTTCCCGTCACGCTCCTCCAGGGTCTTAAGAATCTGACAAAGAGTGAGCCGTTCAGTCATCCTTTCCTCCGGAGCCTCTACGGGGATCTCCAACTGCTCCCCGTCTTCACCTCCCGTCAGGGAAAGTGGAGTTTTTGAAACTCCCAGGGCCAGCGCGGCTTTTTCGGGGGAAACACCCACCCGCCCAGCAATTTCCGCTACAGTCGGGTTCCGGCCTATTTCCAGTCTTATGGCCTCTTCGGCTTCCCTGGCCCGCCTGGCAAGTTCCATCATCCCACGTGACACCCTGATGGCTCCGCCGTCACGGAACAAACGCCTGACCTCGCCCAGAATTACCGGGACAGCGTAGGTGGAAAATTTTACCCCGCGTTCCATGTCAAAGTTCTCCGCAGCCTTGATAAGCCCCACGCATCCGGCTTGGAACAGATCGTCATATTCGACCCCCCTGCCCATAAAACGCCGGGCGCACATCCGGACCAGCCCAATATTTTCCTCTACGGCCTTTTGAACCGCCGGGGTCTCAGCTTTTGGGCTCAAAGCGTTTTGTCAGGGTCACGCTGGTGCCCCTGCCCACCGCAGAGGTGACCCGCACACTGTCGCAGAAGCTTTGCATGACAGCAAAACCCAGGCCGGCCCGGTCCTCGCCGCCTGTGGTATACAGGGGTTCCATTGCCTGCTTGACGTCCGGGATCCCGCAGCCCTTGTCCCGCACCCGGACCACCGCTTTGCCGTCTTGGAAAATTTTTAAGGTTATGTAAACCTTTCCAATTACGTCCCTGTAGCCATGAACAACGGCGTTGGTGACCGCCTCGGAGACAGCTGTTTTTATTTCGTTCAGATCCGCCACAGTCGGGTCCATCTGCGAGAAGAAAGCCGAAGCAGCCGCTCTTGCAAAGCTTTCGTTGATCGAGTTGGAGGGAATGACAATCTGGGCCTGATTCAAAGGCTTCATTATCCGGCCCTCCTTTCAATGGTGGCCACAGAGGAAATGCCGGAAAGCTCTACCATTTTGCTGATACCGGGGGTCAGGCCGCAGATGACCACATGCCCCTTCCAGAACCTGTACAGCCGTATTCTGCCTAAAATGAGCCCAATACCGGAACTGTCCATAAAGCCCACGCCTGAAAAATCCAAACGCAGACAGTAGGGCTTTACCTTCTGGGACACATCGTCGATGACCTCCCGCATTTCCCTGGCGTTGTGCTGGTCGATCTCCCCGCTGAGTTTTGCGGTCAGGACCCCGTCCTTATAGCTTAACTGCACGTTCATATCGATCCTCTCTCTCCACATCAGAATATAAAACGGTCCTGAAAGAGGGCTTGTCCGCCTCTTTCAGGACCATTCTATAAAAATTTTCTTAAATTTTATGGGGAAGCGTGTCAAGTGCGGGAAATTATTCCACCGGGGCGGTCAACTCCACATGG
>CAZGLW010000038.1:12057-16656 GCA_964525985.1 uncultured Acutalibacter sp. | reverse complement strand
CCACTTTTGCCCCCAATGAGGGGAACGCTTTTACTAAAGCCTCACCCATTCCGCTGGTGCCGCCGGTGATAATAATTTTTCTTCCTGTCAAATCAGTCATGGTCCCATACCTCCTGTTCATAAAGAATCGATAGTGTACGTCCGGACTTTAGGGCTATTAAAACAACAACCCGACTTTATTGTATCCGGTCCTGTTGGCATAATCGTGAACTATCCATGAACTTAATATGAAATCCCGGAGGCGCTCCTGACCGCCGGAGCCCGGACCCCGGCATGTCCCAATGACGTCCGCAAAAAATGCAGCAATCGGCCATATCGGAAGCAAAACACTACAGGGCAGGAGGCGCCTGCCTCAGTCTTGAAAAATCTGTAGCCTCCGAGAGGACCTCGACTACCGCTGCGAGACCCTGCTCGTCTGCTTCGCTGAACCTTCCCTTTTCAGGACTGTCTATATCCAAAACTCCGACTATCCTGCCCTTGCTCCTGATGGGGAAAACTATTTCTGATCTCGACGCGCTGTCGCACGCTATATGGCCGGGAAATGAGA
Source organism: uncultured Acutalibacter sp. (assembly GCA_964525985.1). Taxonomy (GTDB): domain Bacteria; phylum Bacillota; class Clostridia; order Oscillospirales; family Acutalibacteraceae; genus Acutalibacter. The sequence continues at coordinate 16,109 of CAZGLW010000038.1, read as the reverse complement.
GAACGTCTTCCACGCGGAGGGGCTCCCCCCGCAGCACCGCGTTCCCGCACACACCTTTGCCGATCTCGATCCTGATACAGGCCGGTTTCCCCTGGAACGGGCCGACAAGCAGGCTGCCCCGATCCATCAAATAAAAGCCCACCCAGTTAATCCTGTCCATAGCTCCATTGAGGATTGCAGCAGCGTTTGACAACACGGGGACAAAATCGTTGTCAACTTCAGATGTGGCCCTGATTTGTTTAGCCAGCAACATATAATCTACCATTTTCAGCCTCCTCCCTTATGACAGCCGCTTATACAGGTGGTTCCCAATCATCTGTACCAGCTGCACAAAAATAATCAGGATGATGGAGCAGATGACGAGGTAATCCGTTCTGTACTGCTGGTAGCCGAAGCGTATGGCAATGTCTCCAATGCCCCCGCCGCCGACAGTGCCCGCCATTGCGGAATATCCCACCAGAGAGATAATGAGAAGGACGATTCCGTTAAGGATACGGGGCACGGATTCTTTGATATACACCCGGAAAATAATCTGCCAATTGGACGCCCCAAAGGATTTGGCAGCTTCTATTACGCCGGGATCTGTCTCTCTGAGGCTGGTTTCAAACACCCTTGCAATGAACGGGATGGCGGAGAGGGTAAGAGGCACAATAGACGCGGTAGTACCGATAGCTTTCCCCACGATGAGGCGCGTGAACGGGATTACCAGGACCAGGAGGATAACAAACGGAAAGCTGCGGAACACATTGACCAGGAAGCTCAATATTTCATAAACGGGACGGATCGGGTGGAGCCCGTCCGGAGCAGTAAGCGTCAGGATGATGGCCGGGATAAAGCCAATCAACACGGAAAAAAGAGTGGACCAGAACACCATATACAATGTTTGGCCCAGCGCTGTCAGAATAACGGACGTCATACTCGTTGTAGAGATAATACCCATCAGTCCAGCACCTCCCAGGACACTTTGTTTTCGTCCAGAAATTTACAAACCAGATCCCGGTCCGCGCTTTCAACGTTCAAAATCAGGCTCCCATACACATTTTCGCGGAAATCCTCAAGCTTTGCCCAGCAGATGCTGAAATTGCGCCCAAGCTCCCGGGCCATCTGCGTAACAACCGGTGCGTCGGAACCTTCCCCGAAAAAGAAAAGCTGGATATTCACGCCGGTTTTCGGGAGAAGCTTGCTTTTCTCCCCCAAAAACGCTTTCACTTCCTTCTCCGCGGGTTTAATGAACAGTTCCTCCGGCTTTCCTTCTGCCAGCACACGCCCGTGATGCAGAAAAGCGACGCGCCCGCAAATCTGCTTCACAACGTCCATCTGGTGCGTTACCACGACGATCGTAATGCCCAGTTCACGATTGATTTTTTGGAGAAGACGCAGGATACCTTCCGTTATTTCCGGATCGAGGGCGCTTGTCGCTTCGTCGCAAAGCAGAAAGCGCGGATCCAGCACCAGAGCTCTGGCAATCGCTACCCGCTGCTTCTGCCCGCCGGACAATTCACGGGGCTTTGCGTGTACCTTTTCCTCCAGACCGACCAGCCGGATCAGCCCGCGTATTTTATCCCGGCTCGTTTCAGACCGGGTGTTGAGCCCCCAGAATTTCATGGGGAGTGCGATGTTGTCGTAAACGTCCAAACGCTCCAGCAGGTTAAATCCCTGGAAAATCATGCCCATCCCTTTTTGAAGGTTCCGAAGCTCCGCTTTATCGCACTGGTCCAAAAGGGTCCCGTCCACCACAATTTTCCCGGAATCATAAGCTTCCAGTCCGTTGATACAGCGCAGCAGGGTGGATTTGCCCGCGCCGCTTTTGCCTACGATCCCGTATATTTCATGGTCCTCGATTTTAAGCGAAATTCCTTTCAGGACCTCAAGGTCCTGAAAGGATTTCCGCACATCACATATTTCAATCATGGTTATTCCGGATCAATAAAGGAAGGAATGACAGATCCCTTGTATTTGCTTTCAATATACTCTTTGACGGCGTCGGACTGGATCGCCGCAACCAGCGCTTTAGTTTTCTCCGAATCTTCGTCTCCCTGTCTGACTACGATGAAGTTGGTCCTGCTGACGCTTGTTTCATCGTCAAACTCTTCAATGTCAAGAGCGGGATAATCTGTGGGCAGGTCGGCGCCGATAGCATAGTTGCCGTTGATGGCTGCCGCGTCGAGATCCGGCAGGGAAAGCGGGAGGCTCGCAGCTTCTATGGGAGTAATCTTGTACCCATGAGGGTTAGCCTCCTCATCGTCTGAAAGCGATTCCGCGGTAACGCTTTCGTCCGTCCCGTATCCGCCAAGAGAATTGAGCAGGCCCTTCTGAACAAGAAGGTTCAGGCCACGTGCCATGTTATCAGAATCGTTCGGGATACCGATTGACCCGCCGTCCGGAATTTCGTCCAGCGACTGGTACTTTTGTGAATAAATACCCATCGGCTCGATATGTACGCCGGCCACAGCCGCAAGATGCAGGCCGTTATTTTCATTTTGGTCGTTCATATATCCCAGGGTCTGGAAGTAGTTGGCGTCTAATTCGCCTTCCTCCAGAGAGGTGTTCGGGAGAACGTAATCCTCAAACACAACCACTTCAAGCTCCCAACCTTCATCGGCAAGCACAGACTTTACCACGTTATCCAAAATATCCGCGTGAGGAACCGGGTTTGCGCCAACCGTAATTTTTTTATCCGAACTGGCTGCGTCAGCGGCGCTGACAGACGATGAAGCGGACTCTTCCCCCGATGAAGCGGCGGACGTGCCGCAGGCCGTCAGAGAAAGGAAAAGCGCCGAAGAAAGCACTAATCCCACAAGTTTTGTGACCAAATTTCTTTTCATGGTATTTTTACCTGGGCGCTTAAAGCGCCCGTCCCCCTTCCTGAAGTATGCCTGTATTATAAACCAGGTTTTGCCTGTCTGTCCAATACAAAGGACAAATACTGAGATATAGATTTAACCTATACCTCAGCCGTTTTCTCGATTCCGAGGTAGCGCCGTATCTCTTCGATGTATCTTTTCCCAATGGTGCTGAGCGCCATGTCCCGCTTTGTGATATAACCGATCTCCATAACGTCGCTTTCCTCTTCGGGGTCCGTTTCGAAAGGGACCGCAAGATAATTATCCCCATTGAGTTCCTCACAGATGATGCCGGAACACAGGGTATAGCCGCCCAGCCCGACCATTAAATTTAACATAGTTGCCCTGTCGTTCGCCTTAATGGTACGGATGTACTCCTTCGTACTCAATATCTCCTCAGCAAAGTAGAAGGAACTGGCGTCCCCCTGTTCAAACGACAGGCACGGGTAATCCTTCAGGTCCTCAAAGGAGATAGATTTGTTTTTTGCCAGCGGGTGGCCGGACCACAGATAAACGTACGCGTGGCAGTCGATCAGGTGATGGAACGTCAACCCTCCCGCACGCAACAGCTTGCTGATGGCGGCACGATTAAAGCTGCTGAGATATAAAATGCCGATCTCGCTTCTCATGTTGGCCACATCGAAAATAACGTCCCGCGTCTTTGTCTCCCGTATGGCAAACTCATACTGAGAGGTGTCAAAATCCTTAACCATTTCCACAAAGGCCTTGACAGCAAAGGAATAGTGCTGAGTGGAGACGCCGAATTTCTTTTTCAAGTTATTGGATTTTCCATATTTGTCCATCAGGGACTCGTACTGGGTGTATACCTGCCGCGCGTACAGCAGAAAATCGGCGCCGTCCTGGGTCAGAGTAACGCCCCGGCCGTTTCTGTTAAAGATTGTGATGCCGATCTCCTTTTCCAGTTCCCGCATGGAACTGGAAAGCGACGGCTGCGAGATATAGAGAATCTCTGCGGCTTTGTTCAAGGAGCCGGCTTCGGCAATAGTGATGGCGTAATGTAATTGTTGAAGTGTCATAATGCTCTCTTTCCCTGAACAGATATTGTCTGCCACAATAATTGTGTTTGCACCGGCATGAGTCCGGCCCTCCAGGCTCGCCGTCGTATACGCGGCCTTTTCTCCAATGACTGCTGTAATGACTGCTTGCAGTCATTTATGCCACTTTCGGTCATTGTATCATCTCCTGCCG
>CAZGLW010000038.1:0-11957 GCA_964525985.1 uncultured Acutalibacter sp. | reverse complement strand
AATGACTGCTTGCAGTCATTTATGCCACTTTCGGTCATTGTATCATCTCCTGCCGCCCCTGTCAAACAATACTGTGAAAAAGCTTTTCATCGGACCGCAGGAAACCGCAGCGCCGCCCCGGTTTTGGAGTAGCCCGTCTGTGACAGTGGGGCCACACACGCGCAACCTTGCCGTTCAGGCTTACAAAAAGAGCAAATGGAAAAACCGGTCCGATGGAAGCTTTACAACCTGGTGGACTTGGATTATAATGGGGAAAAAGAAACATAGGAGGCTGTGCTATGAACGTAAAAGAGAGAAGAGAGCGGGTCCTGGAGCAAATGCCGCCCCATTCCGCGCTGATTTTGTTTTCCGGCGTGGGGACCCACGTCAGCGCCGACGAGTATGCCCCGTTCGAAGTGAATAAAAGCTTTTTCTATCTCACCGGACTGCGGCGGGAGAGAATGATCCTGGTGATGAGCAAGGCTGCGGAGAAGCCCCAGACCACCCTGTTCATTGAAGAAGCTGACCCCGCGGCCGTTCGCTGGACCGGCAAGCGGGTAAGTACTGAGGAGGCAAAAGGAACCGCTTTGATAGATGAAGTGCTGTTCCTGGACGCTTTCGAGGGCAGGATCAACCGGCTGATGGGCTGGGGGATCGATACCCTGTACTTTGACTGCAGCCGTTGCCAGTGGGAGGACCTGCCCGACTACAATGCCGTTAAGGCCAGCGCATTTGGGGCAAAGTACCCCGGCGTACAGATTCGGGACATTTCCCCAATCGTGGCGAAAATGCGCATGAAGAAGGACGAGGGGGAGGTGTCCCTCATCCGGGAGGCAATCGGCGTGACCGACAAGGCCCTGCAGAACGTAATGAGCCGCCTGAGACCCGGTATGAAGGAATATCAGGTCCAGGCCGATTTTGAGTATATGGTAAAATATCTGGGCGCAGACGGAATGGCGTTCCCCACTATAGCGGGCAGCGGGGCTAACGGCACCATGCTGCACTACGGCACCAACCGGGACACCTGCGAAGATGGGACCCTGGTCCTGCTGGACCTGGGGGCCAAGTGGAAGGGGTACTGCGCGGACATCACCCGAACCTACCCGGTAAACGGGAAATACAGCCGGCGCCAGCGCCAGGTGTATGACGTGGTGCTGAAGGCCAACCGGGCTGTGGCCGCTCAAGCCAGAGCCGGAATGACTTTGAGCGAGCTTCAGAAATTGTGCAGCGGCGTGCTGGCCCAGGGTTGCATCGAACTGGGACTGATCAGCGACCCCAAAGATGTGGGCAAATACTATATGCACGGCGTTTCTCACCATCTGGGCATCGACGTGCACGACGTGACAGCGGGCCGCGACGCGCCTTTGGAGGCCGGGGCTGTCATCTCTGACGAGCCGGGCCTGTACATTGACGAGTGGGGGATCGGCGTCCGCATCGAGGACGACCTGCTTATCCGGGAGGGCAGCTGCGAAGTGCTGTCCGCCGACATTATCCGGGACCCGGATGAGATAGAAGCCTTTATGGCCGCCCACAAGTAAAAGGGAAAAATTGGCGCAATAAAACACCCCGTTTGTTATCCCGGTACCCAGTGCCGTTTGACAAATGGGGTGTTGTTCAATGCCGCGCCGGATATTCTCAGCTTTCCATGTCCATCTCGGCTATTTTCAGCATGATGGCGCATTCAATGCGTTTTTTGAAGAGTTTGCAGCCGTACTCGTACACCCCGCTGATGTCCCCCGAGGCATGGTAGGCGTTGGCGGCGCAGCCCCCGGCGCAGTAGAGCTTGGCCCAGCAGTTCCCGCAGTCCGGCCGGGTGTAAGCGTTGCAGGCGGCGAACCTGTCCCGCAGTGCGGTATTGGTCACCCCGTCCCAAATGTTGCCCATAGAATACTTCTCGTCCCCGACAAACTGGTGGCAGGGGAAAAGTTCTCCCCAGGGGGTGACGGCCATGTATTCCGTGCCGGAGCCGCAGCCGGATACCCGCTTGTAGATACAGGGCCCGCCGGTCAGGTCCAGCATATAGTGGTAAAAGGTGAAGCCCCGCCCCTCCTTTTCCCGTTTCAGCATTTCCAGGGCCAGCTTCTCATACTGATCGTAGAGAATGGGCAGGTCCGCTTCCGTCAAAGCGCAGGGGTCCCCCGGTTCACAGACTACCGGCTCCATGCTGAGTTCGGTAAAGCCCAAATCGGCCATGTGCCTGATGTCGTTCAAAAAGTCGGTATTGTAGTGGGTGTAGGTGCCCCGTACATAATAGCTTTTGTCACCCCGGGCAGCGGCGAACCGCTGGAAGTTCCCCACAATTTTCCCGTAGCTGCCGTTTCCCTGACAGTCCTTGCGGAACCTGTCGTGAACCTCCGGCCTGCCATCCAGGGAGAGCACCACATTGTACATTTCCCGGTTGCAGAACTCTGTCACCTCGTCGGTAAGCAGCACTCCGTTGGTGGTAAGTGTAAAGCGGATGTGCTTGTCATGAAGTTTTTCCTGTTCTCTTCCATATGCTACCAGCTGTTTTACCACATCCCAGTTCATCAGGGGCTCGCCGCCAAAAAAGTCAATGTCAAGGTTTTTGTGCCCCGATGAATTTTGGATGAGAAAATCAATGGCCTGCTTGCCGGTCTCAAAAGACATCAGGGCCCGCTCGCCGCGATATTTTCCCTGGCTGGCAAAGCAGTACGAGCAGTTTAAATTGCACACATGGGCCACATGCAGGCACAGGGCTTTTACGGCAAAGTGGGTGCGGCGGTAGTTTTTGGCAATTTCAGCATACTCGTCATTTGCGAACAGCTTCCCGGCCCTCTTTAGGCCCTCCACATCTTCAAGGCACTGTGTAACGTCCTCCGAAGAGATCCCCGGGTGCCTGGCCAAAACGGTTTTCACGATATCCTCTTCCGGGAAGTCCCCGTACATCCCGATCACATCATAAGCCACGTCATCCACCACATGTATGGAGCCGGAGAAAACGTCCAGCACGATGTTGTAGCCATTCAGCTTGTATTGGTGAATCATGCGTCGTTCCATTCCTCTCAGAAAAAGCGGGAGCCCGAGGGGCGGCCCCTCGGGCGATTTGTCCTTGTGCTGGGCAATCACCGGAAATGGGGCGCTCGGTACTGACAGGACTCTGCTGCCGGCACCGCCCTGAAGGCTCCCGCTTTACAGATATTTCCCTTTATAAAGGCTTTACTTGTTCCGGGCTTTCTCGCAGGCCTGGTTGGCTACGCCGCAAGAAGTCTTGCAGGCGGACTGGCATGAGGTCTGGCATTCGCCGCAGCCGCCATTTTTGGCGGATTTGTTCAGGTCCCTGGTTTCAATGGTACGGATACGATCCATATTAAGCATCTTCCTTTCAGGTTGTTTTCTCCTACCAGTATACCTGGATTTTACCCGGCTGTCAAGTCTTTCAGGACCATCACCTCCCCGGGCAGACGGCCGCTGGTGCTGCGCAGACCAGAGGCCGGGTCTTCCAGGGCCCGGGCCAGGTCCCCTGTCAGCTTTTCTCCGGGAACAACCAGGGGAATGCCGGGAGGGTAGGCCCACACGTATTCCCCGGCTACGGCCCCGGCGCAGTTGGCGGCGGGTATGGGCACGCTGTCCCGTCCGCAGGCCTCTCCTGGGGCCATAACCATCTCCGGCAGATCCGCAAGAAGGGAGGGGGCCGTCTTTTCCGGCGCTCCGCTCTCCGTCAGGGAGGTGTCCAGGCTCCGCAGCGCCTGTGTGAACCGGGAAAGGCTTTTGTCCGTGTCTCCCGGGCCGGTCATTGCCAGAACGTACCTGGGGGCCGCCATTTCCAATTCGATGCTGTACTTTTCCCGCAAGGTTCGGGCCAAGCCGGGTCCGGAGAGGCCGGGCGCACTTAAGATCACCTTGCCCGGATCATAGGAGAATACGCTTTCCGGAAGGCCGTCACGCAGTAAAGGCCTGATATGGGAAAGCCCCGAAAGCTCCCTGTCCAGCCCGGTCAGCCGTTCCCGCCATTTCGCGATGACTTCCGGCTTTTCTGTAAGCAGCGATACACAGCTGTCAATAGAGGCCATCAGCAGGTAAGAGGGACTGCTGGTCTGGAAAACGCTCAGGGCGTGGCGGAGACGGACCGGATCTACCAGCCCGCCCTGACGGTGGAGCACGGCGGTTTGGGTAAGGGCGGGCAAGGTTTTGTGCAGACTCTGCACAGTCAGATCGGCGCCGGCTGGCACCGCCCCCTGCGGGAACCCTCCAAATCCCAAATGGGCCCCGTGGGCCTCGTCCACGATCAGGGGGACGCCCCGGTTGTGACAGACCCGGGCAATAGAAGCAATATCGGAAATTACCCCCTCGTAAGTGGGGCTAACCACCAGCACCGCTTTGATTTCCGGGTCCCGGTCCAGAGCATCGGCAACTTTTTGCGGGGGGATGGAGGCAAAAAAGTCCTGTCCCGGCACCAGGTCCGGATAGAGGAACCTGGGGACCAGACCGAAAACTTCTATTGCGTGGAACACCGATTTGTGGCCCCCCCGGGAAACCAGCACCTTCTCTCCCTTTTTGGCAACGGCGTAAAGGGCCGCCAAAATGCCGCCTGTAGAACCGTTCACCATAAAATAGCTTTCCTCAGCGCCCCAAAGACGGGCCGCCTGTTCCTGGGCCCGTTTTAATATCCCTTCTGGATGATGGAGATCGTCAAAGCCGTCTATCTCCGTCACGTCAAGTTCCGCTCCCAGTGCCTTTAGACAGGGGGTAAGAGGGCTGCGCTTGTGGCCGGGCATGTGCATGGGCAAGGCGCCGGAGGCAGCGTAATCCCGCAACTTCTCAAAAAGCGTTTCCATATTATCACCGGTCCCATTATCTTATAAAATCCGCTGTCTGTCAATTCCAGCGCCATTTTGCCTGAAAAGCTTTTCTCTTTTCTCTTTTTGTGCTAGAATAGGCATGGAGCAAAAAGAGAAAGAGGGTGTATCTGTGTACGGCGCGATTTTGGGAGACATCGCCGGGTCCAGGTTCGAGTTCAACAGGCCTGAGGGCTTTAATTGGCGAACAGTGGAACTGTACAGCGGCATGAGCCGTTATACTGATGACACGGTACTTACGGTGGCGACCAAGTACGCGGTGCTGAAAAAGCTGCCTTATGCCAGGTCGTACGGTATGTTTGGCAGAAGGTATATCCACGCGGGATATGGGAATATGTTCCTAAACTGGCTCAATAACCATTCGGAAAAGGGTTATGGCAGTTTCGGAAACGGTTCAGCGATGCGGGTCAGCTTTATCGGACAGTATTTCCCCACTCTGGAAGAGGTGGAGAGCCAGGCGGAAAAAAGTTCCTTGTGTACGCACGACCATCCCGAGGGGGTAAAGGCCGCCAGGGCCGCCGCCGCCGCCGTATTTCTGGGCCGCAGCGGGTATTCCAAGCAGGAGATCGCCGACTATCTCCACGGGGTGTACGGCTATACCGTGTCAAAGCCGCTGGCGCTGTACCGGCCGTTTGGCAAATTCGATGTGACCGCCCAGGGTACCATGCCTTTGGCGATCCGGTGCTTTTTAGAATCAGACGACTGGGAAAGCTGTATACGCAATGTGTTCAGCGTAAAGTGCGACACGGACACAGTGGCCTGCATTGCCGGCGGCATTGCCGACGCTTTTTACGGCGGCACGGGCTTAGATGAGGAAAAGCTGCTGCGCCGGTACCTGGTTATGCCCAACGACCAGGGCCTGTTTGACACCTTTTTATATGATTGGGCCGTCATCGATCCCCGGGAAGCCGAAGAGGAAACGCGAGAGGAGGAACGGCTTTGATTTTGATTACCTACCAGTCCAGACTGGTACTGGAAACTTTGCGAAAGGGGAAAACCTATCGCGCAAAGCCAAACCTGGCCCTGCGCGGCCAGTACGACGCTTTAATAGACCTGCTGGGGCTTTCTTGCGAGTGCCCGGTGTTTGCCGTAGTAAAGGGGAAAAAACAGAACACCAGCGGCAAGGTTTCCGGGTCTTACAAGCTTATTCTGGATGTGCCGGAAGAAGCCGTAAAACTGACCGAGTACGACAGGTGGGCAGATTTTCTGTATGCCTACAGGTTTACCAGGCCGGGTAATTACAAGTCCCTGCGGGCCGACTGCGAGGAGATCACCGTCCGGCAGTATAACGACCTGCTGGAGGAACTGAAGACGCAGCGCCCGGCAGCCCAGTACCAGTGCCCCCAGGCCATTTTGGAGAAGATAAACCCCAAATGGCTGAAACGGGCCCACGCCGCCGGGAAACCAGGCTGGCTGACGGGCCTTTTTAGAAAATAGGAAGAGAATAAAAAAGGAAGTGGGAGTGATCCGCCATGATGACAGGAAAGTACATTTTGTCTATTGACCAGGGGACGACCAGTTCCCGAGCGGTGCTGTTCGATTCCTTCGGCGGTATTGCGGGCATGGGACAGAAGGAGTTCAGCCAGATCTATCCCCAGCCGGGATATGTGGAACACGACCCGGTGGAGATTTTGCAGACCACACTGTTCGCCATGCGCCAGGCCGTAAACGATGCGGGGATAACCGCCGGGGATATAGCGGCTGTCAGTATCACCAACCAGCGGGAGACCACCGTGGCCTGGGACGCCCTATCCGGGGCGCCGGTCTGCAACGCCATCGTGTGGCAGTGCCGCCGCACCGCCCCCGAGTGCGAACGTCTGAAGGCAGCGGGCCTTGAGGACTACATAAAGGACACTACCGGGCTTATTATCGACCCCTATTTTTCCGGCACCAAAATGAAGTGGATTCTGGATAATGTTCCGGCGGCCAGGGAACTGGCCAGGAAGAACCGGCTCCGTTTCGGAACTATTGATTCCTGGCTGGTCTATTCCCTGACCGATGGGGCTTCTTACGTCACAGATGTGACCAACGCCTCACGCACTATGCTGTTTGACATCAATAAGCTGTGCTGGGACGAAACGCTGTTAAAGGAACTGGGCATTCCCGAAAGCGCTTTGCCCAGAGTGGCGGAGTCCGGGGAACTGGTCGGCATGTGCAGTCCCGAAATTTTGGGGGAGGAAATTCCCATTGCCGGTATAGCGGGGGACCAGCATGCCGCCCTGTTCGGTCAATGCTGCTTTGAGAAAGGCATGGGGAAAAATACTTACGGCACGGGCTGCTTTGTGCTGATGAACACAGGAGAAAAGCCGGTCCCCTCCCGAAACGGTCTTTTGACTACCATTGCCTGGAAGATAAACGGCAAGACAACATACGCTCTGGAGGGCAGCGCTTTTAACGCCGGCAGCGCCATTCAGTGGCTCCGGGACGAACTGGAGATCATCAAGACTCCCCAGGAAGCAGACGCGCTGGCCGAAACGGTAGAGGACGCCGGGGGAGTATCCTTTGTGCCGGCCTTTACAGGTTTGGGCGCCCCTTATTGGGACATGTACGCCAGAGGCGCGCTGTTGGGGGTGACAAGGGGCACCAGGCGGGCCCACCTGTGCAGGGCTGTGCTGGAAAGCATCGCTCTGGAAAGCTGCGATCTGGTAAAGACTATGGAACAGGAATCGGGTGCGAGCATGACAGAACTGAGGGTGGACGGCGGGGCTTCCCGCAGCAGGTTTTTAATGCAGTACCAGGCGGATATTTTAAACGCCAGAGTGTGCCGCCCCCAGTGCCTTGAGACTACCGCTTTGGGGTCCGCCATGATGGCGGGGCTCACTGTGGGCGTGTGGGACAATCTGGAGGAACTGTCCACCATCTGGCGGGAAAACGCTGTGTTCCTGCCGGATTATGACGACCGCCGCCGGAAGGCTGACCTTGCCCGGTGGCACGAGGCTGTCAGGCGCAGCATGAACTGGTCAAATTTAAATTTTGACTGATAAGTTATGCGCGGCAGCTTTTCCGTTACCGCCCAGCCGACGGGGCGCTGTCCCTGACAGGGCGGTCCGGCGCTGTTCCCCTCCCGGCAGGCGGGACAGGACTTCCGCAGCGCCATTAACCATTAAAATATTTAAGGAGGAACTCAGCAATGCAAAACAAATTTCTCGGTATCACCCCGCCAATGGGGTGGAACAGCTGGAACACCTTTACCTGGAACATCAGCGAGGACCTGGTGAAGGAGACCGCCGACAAGATGGTGGAGAGCGGCTTGCAGGATGCGGGCTATGAGTATGTGGTTATCGACGACTGCTGGAGCCTGAAACAGCGGAACGGAAAAGGCGAACTTGTAGCTGATCCGGAGAAGTTCCCACACGGGATGAAGGCTGTGGCGGACTATGTCCACAGCAAGGGACTGAAGTTCGGAATGTATTCCTGCTGCGGTACCCATACCTGCGCGGGCTACCCCGGCAGCTTCGAACACGAGTTCCAGGACGCGGCCACTTTCGCCTCCTGGGGCGTGGACTACCTGAAATACGATAACTGCTATAAGCCCCGCCACGCCGACGGTGAAATGCTGTATAAGCGCATGTCGCTGGCTCTGCGCAACTGCGGCCGGGATATTCTGTTTTCCGCCTGCAACTGGGGCACAGATGACGTGCATAACTGGATTCAGGGCAGCGGGGCCCATATGTTCCGTTCTACCGGCGATATCCAGGACAACTGGGAGTCAATTAAGAACCTGGCCCTTTCCCAAATGGACAGGACCGCTTTTTCCGGCCCCTACTGCCACAACGACATCGATATGCTGGTAGTGGGCATGCACGGCGGCAGCAACAACGAGTATATCGGCACCCTGGGCGGCTGTACCGATGAGGAGTACCGCACTCACTTCTCCCTGTGGGCTATGATGGATTCTCCGCTTATGATCGGCTGCGACATTCGCTCAATGAGCGAGACAACCAGAGAGACTCTGACAAATCCCGACGTCATCGCCATCAACCAGGATATCGAGTGCCGGGGGCCCTACCGGATCGGCCAGTGGGACGGCCCGGAGCGCCCCTTCACCCTGGTAAAGCCCATGACGGACGGCAGCCTGGCTGTTGGCATGTTCAACTTGGGGGATGCCGCTTCTGAAATGTCCCTCCAGTTCTGGGATCTGGGTATCCCTGCCGCGGAAGGGCTGGGCCTTGAGATGTACAACTGCTGGACCCACAAGAGCGAGGGCGTTTGTTCCGAGCGCTGCGCCAGGATCATCGAGCCCCATGCCTGCCTGGTGTACCGGGCCCGGCTGAAAAAGGTGAAATGAGCAATTATAAAACCTGCCGGAACTGCGGCGCGCCCCTGGGTCCTGACGACATTGCCATTTATAAAAAGCTGGTGAACCGCGGGGCAGAGGATTTTTTATGCATCAGCTGCTTGGCCGACTATTTCCGCTGCCCGAAAGCGGAGATTGAGAAACGCATTCGCTATTACCGGGAAAGCGGAGAGTGTACACTTTTCCGGTGAGCAGACAGATGAACCTGTTTTCCGAATCTGGTGGCAGAAAATTGTTAATAAATTGTAAACATTTTAGGGTACTGTTGCAATTATTGTAAACCTGTGCTAAAATGTAACCAATTTGTAACACTTGTCTCAAAAGTGTCATCAGATTTGAGAAGGGATGTGGGCTGTCATGGAACACAGGCTGTTAAAAAGCGTTGCCGCGTTTTTGCTGACTTTAGCCCTCACCGCGGGCGCTGTGGCCGCACTTAGCATGGCCACTGAGGCAAAATCCGGGACGGCCCCCGCCAGATATGTTCAGGAGGTGCAGGAAAACCAGACGTCCATTTCCGCCACTGAGCTTTCCGCTTCCATCCCGGAAGAAAAGGTTCCTTCTCTTGCCAGCGCCGGCGCTTTTGCGCTGATTCTTTCCATCCCTGCCGCCGGGGTATACCTGTTTTTCAGGGCCAGAAAGCAGGGCCGGAAGGTGGAAAAACAGCAAGGCAGCAGGTATAGCCCGAAAGCCGACAGGTCGTTCCGGGTTTCCGTCAGAACCAGAGTATAAGGGTTTTCGTCCTTTCATATTTACCTCGGACCGAACCGGCTGAAAGGCCGGTTCGGTTTTGTTTTGGCAAATCCCGGCACATATATATCCAACTTGTGGGAATCTGCGAAAAAGCCTTGAAATTTTTCACGTTTCACGGTATCATAGGAACAATGGTACCGCAGATGAATTTCTCATCCCCCAAAGTGGAGGTCATCTTATGAAAAATAAAATAAAAATTGTGAAGAGATTTGTATCCGCCGCTTTAGCCGTGTGTCTTATGGCGGCAGTTCTGCCTGCAAACGCTTTTGCTGCGGCTGCCGAATATGAGACGTATCAAACTGAGGACGGCGGGTTCCTCAGGGTGAACCGGTTCACAAACACCCTTGACGGCGCGGTGAACATCAGCGGCGACCTGGTTATTCCCAGTGTGGTAGGCACCGCTAAAATCGAGGCTATCGGCGATGGCGTATTTTACGGCTGTGACGAGATGACCTCGCTTACCGTCCCATCTTCTGTGCAGACTATTGGCGACCGTGCATTTGGGGCCTGTACGTCGCTTAAATCCGTCAAGCTTAACGAAGGTCTGGTCAGTCTGGGTAAAGATGCTTTTCGGTACTGCTACAGCCTTACCGATGTGTCGCTTCCCTCTACGCTGGGCGCTGTTGAGAGTTATACCTTTGCCTCCTGTCTGGCGCTGGAATCCATTACAGTGCCTTCAGGCGTAAAAAGCATTGGCGCCTACGCCTTTGCCGACTGTAAAAAGCTTGTATCTGTTTCCATGCCCGACGGAATCACCACAATCGGCGAGTATGCTTTCAGCGACTGCGAATCCCTGACCTCCGCCAAGCTGCCCGAGAACCTTCAGAGCATTTCTACCGCGCTGTTCAGCGGGTGTACTTCCCTTGCTTCGGTGGATATTTACGGCAATGTGGTAAATGTGGGGCAGTCCGCCTTTGGCAGCTGCACTTCTCTTACCAGCGTGATCCTGCCCCAGGGTGTTCAGCGCATTGAGCAGTGGGCGTTTAACGGCTGTTCCGCCCTCACCGTTTTGTCCGTGCCCGATTCTGTCACCACAATCTCCGCCGACGCCCTGTACGGCTGTGACAACGTGACCTTGTATGTAAATGCCGGCACTTTGGCGCAGGTGTTCGCCTCTGCCAATAAAATTCCATTCAAAATCGGCACCCTGGATGGCGGTTCTGCGGATGATGATCCGCAAGTATACCCGGAAACACCCTTCAGTGATGTAAAAAACCATTGGGCCAAGTCTTACATAGAATGGGCATATGCTAAAAAGTATTTCTCCGGCACTACCGAGACCACCTTTTCACCCGACGCGTCGGTCAATCGGGGTATGATGGTTTCTGTTCTGTACCGCATGGAGGGCAAGCCCAGCGCGGGGAATTCTTCCTTTACCGACGTAAAGTCCGGCGCTTACTATGCCGACGCTGTGGCGTGGGCCGAAAGCAGCAAGGTGGTAAGCGGCGTGGAACCGGGCAAGTTTATGCCCGCCCAGAATATAACCAGAGAACAGCTGGCTGCCATGCTGTTCCGTTATGCACAGTATAAAGGTCTGGATACATCTGCAAGAGGGAACTTGAGCGGCTTTGCGGACGCGTCCCAGATCAGCGCCTTTGCCGGTACCGCGCTGGCTTGGGCTGTGGGAGAGGGGATCATTAACGGGATCACCACGACCACCTTAAGTCCTAAGGGTACCGCCACCCGGGCCCAAGCAGCCGTTATGCTGAAAAAGTTTTCCGAGTTGAAGTAGGCCGGCCCCTGAGCCTATAATTCTTCGTTGTCCCTCGGTAGCTGTGTTCGACCCTGCCGTTGTGCCGGGGGGACGGATAAGCTTGTGGTGAATTTCAGCATCATCCCCAACGCCGCCAGAACCGCGGTGGGAGGTTCTCTGCGTTCAAAAGCGCTTGCCTGTACCGGACTGTTTGTGTTATCTTGTCCTATTCATATCGAATAGGTCCACCTGCCCCCGGTTTGGTCTTTGTAAGCTTAACCTTGACATAGAAAATTTTTCTGATTTAATACCTTGATTTTTCTTTTAAGGTGTGATATAATAATCAAGCTTTCGATGAGAAAGATGTATCGCGGGGTGGAGCAGTTCGGTAGCTCGTCGGGCTCATAACCCGAAGGTCGTT
>CAZGLW010000037.1:0-16938 GCA_964525985.1 uncultured Acutalibacter sp. | reverse complement strand
ATCTGGATGAAGCGGCGATAGCAATCGTAAGCCCAGCGGGGATTACCGGACCGCTTTGCCATTGTCTCGACAACGTCTTCGTTAAGACCAAGGTTCAGAATGGTGTCCATCATACCGGGCATGGAAGCACGGGCGCCGGAACGAACTGAAACCAGCAGAGGATTGGTTTTGTCGCCGAACTTTTTGCCGGTGATCTCCTCCATTTTGCCCACATATTCCATAATTTCGGCCTGGATTTCAGGGTTGATCTGGCGGCCGTCCTCATAATACTGGGTGCAGGCTTCGGTGGAAATGGTAAAGCCCTGGGGGACCGGAAGGCCGATCTTGGTCATCTCAGCAAGGTTCGCGCCTTTGCCGCCAAGAAGTTCGCGCATGGACGCGTCGCCCTCACTGAACAGGTAAACGTACTTGTGGCTCATTGGTAACTACCTCCTACAGTTTGTTCAACCGGACTATAAAACTCCTCCGGGTGACAGCAAATTAAACCGTTCGTTAATACCCTTTCGGGCTTGTCCGTACGGTTCCTTATGGTAAGTATAGCAAACATTTCCGAAAAATTCCATAGGAAATTGAAAGAATTTTAAAGTTTTTTTCAAAGTGTACTTTTAAGTTTTTGGAACACGATTTTATGATTTTATTGATGTCTCACCTACAAGCCTTATTCTTCTGCTTGGCTTTTTCAGTCAGGATTGCATATCCAGCCTGTTGATTAAGCATTCCAATATAGTGCTGCATAGCCTTTGTGGGCATTGATTGATACACTTGCAACGCAAAAGGGACAGAATTCACAATTTCCATTTCCAACCCCCGCATTTGAATCTGTTTTTTCAGTGCTTTAAATTCTACCCGTTCATTGATGGCTGATGCCGCAAATTGCAAGCCAACGCCAATCACTACTATAATGATTCCAGCAACAATGGATTTCTCCACAATTACAAGTGTGACACCTTTCACAATTAGTCCGGCACCCAACAAACTACAAAGTGTCGCTCCAACTGATTTTTGATAAACACTAAACCTTGCCATTTTCTACATCCCCTTAAAACATACCATGGTAATAGATTTATATTACTATAGTATCATATATTTAAGAAACATGCAAGGAAAAAGCCTTGAAAAATTCTGGCGGCTCTGGCATAATGAAGGAAACCGCATTTGACGGAGGAAAATAGTAATGAAAGTAACGGCTATAAACGGAAGCCCCAGAAAAAGGTGGAACACGGCCCAGCTTTTGGAGTCGGCGCTGAATCAGTTGGCGCGGAGACAACGCTGGTCAATCTTTATGACCTGACCTATAAGGGCTGCGTCAGCTGCTTTGGCTGCAAACGGAAAGGGGCGATCCCCTGCCACTGCTATTTAAAGGATGATTTAAGCCCGGTGCTGGAAACAGTTTTGCAGTCTGACGTTTTGCTTTTGGGCAGCCCCATTTATTTTGGGAATATAACCGGGGAAATGAGAAGCTTTTTAGAGCGGCTCTTTTTTATCACCATGAGCTACGACGATTATTCCAAACAAATCTTTCCGGGACATATCGACTCCGCCTTTTTATTTACCATGAATGTGGGAGAAGATTACAGTTCCACGTATGAGCCGATGATGCGGGGAACGGCTTCGATGCTGGGAAGATTGAGCGGCAGCACAGAATATTATGCCGCCAAGGACACATTGCAGTTTGAGGACTATTCCAAATATCACGCCGCAAGCTTTAACGAGTCGGAAAAGCGCGCCCGCCGCGAGCAGCCGTTTTCCAAAGATCTGGCCGCAGCGTTTGAGATCGGCGCACGATTGGCGAAAAAGTCCGCGCGGCCCTAACACGGCCGGTAGTTTTTCGGCCAAAGGCTCTTGAAAATTTTCCCTTTTGCTGGCATAATAAAGGGGTTCGATAGAATGAATTCAGGCGGGGAAAGGTTTTTCCCGCCCTTAGGGCGTGCCCGGGACGGGCGCAAAAGGAGCGGTTGCGATATGTTTAGCCTGTTCAAAAAAAGCGAGAGTAGCAGCGGCCCGGTGGAATTTCTTATAGCTGGGTTGGGAAACCCCGGCAGAGAATACGAGGGCACCCGGCACAACGCCGGGTTTATGGCGCTGGACGCCATCGCGGAAAAGGACCACTGTCATGTAAAGCGCATCAAATTTAAAGGGCTTACGGGTGAATGCAGGATCGCCGACAAAAAGGTTTTGCTTTTAAAGCCTTCTACCTTTATGAACCTCAGCGGTCAGTCGGTGACGGAGGCCATGCGCTTTTACAAATTGAAACCGGAGAAGGTGCTGGTCCTGTTTGACGACGTAAACCTGGAGCCAGGAAAGCTGCGGGTACGGCGAAAAGGCAGTGACGGCGGTCACAACGGGATGAAAAATATCATATATCTGGCGGGTTCCGATCAGTTTCCCCGTATAAAAATTGGCGTGGGGAAAAAGCCTCGCCCCGATTATGATTTAAAAGACTGGGTGCTGTCCAGATTCACCCAGAAGGACATGGAAGCCCTCTCCCCTGCGCTGCAAAACGCGGCGGCGGCGGCGGAACTCATTATAAAAGGCGAGATCGACAGGGCCATGAATCTATATAATTGAAAGGCGTTTTTCCATGAAATTTATCGATTACGCGCTGAAACGATGGCCTGAATATGTCGCCTTGTCAAAAGCGGTAAAAAAAGGTTCTGTCCCCGCGGCGGTGACCGGCCTTTCGGGGATACACAAGTGTCTTTTTATCTCCGCCCTGTGCGGGGAGACAGGCAGAAAGGCCCTGGTGCTGGCCGCTGACGAGGCCGAAGCCCAACGCTTCACTGAGGATCTGCTGGCCTTAGGCAGAAAGCCCGTGCTCTATCCTGTCAGGGACATGGGGTTCCGGGACACGGTGGGTGCCTCCCACGAATACGAACGGATTCGGCTGAAAGCCCTCTCTCGCCTGCTTGACGGTTCCTGCGACTGTGTGGTGGCCTGTATAGACGCCGCTTTGCAGTACACCATCGGCCCTGAGGAACTCTCCGACCGGATGTTCCATTTAGAAACCGGCATGGATCTGGAAATCGACAACCTGCTGACCGCCCTTGTAAAATGCGGCTATGTCCAGGAAGATCAGATCGAAGGACCGGGTCAGTTCAGTCGTCGGGGCGGCATTGTAGACTTTTTTTCTCCCGGCGCTTCTAACCCGGTGCGGATAGAATTCTGGGGAGACGAGATAGACTCTATCTCTTATTTTGACCCAGTCTCCCAGCGTCGGACAGATCCGACTGACTCGGTGACTCTGGCCCCCTGTGTGGAAGTCATCCCCTCTGACCGTGGCCAGCTGGCAAAGAAAATTGAAAAGCTGGCCTCCGGCCTTCGGGGAAAAACCGCATCCAAAGCCAAGAATATCTTGTCGGGAGAAATAGAAAAGCTGAAAAACGGTCTGCATATCGGCTCAATGGACAAATTTATCACCCTTGCCTACTTGAAAACCGCCACCCTGTTTGACTACTTTTCCTCGGATGACAGTCTGCTGTTCTTCTCTGAAGGGAACAAACTGAAAGAACGGGTGCGCACCACGCTGGTCCAATGGACTGAGGACTTGAAAAGCTTTCTGGCCGAGGGTGTTCTTTGCAAGGGTCTGGACACCTATAGCGAAACCTGGGAGTATGCTTTAGCACAAGCAAAAACCGTACCTTCCCTGTTTCTTGATATTTTCGCCAGAGGCAGCTATGAGGTGCCTACCGCTACTTTGATCAACATGTCTGTACGACAGCTTTCAGTGTGGGGCGGTGGAGTCCAGCTTTTGACGGAGGACCTTTCCTCGCTGCTGGGCCAGGGACGGGCCTGCGTTGTTCTGGCTGGCACTCAGCGGGCCGGGACTGCTTTGGCGGAGGATTTAAAGCAGGCGGGGTTCCCCGTTTCCTATCAAGATGACCCCTTCGCAGTGGCCAGAGGCACGGTGGTAGTCACCAGCGGGACATTGACCGCCGGGTTCGACCTGCCCGGGGCCGCGTTTTCCCTCATCACGCATGGCAGACTGATGGCCAAAAAGGCAAAAAAAATAAAGCGGGATAAAAACAGCAAGGAGATCTCTTCCCTGTCGGAAATTTCCCCGGGAGATTACGTGGTCCATGCATCTCACGGCATCGGCGTGTTTGAGGGAATCCACAAATTGGAAATGAATGGGGTCACCAGGGACTACATCAAGGTGCGATACGCCAAAAGCGATATCCTGTATGTGCCGGTTACACAGCTTGATATGGTGTCAAAATATATCGGTCCGAGAGAGGATTCGCTGGTGCGTTTGAACCGGCTGGGCGGCACGGAATGGCAGAAGCAGAAAGCAAGGGTACGTACAGCGGTCAGGGACATTGCCAAAGATCTGATCCAGTTGTACGCCCAACGGATGCAGCAGAAAGGTTTTTCCTTCCCGCCGGACGGGGAGTGGCAGCACGATTTCGAGTCTCACTTTGAGTACGATGAGACAGAGGACCAGCTGCGGTGCATCAATGAGATCAAAGATGACATGGAACGGGACGTGCCTATGGATCGCCTGCTGTGCGGCGACGTGGGATTTGGCAAGACTGAGGTGGCGCTTCGGGCAGCATTCAAATGCGTTGCCGCCGGAAAGCAGTGCGCCATATTGGTACCGACAACCATTTTGGCCTGGCAGCACTACCAGACCATTGTTCGGCGGATGGAGGGCTTCCCCGTCGATGTGGAACTGCTCTCCCGGTTCCGCACGCAAAAGCAGCAGACAGAAATTTTGAAAAAGGTGAAACGCGGCAGTATCGATATTGTGGTGGGGACCCACCGGCTGGTGTCGAAGGATGTGGGCTTTCACGATCTGGGGCTGGTCATAATCGACGAGGAGCAGCGGTTCGGCGTGACCCAAAAGGAAAGACTGAAGTCCCTGTGCAAAAGCGCCGATGTCCTCACCCTGTCGGCAACTCCTATCCCTCGCACCCTGAACATGGCCCTTTCGGGTATCCGGGACATGTCGGTGATCGAGGAAGCCCCCCAGGACCGGCACCCGGTGCAAACCTATGTAATGGAGTATGACAGCGGAGTGCTGTACGATGCCATACGACGGGAACTACGGAGGGGAGGCCAAGTATATTATTTGCACAATGATGTGGAATCCATCAACAGAACGGCTGCCAAAATACAAACTGCCATTCCCGAAGCCAGGGTGGGTGTGGGACACGGCAAAATGAGCGAAGAGGATCTTTCGGAGGTGTGGCGGCAGCTTTTGGACCACGAAATCGATATACTGGTGTGTACGACAATCATCGAAACCGGTGTGGACGTGCCAGCCGCCAACACCCTCATTATAGAAAACGCCGATCGCATGGGACTCTCACAGTTGCACCAGCTTCGGGGCCGGGTTGGCCGCAGCAGCCGCCGGGCATACGCCTACCTGACCTACGCCCCCAACAAGGTGCTGACAGAGATTGCCCAAAAGCGGCTTTCTGCCGTCCGGGAATACACGGAATTCGGATCTGGCTTTAAAATAGCAATGCGGGACCTGGAGATTCGGGGTGCCGGCAATATTCTGGGCAGCGAACAGCACGGACACATGGAATCGGTTGGTTATGACATGTATGTCAAGCTTTTAAGCGAGGCAGTCAGCCTGATGAAAGGCGAAGAGGTATCTCAGCCTGTGGACGAGGGATGTCTGGTAGACGTACAGATTGAAGCACACATACCCGAAGAATATATTGGAAGCGTAAATCTGCGGCTAGACGTGTACCGCCGCATCGCCGATGTGCGCAGCGAAGAGGACGCCTCGGATGTAACAGACGAACTCATTGACCGATTCGGTGACCCGCCGGCGGCCGTAAAGGGCTTATTGGATGCCGCTTTGCTGCGAAACAGGGCCGCAAGCCTGGGTATTACTGAAGTCAAACAACAAGGTGATGCTTTGCTGTTGTACAAAAAGACCTTTGATATGGACGAGGTGGGCAAGCTGGTAAAAGCCATGAACGGCAGGGTGATGCTGAGCGCCGGAAGCAGACCTTATATCAGCGTAAAACTGGACGGCCGTCCCCCTTTGGAGGTCCTCACTGAAATATTAGCTGCTTTGGAGGCCGCCGCAGCGGGTGGATGAGCCAACCTGGCGTCTGGGCAATAAGGCCCAAATTCTAAAAACTATCTGCTGACGGCCAATTTTTTGTAGACAAATTGGGCAAAATAGTGTATAATACTTCCCGTTCTCCGCAAAATCAACATTTTTGAAAGGCATGATTACCCATGAGAAACATTTTGAAAAAGACCGCCGCCGCTGTGCTGGCTGCAGCTTTATGCCTGACTTTCGCCGGCTGCTACGATGAAAATATGAATTGGGCCGCTAAAAAAGGCGATGATACTTTACCCATCGGCGGATACATTTACTATTTAAACAGCGCCTATTCCGAAGCCAGGAACAAAATTGGATCGGATACCGAAGTTTTAAAGGGCACTGTTGAGGGAGAAGACGCCCAGACCTGGATTAAGGACCGTGCCCTGAATTATGTGCAGGCTTATTATTATATCGGCGACAAATTCTCCGAATTGGGTTTGGAACTTACCGATGAGGAAATGAGTGATATTTCCGACAGCACCGATTCCATGTGGGTCTATTATAAGAGTACAATGGAAGATTTGGGCATTGCGAAAGAATCTTTCAACCAAGCGTTTACCCTTTACAACGCTAAGTTTCAGAAAGTACGCGACACTGTGTACGGCGCGGGCGGTGAAATGGAAGTTTCTGAGGACGAATTGAAAACCTACTACGTTGACAACTATTATAATTATGAATACTTCTACGCTTCCCTTACCAAAACTGACGACGACGGCAACAGCGTGGCTATGACCGACGACGAGAAGCAGGAAACCAAAGAGAAACTGGAAAATATGGTTGAGGAAATCAATGAAGGTGAGATTTCCGTTATTGAAGCGGCATCCAATTATGCTGAAGACGCTTTGGGCAGCCCCACCAACACTACCTATCAAGATGCTTCATCCACCCAAAAGGACAGCATCACCACGGAAATTAAGGCCGCCCTTGATGGAGTTAAGGAAAACGAAGCCGTGTTTGTGGAAACAGACAGTTATTACTATGTGGTGCGTCTGCTGCCCATTGAGGACAGCTTTGACACTATAAACGCTGATGAGGATCAGAAAACACAGCTTATCGCCGATATGAAGGGTGAAGAGTTCGACGACTATGTGATGGAACAGGCAAAAAGTGTAGCGGAACTGGAAATCAACCAGAAGGCCCTGGACCGCGTGAAACTCTCTAAGCTGGTAACCGACAACAACAAAACCGGCACCTCAAGCGAAACGGAAAGCGGTTCCTCTGAAAGCAGCACTTCTGACAGCAGCACCTCTGAAAGCAGTAACGTAGAGAACAGCGCAGTTTCCTCCGAGACCGAATAAGAAAGAAATTTTAAGAAGGCGGGGCTTGGTCATGCAAAAAGCTTGACCGAAGCCCTGTTTTTTTGCACTTTTTACTTTTTGTCCCAAAGATGTCAAAATACAACTTTTTGTTTTTGACATCCGGCACGAAAGGGAGTATAATGATAAACAATGTTGTCCGGGCATTTGCCCCGGGTCTTCAGGAGGTGAACAGATTTTGGCAAAAGAAACGATGGAGGCTGTCAGCGCCGCTGAAAAGGCGGCGAGAGAGACGGTCCTCCACGCAAAGGAAGAAAGCGAACGCCTTCTTAGGGAGGCGGATGAACAAGGGAAAAAAATAGTGGCCGACGCTGAAAAAGAGGCTGCCAAAAAAGTAGAGATTCTTCTGGGTGTGGCCAAATCCGACGGCGAAAAGCTGAAAGCAAAGGTCCGACAGGATATCCAAAATGAACAGGCACACCTGCGGGAGACAGCCGAAAAGTCTTTGTTCCAGACAGAGGAAGAAATCAAAAAGATCGTTTTGGGCGAAAGGAGGTAGCCGCGCTTGGCTGTAGTTGAAATGAAACGCATCAGTATCTATGCGTTAAAGAGCAGCCGGAAAAGCCTTTTAGAGCTTTTGCAGCGCCGGGGCGTAGTGGAGATTGACACGCCGAAAAAGGCGGATGAGTTTTTCACTAAGACTGACACTGCCACTGCCCGCCAGACCTTTGAAAAGAATTCCCAGCTTCTCACCGGAGCTGCTGCTATTCTGGATAAGTATGCCCCTCCCGAAAAAGGCCTGCCTGCCATGCTGAAGGGCCGAACGCCCATCGGCCTTTCGCGCTATGAGGAAACAGCCCGCCAGGCCCCGGAAATGGCGAAGACTGCTTCCCGCATTGCGGCTTTGGAGAAAAAAATTGCCGACGGTCAGGCCGAGATCATCCGGAGGGAAACCCAGATGGATGCCCTAAAGCCCTGGATGGGACTGGACGTTTCCATGCGTACTATCGGGACTGACTCTACCAGCGTGTTCATCGGCTCATTTCCGGAAGAAATGACCGAAGCAGACTTGAAAGCAAAACTGGCCGCCGCCTTGCCCGATGTTTCTGCTGTTGAGGCCGAAATTGTCAGCGCCCAGGCGCAGCAGACCTGCGCTTTTGTGCTGTGCCACAGCAAATATGGCATGAAAGTAGAAGCCGCATTGCGATCTATGGGGTTTTCATACCCCGCCGCCACACCAAGATTGCCCCCCGCCGAACGGGCCGAGGTGCTGAATGAGAAGATAGCGGAGCAAAAGGCGGAGATCACAGCGGCAAAGCAGGAAATAGTATCTTATAAGGATAAGCGGGAGGATCTGCTCTTTACAGCGGATTATTACGCCATGCGGGCGGACAAGTACCGGGTGCTGGGAGACTTGTGGCAAAGCCCCCATGTGTTCCAGGTTACCGGATATATCCCGGCCGAAAACGCACCCACTTTGGAACAGGAACTGGAAGCCAACTTTCACGCTTATGTGGAAGTGGAGACTCCGGGGCCCGGGGAGGAACTGCCCGTCAAGTTAAAAAATGGCTTTTTAGCATCTCCGGTAGAAGGCGTGGTAGAGGGCTACAGCCTGCCGGGCAGGCACGAGGTTGACCCTTCCAGGGTGATGTGCCTGTTCTACTATGTGTTATTCGGCATGATGCTATCGGATGCGGCCTACGGGCTTTTGATCGTACTTGGGTGCGGCATTTTGCTTTTAAAATTCACAAATATTGAGGAAAGTTTGAGAAAGTCTTTAAAAATGTTCTTTTTCTGCGGGATTTCCACCACCTTCTGGGGTGTGATGTTCGGCAGCTATTTTGGCGATGCCATCCCGGTTATTGCTGAAACATTTTTTGGCAAGGAAATCACCATTGCTCCCCTGTGGTTTGCCCCGCTGGACCAGCCCATGCGCCTTTTGCTGTTCTCTTTCCTGTTGGGCATCATTCATCTGTTTACAGGTCTGGGGGTCCAGTTCTACCAACTGGCAAAGCGCAACAAACTTGCTGACGCCCTGTATGACGTGGTGTTCTGGTACTTCCTGGTGGGCGGTCTGATTTTGGTCTTGCTTTCCACAGATATGTTCCACGACATGATGAGCCTGTCCTTCCAGCTGCCCCCCATTGTGGGCACTATCGCCGGCATTTTCGCGGGCATTGGGGCTGTGGGCATTGTCCTTACCTCCGGGCGGGAATCGAAAAACCCCGGGAAGCGCCTGCTAAAAGGTCTGTACGGCCTTTACGGCGTGTCCAGTTATTTAAGCGATATTCTGTCTTACTCCCGGCTGCTGGCCCTGGGCTTGGCCACTGGTGTAATCGCCCAGGTGTTTAACCAGATGGGAGCCATGATTGGCGGCAGCATTGGAGGGCCGATTGGGGCAATTGCCTTTGCGCTGGTATTTCTTGTGGGGCACGTAATGAACCTGGCAATCAACATGCTGGGCGCCTACGTACACACCAATCGTTTACAGTACGTTGAATTCTTTGGCAAGTTCTACGAGGGAGGCGGCTGTAAATTTGCGCCGTTTACCGCGAAAACAAAATATTTTAAAATTATGGAGGAAAAGTAACATGGATATCTCTGCATTTGAAAGCTTTGTGTTTGATTGGGATTCTCTGGGCATCGTTTTCGCGCTGGTAGGCGCTGTGCTGGCCGCTTTGATGGGCGGCATCGGCTCTGCTATCGGCGTGGGCATGACCGGTCAGGCGGCCGCCGGTGTAGTCACTGAGGACCCCGGCAAATTCGGCAAGGTGCTGGTTCTGCAGCTTCTGCCCGGTACCCAGGGCATTTATGGGCTGCTCATTGGCTTTATCACTTTGGCTCAGCTGGGCATTTTAGGCGGCACCGCCGAACCCATCTCCCTAGCAAAGGGGCTTTTATATCTGGCTGCCTGCCTGCCTATGGCCATTGTGGGTCTTGTCTCAGCTAAATGGCAGGCTAAAGCCTCTGTGTCCAGTATCTCACTGGTAGCCAAAAAGCCCGACCAGTTCGGCAAGTCTATGATTTTCCCCGCAATGGTTGAAACCTATGCGGTTCTGGCCTTGCTGATTTCCATCCTTTCCATCATCGGCGTGGGCGGCCTGAACCTGTGATGCCGCGCGCAGCTTGCCCGCGGGCCGCAAACCCGCGGAGAAAATGAGGAAGGAGAGATTGCATGACCGGATTGGAAACGATATTGAACCAGATCAGCGGCGACGCACAAAAGGAAGCTGATGAGCAGCTTTCCGCGGCCAGGGACAAGGCTGAAAAGGTCTTGGCGGCCGCTAAAAAAGAGGCTGAAAAACGGGTCCAGGACATTTTAAAGGACGGCGAAAAAAAAGCCCAGGACGTCCGGGATCGAGCGGAGTCAGCAGCCAAGCTGGAGCGCCGGAACGCCACATTGAATTTTAAGCAGCAGCTGATCCGGGAGGCTATTGATGGCACCAGGGCCTCGCTGGAATCTGCCCCGGATCGGGAATACTTTGATGTGCTCCTTCGTCTGGCAACCCGGTACGCGCCGGATGGGAGTTCAGAAATGTATATGAATGCCAGAGACCTGAGAAGGCTCCCTGAGGGATTCCAGGCGGAATTGAAAAAAGCCGCGCCCTGGGCTGATATCACCCTTTCAAAAACCCCGGCGGACCTGGAAAACGGCTTTCTCCTGTCCCACGGAGGGATCGATGTGAACTGCACGTTCCGGGCAATTTTCGAGGGTGCGGAGAGCGAACTCCGAGACGCAGCCGGGAAGCTTCTGTTCCCCGGCCCTTGAAAGGAGACGCCATGAAGGAAGATTATATCTACGCTGTGGCCCGGGTGCATTCCCGGGAGCTTACGCTGTTTTCCCGCCAGGACGTGGACCAGCTATTAAGCTGCAAAAGCTTTGAGGAGTGCTTGCGGACTTTACACGATAAGGGCTGGGGGACCGGAAACGAATCTTCCCCAGAGGCCTTACTGAACGCGGAGGAGGAAAAGACTTGGGCTTTTATCCGGGAACTCACTTCCGACCTCAGCATTTTTGACGTACTTCTTTACCCCGCCGACTACAACAATTTAAAAGCCGCTGTAAAAAGCGCGGCCACAGGCGTGGAGCCCAGCAATGTTTTTCTGCCGGGAGGCTCGGTAGAGCCTGATCTGATGGTGAAATGTGTCAGGGAGAACAACTTCTCCCCCCTCCCCCCCTCCATGTCCCTAGCCGCCAGTGAAGCTTATCACACGCTTTTGCAAACCGGCGACGGACAGCTTTGCGATATAATTTTAGACAAAGCCTGCCTGTTGGACGTACTGGAAGAGGGCAGGCGGAGTAAAAATGAAATACTGGAACAGTACGTTGAGATTCTGGCCGCTACAAGCGATATAAAAATCGCTGTGCGCTCGTGCAAAACTGGCAAGACAAGGGCATTTTTAAACGCTGCCCTGGTCCCTTGCGGTACTTTGGACGCCGACGCTTTAGCTTCTGCAGCCTGTAAGAGCCTGGATGACCTGTTTTCCTATTTGGCTGTCACACCCTATGGGGAGGCGGCGGAAAAGATACAGGAGTCTTACTCCGCTTTTGAAAAATGGTGCGATAATAAGGTGATGGATCTGATAAAGGGTCAGAAATCAAATCCGTTTTCTATTGGTCCTCTGTTCGCCTATGTGCTGGCACGCCGCAATGAAATCAACACCGTGCGGATCATCCTGTCCGGAAAGCTGAATGAATTGGATGACAGCATGGTCCGGGAAAGGCTGAGGGATATGTATGTATAGGATAGCAGTTTTGGGAGACCGGGACAGCATCTACGGCTTTGCCGCCCTTGGGCTGGAAGTGTTCCCCGTTTCCGACAAAGAGACTGGCGCCAGAACTCTTCGCACACTGGCGGAGCAGGATTACGCCGTAATTTATATTACCGAGGCACTTGCCGGAGACCTGGAAGAAGAAATGGAACGGTATCGGGAAAGCCTTTTGCCCGCCATCATCCTTATTCCCGGCGTACATGGCAATACAGGCATGGGGATTCGGGCGGTAAAGCGTTCTGTCGAACAGGCCGTGGGTTCTGACATTATCTTTAATAACGACTAAATAATCTTTGCCGCCCCCTTTTGGGCAGAGTCGGCGAGAAAGGAAAGTGGCCGAAAATATGAGTAAAGGTACCATCAAAAAAGTTGCCGGACCTTTGGTCATCGCCAAAGGTATGCGGGACGCCAATATGTTTGACGTGGTCCGTGTCAGCGACAGGCGCCTGATCGGCGAGATCATTGAGATCCACGGCGATGAGGCCTCCATTCAGGTATACGAGGAAACCTCGGGACTGGGTCCCGGTTCGCCGGTGGAATCCACCGGTGAGCCCATGAGCGTAGAACTTGGGCCCGGTCTGATCAGCAGCATTTATGACGGCATCCAGCGCCCGCTGGATGACATTATGAAAATATCGGGCAACAATCTGCAAAGGGGCGTGGAAGTTCCCTCTTTAAAGCGTGACCTGAAATGGGATTTTGTTCCTTCCGTAAAGCCCGGTGACCGGGTCTCAGGCGGCGACATTATCGGCACGGTGCAGGAGACGGAGATTGTTTCCCACAAAATCATGGTCCCACCAGGTGTGTTGGGAACCATCAAGTCCATTGAGGCCGGTCAGTTTACCGTTACTGACACGGTGGCTGTGGTAGAGACCCCCGACAGCGTAGAAGTCCCTATAAAACTGATGCAGAAATGGCCCGTCCGCCGCGGCCGTCCTTATAAGCAGAAGCTGTCTCCCGACAAGCCTTTGGTCACGGGCCAGCGGGTCATAGATACACTGTTCCCCATTGCCAAAGGCGGCGTGGCAGCCGTACCCGGGCCATTCGGGAGCGGCAAGACCGTGGTACAGCATCAGCTTGCCAAGTGGGCCGAAGCAGACATTGTGGTTTACATCGGCTGCGGCGAGCGCGGCAACGAGATGACCGACGTTCTTAACGAATTTCCCGAACTGATAGATCCCAAGACTGGTCAATCACTGATGAAGCGGACCGTTTTGATTGCAAACACCTCTGACATGCCCGTGGCCGCCCGCGAAGCCTCAATCTACACCGGCATTACCATTGCTGAATATTTCCGGGACATGGGCTATTCTGTGGCCTTAATGGCTGACTCTACCTCCCGCTGGGCCGAAGCCCTTCGGGAAATGTCCGGCCGTTTGGAGGAAATGCCCGGTGAAGAAGGTTACCCCGCATATTTGGGCAGCCGCTTGGCGCAATTCTACGAGCGGGCAGGCCGGGTCACCACTCTGGGTTCTACTGATCGGGAAGGCGCTTTGTCCGTCATCGGCGCTGTGTCCCCTCCCGGCGGCGACATTTCCGAGCCCGTTTCTCAGGCCACCTTACGCATTGTGAAGGTGTTCTGGAGCCTTGATTCTTCTCTGGCATATAAGCGCCACTTTCCTGCTATTAACTGGCTGACCAGCTACTCCTTGTATCTCGACACTATGGAACCGTGGTTCGTGAAGAACGTCGCCCCCGACTGGGCAGAACTGCGTACTAAGCTGATGCGGCTTTTGCAGGATGAGGCGGAACTGGAGGAGATCGTACAACTGGTGGGCATGGACGCCTTGAGCGCCCCCGATCGGTTAAAGCTGGAAGCCTCCCGGTCCATACGTGAGGATTATCTGCACCAGAACGCCTTTGATGAAGTGGATACCTACACCTCGTTAGAGAAGCAGCACGACATGATGTTGCTGATCATGGAATACTATGAAAAATCCCTGGCCGCATTAAACGGCGGCGTAGACGTTGAAAAACTGATCTCTTTGCCCGTCAGGGAGCAGATTGGCAGGTTTAAGTACACCGAGCCCCAGATGGTGAAAGAAACCTTTGATGCAGTCTCAGCCCAGCTGGATAAGGAGATCGACGAAGCGAAACAGATAAAGGAGGACTTCTGATGCCGAAGGAATATAGAACAATTCAAGAGGTAGCCGGTCCTCTTATGCTGGTAAAAGACGTGGAAGACGTCAGCTATGATGAACTGGCTGAAATTGAACTGGCAAACGGCGAAAAGCGCCGGTGCAAGGTGTTGGAGATCAATGAAGGCAACGCTTTGGTGCAGCTTTTTGAAAGTTCCACCGGTATCAATCTTTCCAATTCCAAAGTGCGCTTTTTGGGCAGGACTATGGAACTGGGAGTCAGTGAGGACATGCTGGGCCGCGTGTTTGACGGCTTGGGCCGCCCTATCGACGGGGGACCTGAAATCCTGCCCGACCGCCGGGCCGATGTAAACGGCCTGCCCATGAACCCCGCCGCCCGTAATTATCCTCAGGAGTTTATTCAGACCGGTGTTTCGGCAATTGATGGGCTGAACACTCTGGTAAGAGGTCAAAAGCTGCCTATTTTCTCCGCCAGCGGCCTGCCCCATGCCCAGCTTGCCGCACAGATTGCCCGGCAGGCCAAAGTGCGGGGCACCAACGAACCCTTTGTGGTGGTATTTGCCGCTATGGGCATTACCTTTGAGGAATCCGATTATTTTATTCAGAGTTTTAAAGAAACCGGCGCCATTGATCGTACGGTGATGTTTGTGAACCTGGCAAATGACCCTGCCGTAGAGCGTATCGCGACCCCCCGTATGGCTCTTACCGCCGCCGAATACCTTGCCTTTGAGAAAAACTACCATGTTCTTGTCATTTTAACCGACATTACAAACTATGCTGACGCTTTGCGGGAAATTTCCGCCGCCCGGAAGGAAGTGCCCGGCAGACGCGGTTATCCCGGTTATATGTACACCGACCTGGCCTCATTGTATGAAAGGGCCGGCCGGCAGAAGGGCAAGAGCGGCTCTATCACCCTTATTCCCATTTTAAGCATGCCTGAGGATGACAAAACACACCCCATCCCCGACCTGACTGGGTATATCACTGAGGGCCAGATTATTTTGAGCCGAGAACTCTACCGCAAAAATGTGGCGCCCCCCATCGACGTGCTGCCCTCTCTTTCCCGTTTGAAGGACAAGGGTATTGGCGAGGGCAAGACTAGGGCCGACCACGCCAGTACTTTGAACCAGTTGTTTGCGGCCTATGCTCGTGGCAAGGAGGCCAAAGAGTTGATGGTAGTCCTGGGTGAAGCAGCCCTGACAGACATCGATAAGCTGTATGCCAAGTTTGCCGACGCCTTTGAGACTGAGTATGTCTCACAGGGTTATAATACCAACAGAGACATTGAAGAAACGCTGGATATTGGCTGGAAGCTGTTGAGCATTCTTCCCAGGAGCGAGTTAAAGCGCATCAATGACAAACTCCTGGACCAGTATTACGGAAAGGTGTGAGAGAAACTTGGCCGGTACGCAGGTGAACCCTACCCGAATGGAACTGACCCGGCTGAAGGCAAAGCTGGTCACCGCCACCAGAGGCCACAAGCTGCTGAAGGATAAACGTGACGAACTGATGCGGCAGTTTTTGGACAAGGTGCGGGAAAACAAAGCATTGCGGGAAAAGGTTGAGGCCGGAATAAAGGCCGCCAATAAAAACTTTTTGCTGGCCAGAGCCGGTATGCAGGATCAGGTACTGAATACTGCCTTACTGGCCCCAAAGCAGAAAGTATCTTTAGAGAGCGATACGGAAAACGTGATGAGTGTGGATATTCCCAAGTTCATCTTTAAAACCCGCACACCCGACGAAAACGACATGTTTTCTTACGGCTTTGCCTTTACCTCCAGCGATCTGGACGACGCGGTAAAGTCCCTTTCAGACGTGTTCCCGGATATGCTGAAGCTGGCGGAATGTGAAAAAGCCTGTCAGTTGATGGCTGTTGAGATTGAAAAAACGCGCCGCCGGGTAAACGCCCTGGAACATGTGATGATTCCGGATCTGCAAAGGAACATCAAATATATCACTATGAAGCTGGATGAAAACGAACGCTCAACTCAGATCCGGCTGATGAAGGTAAAGGACATGATGCTGGCCGAAGCTCACGGATACGAAACTATTTGAATGACCCGACCGAATATCCGGAAGCGGAATAATTTCGAATGCTGTAAGAAAAAATGGGCGGCTCAATAAAGAGCCGTCCATAATCTTTTGAAAAAATTATTCTTTTGAGAACTGGTCCTTGCCCACGCCGCAGATGGGACACACCCAATCTTCGGGGATGTCCTCAAACCTGGTGCCGGGAGCAATGCCGTTATCGGGATCTCCTGCCTCGGGGTCGTAACGATATCCGCACACGTCGCACACATAAACTTCCATTTTCTTTGCGCCTCCTTTTCGATTATTCGTTGTATTAGAATATCTCAAAATGCAGGAATCATAATTCCACCATAGAAAATAAGGCAAAAGTTTTTATTTAATTAACAATTTTACGTTGCGAATTGGGCTTTGTTGTGGTAATATTGTCTTGATGAGTGCTGAAAGGCGGAAAATAATATGAAATTATCCTTTCGTTGGTACGGCAAAGACGACAAGGTAACTTTAGAGAATATCCGACAGATCCCCGGTATGGAGTCTGTTGTTACAGCGGTGTACGACGTGCCGGTGGGCGAGGTCTGGAGCAGGGAAAGCATTGCGGGACTGAAAAAGCAAATCGAGAATGCGGGATTGCAATTTGACGTGGTGGA
Source organism: uncultured Acutalibacter sp. (assembly GCA_964525985.1). Classification (GTDB taxonomy): domain Bacteria; phylum Bacillota; class Clostridia; order Oscillospirales; family Acutalibacteraceae; genus Acutalibacter. Next base: position 65 of record CAZGLW010000037.1, on the reverse strand, counting down.
AAGCGTGCCCGTCCACGAAGATATTAAGCTGGGAAAGCCGTCCAGGGACAGGTACATTGAGAATT
>CAZGLW010000036.1:0-16987 GCA_964525985.1 uncultured Acutalibacter sp. | reverse complement strand
CCGTCGTCTTCTTCTCCGCAATCGATCACCATGCAGGAATCCCCGCACCGAAAAATGCTCGCATCCGCTTTTCCAACTTTCAGGACATCAACATACAAAGGGGATATCGCGCTGCTCCCGCAGCCGGAAAACAGAAGGGAAACCGCGAGAGGCAAGAGGAGCATTCCCGCCAGGCACTTTCTGCCGGACCGGATATTCCGGTCCTTTTTTTTATTTGTTGTCGGCTTGTGCATAAGAACACCACCTTGCCAATTTCAGGGCATCCGAAAACCCGCGGCGATCAGCCCCCGGCCGTCTGCGTGAACAGCCCGCGGCGGCCTTCCCGCGGTATAGTGGGTTCCGGGAAGGCAATGTATCAGCCGGGGAGGGAGACGGAAATCAAAAGGGAAGAGGGATCCGGCATACTTGCCTTTATTGTTCCCTTATGTGCGAGTACAATCGCTCTGGCAACGGATAAGCCGATGCCAAATCCGCCGGTTTCCGTATTGCGTGACTTGTCCGTCCGGTAAAACCGGTCAAACAGGTGCGCCAACTGTTCGGGGGGTATCGGCGCGGAGGTATTTTGAACTTCCAGCCGGAGGGCGTTGCCCCTGCGGTACAGCGAAAGCGAAATCCGGCCTTCTTCTCCGGAATATTTGACCGCGTTATCCAGCAGGATCGAAGTCAGCTGGTGAAAAGCTTTGGTATCGCCGTAAAAAGAGAGCATGGGCTGAATATTCAGTTCCAATGTCTTGCCCTGGGTCATCGCCAGTGTTTGAAAAGACTGTGCGGTCTCGGCAACTACATCCGAGATCGGGAAATCCACCATTTGCAGGTGATTGTCTGCCTCTTCCATACGGGAAAGGAACACCAGAGCGTTTGTCATGTCGGTCAGGCGCTCTGCCTGTTTTTGGATATCCTGAAGCCATTCATTGTCCTCTCCGCATTCCGCTTCCAGAACGGCCACATCCGCGTCGATAATGGTGAGCGGCGTTTTCAGTTCATGGCCCGCGTCGGTGATAAAAAGCCTCTGCTTTTCATAATTCTCCGCAAAGGGCCTCATGACGCGCTTTGACAGTATGACAATCAGGACGAATATGACCGCGAATCCAGTCAGATTTATCCAGATATTCGTCCACATAAAGGAATAGAAATCGTCCAGCTTTCGGCCGCAGTCTAAAAATATAACCAAGCTTCCCGTTTCATCGCCGCGGACCGCGTAGCGGTAGTCATCAAGGAAACCGGATTGTTCGCCGGTCAAAACAGTTTTCGCGTAGTAAATCGCTGTTTCCGTATCCACCGCCGCGATCTTTCCGGTGTCCGCGTAAACGACCTCTCCCTCCGTGTCCAGACGGACGGTAAAATACCGGGTCTCGTAAGGGAGTTCTTTTGAAACGTGACGGCCCCTCCCCAAATCGTCCAGTTTATCGGCGCCCGGGAACGCGCCCCGGTTATCGGCCAAAAGGTCGATCATCGTATCGGAATAGGTGACAACAGCGCCGTAGTTTATCAAATCGACAATTGCCATGATAACGGCGAGCAGGATGAAGAGCAGGGTCATGGACAGCGCCACAAATTTAAAACGCAGCTTCTGTATCATGGCAGTTCCTCCAGAGAGAAGCCCACGTTCCTGGCCGATTTAATCTGGATATTCGCGTGCAGCGCCGCCAGCTTTTTCCTGAGATAGGAGATATATACCCAGACTACGTTTACTTCCACCTCTGCATCATAACCCCAGATTTTCTCCATGAACCGCTCCGTCGAAATAAGGTGGTGCGGCTGGGAGATTAAATTTTCCATCATCTGGAATTCCTTGTTCGCCAGCCGGAAACTTCCGGTTGGCGACGACATCTCGAATGTTGCCCGGTCAAGCGTGATATTCCCGAATTGCAGATGGGAATCCGTCTGCGATGTTTGGACCCGGGTCATTGCCCGGATCCTGGCCAGCAGTTCTTTAGTGTTGAACGGCTTGGTAAGATAATCGTTGGCGCCGCTGTCAAGTCCCAGCACCTTGTCGTCGATTTCTGACCTTGCCGTCAGTATCAGGATCGGGATCAGGTTGCCTTTTTCACGTACTTTTTTCAGGACGGTGATCCCGTCCATCTCCGGCATCATGACATCCAAAACAGCGCCGTCATAGTTCCCGTTCTCCAGATAATCCAATGCGTCTGCCCCGTTATAGACCGCGTCGACCGAATAATTATTTTTCTCCAGCAGGAACCTGACCGCCCTTGACAATGATTTTTCATCCTCCGCAAGCAGCAACCGCATCGCTTATCATCTTCTTTCCCGTTTTTCATTTTATTATAAGGCTGAACATTAACTGGAATTAAAAATCCCGCCGCATTCCCGCGGCCCCTCCTGCCGATATTATACTACAGGCAGGGCGCGCAATCAACCGGACGAACCGCGTCTGCTTTTTAACTTGAATTAAACTTTGTCCTTTAAAATAGGCATCACCTGACACAAAGGAGGCCTGGCTTTTGGGCTATCAAGCGATTTTCAAACGATATGAGATCAAATATTTTCTCACCCGCCGGCAGCAGGAGGAACTCCTGACCGTGATGGCGCCATATATGAGATTGGATGATTACGGGCACACCGTCATCCGCAATATTTATTTTGACACGGAAACATACCGGCTCATCCGGCGTTCACTGGAAAAACCCGTATACAAGGAAAAGCTGCGGGTCCGCAGTTACCGGAAAGCGAACCAGGACAGCGAGGTTTTTGTTGAATTGAAGAAAAAATATGACTCTGTTGTGTATAAGAGGCGCATCGCGCTCCCGGAGCATGAAGCGCTTGACTGGATGCGCGGCGTTTTTTGTCCGGAAGACTCACAGATTGTAGAAGAAATCGAATACTTCCGAACCTACTACCGTACCTTGCATCCCGCCTGTTTTCTGAGTTATGAACGGGACGCTTTCTGCTCTCTCAGCGGAGATGATTTCCGGATAACATTCGACAGCGACATCATCAGCAGGGAAAAGGATATGTCTTTGGAGACAGACGTTTGGGGCACGCGGCTGCTTGAACCGGACCAGGTGCTGATGGAGATCAAAACCCCGGGCGGTATTCCATTATGGATGACAGATTTCCTGACGAGGAACCGGCTTTATAAGACATCCTTTTCCAAATATGGTGAGGCTTACTGCCGTGAAATTGCGAAAAAAGAGTTTGGAGGACAATTGTATGCTCAGTAATATTTTCAAAGGTATTTTTGATACAGATATGACAAGAGTAATCTCAGTCAGCGACTTTTTGCTCTGTGTGGGATGCTCTCTGGTAATCGGCCTTATTCTGGCTTTCGCTTATATGTACCACACAAAATATACCAAAAGCTTTGTCGCAACATTGGCCCTGCTGCCCACGGTCGTCTGCGTGGTCATTATGATGGTCAACGGCAACGTGGGGACCGGCGTGGCGGTAGCGGGCGCCTTCAGTCTGGTACGGTTTCGCTCCGCGCCGGGGACGGCGAAGGAAATCGGGATCCTGTTCCTGGCAATGGGCGCGGGCATGATCACCGGTATGGGGTATCTGGGCTATGCCTTTCTTTTTGCCATTATTCTCTGCGCTGTTTCCATGCTCTATAACCGCCTGGATTTTGGGGCAAGGAAAAACAGCGCGGTCTATAAGACGCTGCACATTACCATACCGGAGGATCTGGATTATACAAATGTGTTTGAGGAACTGTTTCCCCAGTATGTTTCTTCCTGGGAACTGACAAATGTAAAGACCACCAATATGGGCAGCCTGTTCAGGCTCACTTATGACATTACGCTCAAAAGTCCGGGCGTGGAAAAGGAACTGATTGATAAACTGCGCTGCCGGAATGGCAACCTGGAGATCAGCGTCTCCAAGCAGGAAACCATGACGACAGGTTTATAAAAAGTGAGGGGATCCATATGAAAAAAAGCCAAATGAAATGCGTACTCGCGCTTTGCCTTGCCCTGGCCCTGCTGCTGGGCGGATGCAGGAGCGGTACGGCGGGAAACAGTTCGGAGGGCAACAGTACTTCTGCGCCGCCGTCGGCGGGAGCCGACGCAGAAAACGGCGCCGGGGAGAATGACAATTCAGCTTCCACGGGAACAGGATCGGGCGCGGAGACAGGGGCAGTATCCTCCGACATGTTTTCCGATCGGGATTATGAAGTAGGATATGACGAGACCACAGCCGCATATATTACTCTGAACGGTACTTCCGCGCAGTGTGGTTCAGACGCCGTCCGCATTGATGGCTCCGCTGTCACCATCATGGATGAGGGGACATATGTCCTTTCCGGAACGCTCACGGACGGCATGGTTATAGTAGATGCGGAAAACACGGATAAGCTGCAGTTGGTCCTGGACGGCGTGTCAATAAGCAGCAGTACCTCCGCTGCTCTCTATGTACGTCAGGCGGACAAGGTCTTCGTCACCACAACGGCGGACTCTGAGAACGTGCTGGCAAACGGCGGAGAATTTACCGCTATAGATGACAACAATATCGACGCCGCCGTCTTCTCAAAGGATGACCTGACTTTTAACGGACAGGGGAGCCTGTCTATCGAGTCCCCGGCCGGTCACGGCGTTGTTTCCAAGGATGACCTGGTCTTTACCAGCGGGACCTATACGGTTTCCTCCGCGAGTCAGGGACTGAACGGAAAGGAGAGCGTCCGGATTGCTGGCGGCACCTATACAATTGACTCCGGCAAGGATGGGATCCATTCGGAGGACGCGGACGATGCCTCGCTGGGATTTGTATATATTTTAAACGGAGATTATACGATCACAGCGGAGGGTGATGGGATCAGCGCATCCTATTATCTTCAGATCGAAGACGGCAGCTTTACCATAACGGCCGGCGGGGGCAGCGGGAACGGAGCCAAATCCAGTTCCGATAATTATGGACAGTTTATGGGCGGACGCGGCGGCTTTATGCAGCCCCAAGCTACGGAAACCACCGAAGAAAGCACCAGCATGAAGGGCGTTAAGGCAAGCGGAAACTTGGCAATAAACGGCGGCGCCTTTTCCATTAACTCCGCTGATGACAGCGTCCATTCAAACGCTTCTGTCACTGTCAACGCGGGCACTTTTGAGCTTGCGACCGGCGATGACGGCTTCCACGCGGATGAAACCTTAGCCATACATGACGGTTCCGCAATCACGATAACGGAATGCTATGAAGGGCTGGAGGGGCTTACCATAGACATTTCCGGAGGGGAAATCTCAATTACAGCCTCTGATGACGGGATCAACGCTGCGGGCGGAGCCGACTCCAGCGGCATGGGCGGCAGGGACACGAAGTTCGGCGGCTGGGGAGGATTCTCTTCTTCCGGCGGCAGCCTGACGATTTCCGGCGGCAGCATTGATATACATGCCTCCGGCGATGCGGTAGATTCCAACGGCACCCTTTCCATGACCGGCGGGACCGTCACGACTTCCGGGCCCAATACGGGGGACACCTCTATCCTGGACTATGGGTCCACCGGAACCATAAGCGGCGGCACCTTTATCGGTACCGGGGCCTCCAGTATGGCGCAAAATTTCGGTTCCGACTCCACGCAGGGCGTCATTATGGCGTCGGTGGGGAACCAGACGGCGGGCACCACGGTCACCCTGCAGGACCAGGACGGCAGCGTTCTTCTGACCAGGGAAACAGATCAGGACTTTTCCTGCGTGATACTGAGCTGCTCCGGTATCGTACAGGGAAGCACTTATACGCTCATTGTCGGTTCTTCAGAAACTTCCGTCACAATGGACAGCCTGGTCTATTCCAATACCGGTGGAATGGGCGGTATGGGCGGTATGGGCGGGACCCAGCGCGAAAATATGAATGGCGGAAAGCGCGGCAGCAAAGAGTTATAAAGGCACGTTGGAAGGGGCCGCCGTATTGGCAGTCCCTTTTCCTCTTTTAAGGAGGTCCAGGGAATGGCGCGAAAAAGGATAGCATTGATACCGGCATATGAACCGGACAGCCGCCTTCCGGAACTGGCGAAAGAAGCGTCCCTCGCGGGGTTCCAGCCTGTTATTGTCGATGACGGAAGCGGAACTGAATACGCGGACTTGTTCACTAAAGCCGGGGAATACGCATTTGTTTTAAAGCATGAACAAAACGCGGGGAAGGGCTGCGCCTTAAAGACCGGCCTTGCCTACATCCAGGGAAATTTTCCGGATGATTGTACTGTGGTCACGATAGATTCTGATGGTCAGCACACGGTCGGAGATGCGCTTAAGCTATGCGGCTGCGCGGAGGAACATCCGGGCACACTTGTTCTTGGCAGCAGGGCGTTCAAGCGGGGCGTGCCGCTGCGCAGCCGATTTGGAAATTCTGTGACCCGTTTTGTATATCGTCTGGCCACAGGACTTACCGTTCATGATACGCAGACAGGGCTGAGGGCTTTTAGCTGCTGCCTGGTTCCGTTTTTCCTGACTATCTCCGGGCAGCGGTATGAATACGAGATGAATGTTCTCCTGGCGTGCGCAAGGGAGAAAATCCCGATTGCCGAACTGGAAATAGAAACCATCTACATGGGTAAGAACGCGGGCTCCCATTTTGATACGGTAAAAGACTCCTGTCGTGTATACATGGAAATTTTAAAATTCTCGGCGTCCTCGTTTCTCAGCTTTTTGGTGGATTACGGTCTTTATTCACTCCTATTGCTTTTGACGGGAAGCCTGACGGCGGCCAACATCGGTGCAAGGGCCGTCAGCGCCGCCGTCAACTATACGGTGAACCGGAAGCTCGTGTTTCATAGCGAAGCCGGTATTGGACGCTCCGCTGTACAGTATGTGCTGCTGGCGGCAGTTGTTCTGGCGGGCAACACCCTGCTGCTGAACGGTCTGGCCGGCGGGCTGGGAATGAACCGCTACCTGGCCAAGCTGATAACAGAGCTTGTGTTCTTCGCGTTCAACTGGCTGATCCAGCATTTCATCATTTTCCGCGGTAAAAAGGAAGGAGGGGAGACGGACCGATGAAAAAACACCTGTGGGCGTTCTGTTACTCGATCCTCCTGGCCGCCTTTACCGTTTATATGGCGCTGGACACTTTTGTAATCACAAAAGTCTATTCTGTTGCGGATAGTGCGCAGGAGAGCCGCATTTCTTCTCAGGCACAGCAGCCGGAGGCAGTTTCGGAACAGGAAAACGATTCTCAAACGGAATCTTCTGATCGGACGGGATTCGGCGCCGCGGAGGTGACGGTGACAGGGAATTCTTATGACGACGGGAATATCAGTATCACCCTTACGGAATACCGGGAACATGATACCTCCATTTATGTGGCGGATGTTCTCCTGGCCGCTCCGCTATATCTGCGGACCGCATTTGCGCAGGGCGCTTATGGTAAGAACGTCACCGAAAAGACATCCGTGATCGCTTCAGAAAATAACGCCATTTTAGCCATAAACGGAGATTATTACGGCGCCCGGGAGGGCGGATATGTTCTGAAAAACGGCACCCTTTACCGGGACAGTGCGGTTCGCGATCAGGAGGATCTGGTCATATATGCGGACGGCAGTTTTGAAATTATCAATGAAAGCGGGATCTCTGCGGAAACCCTGCGCGATAACGGCGCGGAACAGATTTTATCTTTCGGCCCCGCTCTGGTACAGGACGGCGCCGTCACCATCTCGGAAGACGAAGAGGTTGGAAAAGCAAAAGCCAGCAATCCCCGCACTGCGATTGCCGTTGTGGATGACCTGCATTACCTGTTTATCGTTTCAGACGGGCGTACCGATGAGAGCGAGGGCCTGAGCCTCTATGAACTTGCCGGGTTTGTCCGGGGGCTGGGTGCGCAGACTGTCTACAACCTGGACGGCGGAGGGTCTTCCACTATGTTTTTCAATGGGGAGGTCGTCAACCAGCCGACCTCCGGCAGGGGCCGCATTAAGGAAAGGAGCGTGAGCGATATTGTCTATATTGGCTGCTGAGAAAGATCCGAAAGCCATAAAGCGGTGGGAGTTCGCTTATCTTTTAATCTCTTTGTTCTGTTTGCTGTTTGGCGCGGTATACGAGCGGTTCAGCCATGAGGTATATTCCGGTTTTATGCTGTATGCTTTTGCCGTTCCGCTGATCGGCGGCACGCTTCTTTGTTTTTTGCTGGACCGGTTCAGCAGGGAAAGGATGCCCGGACGCCTGGTCAGAAACCTCTACAATTCCGGTATTGCCGCCTTAACAGTCGGGTGTATTTTTCAGGGGGTACTTGAGATCTACGGGACCACAAACAAACTGATGATTATTTATTGGATCACCGGCGGTTGTTTCACTGCTCTGGCGGCTGCGGGATACGGGTTTTCGGTTCTCCGGGACAGAAGGAGATAGGTATATTCCGGCGGGCCAATATCAGGCGCCGCGTTTTCCAGCGCTTCCCGCCAGGAGAACCTGGAAGACGAAAAAAAGCTTGACCTTTCCTGCCGCATTAGCTATACTGGAATTTAAGGATTGATGCAGATATTCTACATATGGTGAAAGGAAGGGATCGTATATGTCAGCAGTAAAAAGCCGCGCCTGGAAGGAACTGGAGGGGCTTTCCTATGAGCGCGTCAGCGGAACTGAAGGGGAAAAGCGGGCAGCCGGGGAATTGAAGGCTGCCTGTGAGGAATTGGGTGTCCAGGTGCAGGTGGAACCGTTCGAGATCGATCATGCCGAGATACATACAGCAACCCTCACTGTGCTGGGAGAGAACGGCCGCGAGTATACCGCCTACGGTATCAATCACTCCGGCTGTACGCCCAAAGAGGGAATCACCGCCCCTGTGCAGTATATAGGCGCCGGTGATTTGGACGCCGACCTGCTCGATGTCCGGGGGAAGATCGTACTGTGTACCGGTCTGCTGATGCCCAAGCTGATCAGAAAGCTGAAAGAAAAGGGCGCCGTAGGCTTTATCAATACTCACGGCGGATTTTGCGACGACGAAGTGATAACCGGCGGTCCCCGGGTGAGGAATATGCTCCCCCGCGAAGCCAATGTGGAATTTCCCGGTGTGAGCATTCACCTGCGGGACGCGGAGGATTTCATAAAGAACCGCGCGGGCGCTGAGGTCTGCCTGAAATTGGACCAGACCTCCGGCGTCGGTTCTTCTCAAAACGTGGTAGCCACCATCCCCGGCGTCAAATATCCAGATGAAACGATAGTGGTTTCCGCCCACTATGATACGGTGATCCATTCCAGGGGCAGCTGGGACAACGGCAGCGGATGTGTGGTTCTGTTGGAACTGATGCGCCACTTTGTGGAGAACCCGCCGGCGCGTACTTTGCGGTTTCTCTGGTGCGGCTGCGAGGAGATAGGGCTGGTAGGCTCCCGCAAATATTGCGAACAGCATAAGGACGACCTGGAAAAGGTCATTTACAATGTAAATATCGACATGGTTGGCGTGACCTTAGGCCGCGTACTGTTCTGCTGCAGCGGTGATGAGTGCGTGCTCCACGGTCTGGAGAACCTTGCAAATATGAAGGGCTTCCCCGTCAAGAGTACGCTGGGCACTTACAGCAGCGATTCCTCCAGCTTTGCGGCGGCCGGCGTCCCGGCGGCGTCGTTCGGCCAGGAGAGCGTCCGCGGCGGCGCTGAGATCCACAATTATCGCGATACTATGGAGCATATGGACCCTGACAGCCTGATTCAGGCCGTTGAATTCATCCTGGACTACGTCTCTCAGATCGCCAACTCGGCGGTCAATCCCATCCCGCGCACCTTTGCACCCAAAGTGCAGGAAGCTTTGGAGGAAGGCAAAAAGAGAAGGGCGGAGATGAGCGGCAAGGACCCTGAGAAAGACGAGGGCAAGAGTGAAAAAGAGAGCGAAGAGAAAAAGTAAAAGCAGATGACGTAAAAAATAAAAAAAGGGCTGATAAGAATGACTTTTGAAGAAATGAAACGGAAGTATGCTTACACTCTGGCGAGAGTGGGGCTCAATGTTCAAAAAGGGCAGACCGTTCTTGTCGAAGCTGCTGTTGAAGGCGCTTCATTTACCCCAATCTTTGCGGAAGAGTGCTACAAGCTTGGCGCGGGGAATGTTGTGGTGCATTACCTCGATCTTCCCAATATGAAGGTCGCGGCAAATTATCGCAGCGATGAGGAAATCCGCAAGGTAGAGGACTGGGAGTATGCCATGAACGAATCCTATCTTGAGGACGGCGCGTGCTATGTTCGCCTTGAAGGTGTGAATCCCAAGCTGATGGAGGACGTGAGCGAGAAGAGATCCAATGCTATTTTCGCACATGTCGACGCTGTGAGAAACGTTATGCGCAAGGCAAGCCGCGAAAAGCGCTGCCAATGGCTGATCGCTATGGTGCCCACAAAGGAGTGGGCAGACTATATTCTCAAAAATACCCCTGGGGATAACGCTGAGGACGAGCTGTGGCGGCTCCTCTTTAAGCTTTGCTATATTGACGAGACGAACGATGTTGTGAAGACCTGGGAGGAGAAGAACGCGAGAAAGGCCGAGCGGGCTAATGCTATCGACGCCCTGCACCTTACCCAGCTGCACTACACCGCTTCAAACGGAACCGACCTTATAGTAAAATTGACACCTTTTTCGAAATTCGGTATGGGCGGCCGTGAACTGCCGGAGGACTATGTGCCCTTTAACCCCAACATCCCCACCGAGGAAGTTTGCACTACTCCCGAGAAGTTTGGCACCGAGGGTGTTGTATATGCTTCCCGCCCGCTTGTCTTGGGCGGAAAAAAGATCGACAATTTTGGCTTCCGTTTTGAAAAGGGCAAGGTCGTGGAGATTTTCGCGGACGAGGGCAAGGAGATGCTGGAAGCCCTTGTGCGTTCGGATGAAAACGCGGGCTACCTGGGCGAAGCTGCCCTTGTGGAGTACCATTCTCCCATCAGCCTTTCGAATATCGTTTACTACACCACCCTTATTGATGAAAACGCCAGTTGCCATTTGGCTTTGGGAAGAGGTTTCGGCAGCACGCCGGAGGGCAGTGGGCATACGTTTAACGATTCCGTTATTCACATTGACTTTATGATCGGTACCCCAGACATGCACATCGTGGGCACCACGGAGGACGGAAAGGAAATAGACGTGTTTTTAAACGGCGATTTCGCATTCTGAAAAAATCCATCCCGCGAACGGTAGAACCGGCCGGCAGTTCCTGACTGCCGGCCGGTTCCATGCTTTTATCCGTCTTTCATTTCTGGAAATTATCGAGGTACACCTGAATGGAACGCGCCATCTCTTTTGCGAAGTCGGCGTCGGCTTTTCTTCCGAACATGAACTTGAGGTATTCGTCAAAGCCTTTGGAAGCGGTGCGCTCCTTAAACATATCGCGGATCTCCGTACCGTTCAAGGCTCTGTATTGGTTTTCGCAGATCATGTATTCCTTTGGGAAGCGGGCGGGCTTTTTGCGGTTCTTTTGTTGCTCTGTGGGATAACCGATACAAAGCATGGCTGCCGGCAGGCAATACTGCGGAAGCTTGAAAAGATCCCTGATCTTTTCACAGTTTTCAAGAATATCGCCGATGTAACACGAACCCATGCCGAGAGCGTCGGCGGCAACCACAACATTCTGAGCGACAATGCAGGTATTCGATACGCCGCCAACTATGCCCATCAGTCCGGGCTTATGCGGGGTAAGGCCCGCTTCTTTATAGGCGTCGTTCCACTTCTGGCTGTCAGCGATAAACACCAAAACAACGGGGGCGGTCGCGATAAACGGCTGGTGATCGCAAAGTTCCGCCAGCTGGTCCTTAATTGCCTGGTCAGTCACGTCGATAATGGTAAAACCCTGCTGGTTGCCGCCGGTGGGAGCCTGCATGGCGGCCTCAAACAAAATGGCCTTATCCTCCGCGGAAACGGGCTGATCAGTGTAACTGCGCATTGATTTTCGTTCGTAAAGGTTTTGTATGACCGGATTCATAACAGCACTCCTTCGTTTTTTTGTCATTATACTTCCTTTCCATTTGGAAGTAAAGACTTTTTTGCTCTTCAGCGCTTTGTGCTGTAAGGCTCCAAATGACCCGGCAAACGCAATTTTCAAAATTCAAAAATTCATATGAGTGAGGGATCAGCATCACATCTTGTCGGCGAAATAGCTAAAAATTGCGGCCAAACTATTTACACTTTCTATTTGACTTCTCATCCTGTCCAAGATATAATGTTTAAAACCGAAAAGAATTTTGCATAATTATGTATTTTGACTTGCAGAAACGGTTTTCCGCAAGATCAGACCGTACCTCTTTTTATGCAGGAATCAACACGGTGCAGGGCTTGCCCTCGAGCGTATTATTTTCCTATCGGGAGTGAGTCAACAATCTATTTGAGGAGATGCAGAAACATGAAAATCAAGCGTATACTGGCTCTGACATTGGCGGCCGTTCTCGTTTTGACCGCTGCCCTTGCGGGCTGCAGCGGGAATACCGCTTCCAGCGGCAGCGGCGATAATGCGGCCAGCACTGCAAGCGCTGCAAGCACTGGCGGTGATACCAGCGGCGTTGAGCAGGTCCTTTATCTGGCCCAGCCGGAACTGGCTACATGGGACAGCGCGACATGCGTTGACAGCGAGTCCGGCACGATCCTTTCCAATGTGATGGAGGGTCTTTGCCAGTACCATTACACCGATGACGGCCAGGCGACCTTCGAATTGGCGGGCGCCACAAGCTATGACGTGTCCGACGACGGGCTCGTTTACACCTACCACCTGGTAGAAGACGCGGTTTGGAGCGACGGAGTGCCCGTTACCGCAAACGATTATGTGTATGCCGCAAAACGTCTGCTCGACGGCGAGCTTGCCGCCCCTTATGAATTTTTTGCGGCGTCTATCGCCGGCGCGCAGGATTATTATGACAGCTTTTCCAAGATTTGGAATTCAACTTATTATATCTGCGACGAAGACGGTGACTTTATTTACAACGACGCGGGTGAAAAACAGGACCGCAACCCCACAGATGAGGAGGTCGCGGCCGCCGAAGCGGAAATCGAGGCTCTTGACTTTGACAGCAATGTGGGCGTTAAGGCGATTGACGACTACACGCTGGAGTTTACCCTTGCTTACGCGGACGCCCAGTTCTACTACAAAGCGGGCTTCCAGTGCTTCTTCCCGCTGCGCGAGGACATTGTATCCCCCATTTACGACACATATGGCGACAATTGGGAAGATCTCGTATTCAACGGGCCCTTTATGGTCACTGATTGGGTAGACAAGTCCTACGGCGTCCTGGAAAAGAACCCGACCTACTGGGATGCGGATTCCGTGACGCTTGAAAGGATCGAACTCAGCTATGTCAACGAAGACGCGACCAAAGACAAGCTGTTCAAGGAGGGCCAGTTGGATCTTCTGTCCGGCGCCGGCGACTATCTTGAGGAGTACAAGGAGATGGCTGAAAACGGCGAATGCCAGTATCTCTACAGCGAATATGCCGCCGCTACCCAGTCCATCACCTTTAACAAGAAAACCGGAGGCCCCTCCGGCATTATCTCCAACAGCAAGGTCGCGAAAGCTATTGCTTATTCTATTGACAACGTGGAATGGTGCGATACTATTTACGGCCATAACTCGCCCGCTTATGGCTATGTTCCCGGCGACCTGGGTGTGGGCGATCTCAATTACCGCGACACTGCGGGTTACCCTGCCTGGAAAGAGGAGCGCGAAGAGTATACCGGCAATCCGGAAAAGCTTCAGGAGCTGCTGAAGGAGGGCCTGACCGAATTGGGCCTTCAAACCGACGATTTGAGCCAGTACACAGTCACCTACATGACTTATGGCGATTCCTCCCGTCAGCTGCAAATGCAGGAGTTTGTCCAGCAGTCGGTGGAAAGCAACTTGGGTATTAACCTGAAACTCAATATCTGCAGCGGCTGGGCCGAGTTCCTGACAAATTCCTCCGACTACAGCCTGTGGGATATGACTATGGCCGGATGGGTAGGCGACTACGCCGAACCCATGACCTTCATGGAGTGCCAGGCCTCTTCTCAGAGCAGCAACTGGGAGAATCCCGAGTACGACGCTCTCATCGAGCAGGCCCGCAACGAACTGGATCCCGAAAAGCGTATCGCCATTTACAGGCAGGCTGAAGACCTTATTTGTGAAGAGTCCCCCATTATACCTGTGATGCATACTGATACAAACAATTTCCTGACCAACAGGGTGAAGGGCCTTATGGTTGGAAATATCGGGTACCAGTGGTACTGTAAGTTTGCTTCTGTGACCGAGTGATTGAAGCGGGGATAATAAGGAAGAAGCGCTGACTGCAGCGCAGCCCTGTTGCAAAGCAGAAAGCAGGAGACAAAGCGGGAGGCCAGCCCGAAGGCCTCTCGCTTTTGTGCTGCAATCAGGAATTTTCTGAGCCCCGTGAAAAAAACGCGTCCTGCAGCGGCGTGTTAAAAAAAGGCAGCATCCCAACGAGGTGAAATGCCGAAAAATCTTGAAAACAGACCTGCTCCGTGTTATACTTGTTTTAACAGAAGGGTTGACTGTCCGTGTTCCCCATGCCGCGTTCCGCCGAGTTTTCTCTCCTCCATCCGGGGCAGAAGCTGGCCTGACGTATATTTTGTTAAACAGTGCTGATTTGTCTGACAAAAGCACTTAAATAATTTCAGAAGGAGGATTTACAATGAACACAACAGAGGCAATAAGGTTAAGAAGTTCCACGAGAGGATACACAGAGCAGCCCCTGACCGAATCGGAAATTGGAACCCTGATCCACGCGGGCTTGCAGGCGCCTACCGCCACCAACAGGCAGGAAATACATTTTACTGTCCTGGAAGCGGGGAACCCGCTTTTACAGGAAATTGAAGACGAAAAAAACCGTATGCGGAACACTGCAGAACCGGATCAGAACTTTTATTACGGCGCTCCGGTGGTCGTCATCCTCAGTGCGGAAAGCGGATTCAAATGGAGCCCGGTCGATGCGGGAATTGCCGTTGAGAATATAGCGCTTGCGGCTGAAGAGCTTGGCCTCGGCAGTGTGATTATAGGCTGTATTTATGACGCTCTGCGGGGAGAGAAAAAAGAGTATTTCGGAAAGGCCCTGCATTTTCCTGAAGGGTATGAGTATGAGATCGCAATAGCAATCGGCCATAAAGCGGTGGAAAAGGTGCCGCATACCTATAACGCCGATAAGCAGGTGTCCCGTCTGTAAAGAGGAAGCTCCCATGAAACTGTTAATCAAAGATACAACGAGGAAAGAACGAGAGGAAATAATACGGGGCTCTCTTGATTGCGGCGGTGGCGGTTGCGAAAACTGCTCGTCGTGCTGTTTGGGCGGCGGCGATCCGTTTAAGATGTATCAGGATTATATCGACGGGAAAAAAGAAATCGCGGAAATCAATGCTGAGTACCGCGCAAATTACCTGCACGGTTAGCGCTTCGCAGGAGGGAAGCAAAGCAAAAACGGAAAAAGCGGCGGGACTCAGCGGGTCAGTCCCCGAACCTGTATAAACTTCACACAGCACTGTTTTGCTGCTTTCTGTACCGCCCTCATCGTAACAGGTCTGGGCGGTACGCTTATTTGTCTGCATGTGTCAGAGAAGGAACTGTTCCCATATTGGAGCGTGCGAAATGGATGTATTTCTATGTTGTATGTGACGAACGTAAAATCGTTGGCTGCGGGGCAATTGTTCCATATTGGGACAAGGAAGATGAAAGCAACTTGTTTACCATTTTTGTTTTGCCGGAATGTCAGGGAAAGGGAATTGGGAGAAATATTGTTGAAACGCTCGAACATGTGATTCCATTACAGACACCGGAAATGCACTGGAATTTGACAAAGCAGCGGCGTTTGGAAATGGGATAAACGTTCTCGCGCTTAGTGATTATATGATTACAATACGCTAAAAATTTTGTCTTATCAGAATTCCGGTTTACATTTTCCGCTGTTTCAATTATAATATCTCCTGTGTAAACATTGAAAACCGCCGCAAAGGAGTTTTTGAAATATGCTGCAATTTGAAGAATTGAAACACCAGTTGGAGGAGCAGGAGAAGGCCCTGGAAGAGTTAAAAAATGCTCTTGGCCTTGAGAAGCTCCGGGAGGAAGTGGAAATGCTGGAGCACAAATCAGCCGAGCCGGGCTTTTGGGATAATATGGCCGAAGCCCAGAAGGTCACCCAGCGGATGGCCGCATTGAAAGGAAAAGACGAGGCTTATCAGAAGCTTTCTTCCCGTGTAGGCGACGCTCTGGCCCTGATCGAGATGGGGGACGAGGCAGAGGACCTTTCTTTGGTGCCTGAGGCTCAGGAGGAGATCGACGGCATACAGGCCGAGATCGAGACCATGAAGCTTTCCACCCTTCTCACCGGCGAATACGATGACCATAACGCCATTTTGACTTTTCACGCGGGCTCCGGCGGCACCGAGGCCCAGGATTGGGCGGAAATGCTGTTTCGCATGTATAACCGCTGGGGCGAGCGTCACGGATTTAAGGTCACCACCCTGGACTATCTGGACGGGGACGAGGCGGGTATAAAAAGCGCGTCTATTTTGGTGGAAGGCGAAAACGCATACGGGTACCTTAAGGGCGAGGCCGGGGTACACAGGCTGGTAAGGGTCTCTCCATTTGACGCGGCAGGACGGCGCCACGCGTCCTTTTCCTCACTGGAGGTCATGCCGGAGATCGAGGAGGACAATTCCGTGGAGATCAATCCCGACGACATCAAAATGGAAGTCTACCGGGCAAGCGGCGCGGGCGGCCAGAAGGTCAACAAGACTTCCTCCGCCGTGCGCCTGATCCACATCCCCACGGGTATCGTGGTTTCCTGCCAGGTGGAGCGCAGCCAGTACCAGAACCGGGACGTGGCCATGAAAATGCTGGTTTCCAAATTGGTGGAGATCAAGGAGCGGGAGAACCTGGAAAAGATTTCTGATATCAAGGGCGAGCAGAAAGAGATTACCTGGGGCAGCCAGATCCGCTCTTACGTGTTCATGCCATATACTATGGTGAAAGACCACCGCACAGGCTTTGAGACCGGCAACGTAAACGCCGTGATGGACGGCGACCTGGACGGCTTTATCAACGCCTATCTCACCCACCTGAGCCAGGGGACGCTGGGGGAGAATATCGAATAAGAGCGAAAGCGGCGGCGTG
>CAZGLW010000035.1:0-17451 GCA_964525985.1 uncultured Acutalibacter sp. | reverse complement strand
CTATCTTACCACATCTCCACTCCCTATGTCAACACCTTTTTTGCCGTTTTTTAAACTTTTTTTTGAATCTTTTTTTGCCTTCCATATATGGTGCTTTTTTCCCTTCAAAGCCACAAAATACCTAAAGAAAGAAGAATTTGCCTGGGATAGCTTTTTAATACGGATGGGAAATTTAACAGCATAGAAACAGCCGTCTTTCCATTATATATAGGTATATATAGGAAAACGGCTGGAAAGGAAGCATGAACATGAATATGGAAAAAACAAAACGGGCCTTTCATATCCTGTGGCAGACTGTCGTGGTTTGTCTTGTAAATGTGATGGTGCTGCTTATGCTGTGGAAGGGCGGCGTTTTCTAACGTGGACCCCCGTTCGCCTCAGCGCGTTCTATCGCCCGTTTCTTCACCATAAAGAAGCAAACGATTTCTATTAAGAAAGTGGCAAGCCAGGTGACCGGATAGGACATGAACAGCACCTCCCAGGTGGGAAAGGCAGCAAAAACGGTGTATATCCACACCACCCGCAGCACGCACACGCCAAAAACGGAAATGGTCATCGGCACTATTGAAGCCCCCAGCCCCCGCATGGCCCCCACGACCACGTTCATCAGGCCGCAGGTAAAGTGGGGAACACAGAGCAAAAGCAGCTTCCGCAGGCCATATCCAATGACTTCGGCGTCAGAAGTATAAATGCTGAGAAGCGGTCTGCCTAAAAGATAGGTCCCGCAGCCCATTACCAGCCCGACTACAGTGACCAGCAGCATACAGGTCATCAGGGACCGGTGGACCCGCTTATACTTTTTGGCTCCAAAATTTTGCCCCGCAAAGCTTAAAGAGGCTTGCGTCAGGGAATCTTCAGCGGTAAAAACAAATCCTTCAATGTTCCCGGCGGCCGTGCTGCCGGCCATAGCGATAGAACCGAAAGAGTTGATGGTAGACTGTATCAGCACATTTGAAATAGAGAACATGGCTCCCTGAACACCCGCCGGAATACCGATCTTTGTCATAAGCCACAGCTTGTTCCGAACCACCCGCAGGCGCTTTAAATCCACACGGTACACCGAATCGCTTCGGACAAGGCACAACAGGACCAAAGCGGCGGAAATGCACTGAGAAACAACTGTGGCTACTGCCACCCCGGCCACGCCCATGTCAAAGACGATTACAAAAAACAGGTTGAGCACTACGTTAACCAGCCCGGCGACAGACAAAAAATACAGGGGACGGCGGGTATCCCCCACAGCGCGAAGAACAGCCGAGCCGAAGTTGTACAGCATCATTACCGGCATCCCGACAAAATAAATGCGCATATATAAAACCGACTGGTCTATCACATCCGCCGGGGTCGCCATCATTTCCAGCAGGGGCCGGGAAAGAAGCACACCGATAACAATAAGGACCGCGCCTGACACCAGACTGGTAAGGATAGCTGTATGTACGGTTTCATCCAACTCTTTTCTTTGGTTGGCGCCATAATAGCGCGCTACCAGAACGTTCACACCGACGGACAGGCCCATAAACAGGTTGATAATCAACTGGATCAGCGCGCCGGTAGAGCCTACGGCCGCCAGAGCCTGGCTGCCCGCGAAACGGCCGGCTACCACCATATCGGCGGCGTTGAACAGCAGTTGTAAAATCCCTGAAAGAGCCAGAGGGATAGCAAATTTTACAATCTTTCCCAGCAAAGGTCCGCTGGTCATATCGATCTCGTAAGAACTCCGGCGCTCCCGGGGTTTAAAATGAAATGACAAAATAACTTCCTCCCTCTCCCTATCGATCCCGTCGTTTTTCTCCTTCAAATCCGGCCCAAGTTCCGCAAACAACCCGCCGAAACTCTTTCGGCGGGTCCCTGCCTTCTTCATTTTTCATCAGGTCTGGAAGCCCAAAAACAGTTCCTCCGCCCAGGCCTTTTGCTCCTTGTTTTCATCCTTCTTTTCGGCGTTACTGTCCGTGTAAATCATCAAATATTTCCCGCTGGGATGCAAAACCGCCTGCACCTCTTCGTCCAGCATTTGAAAGAATCCATTCTCCCGGACACTGGAAACGCATGTTTTGGCTTTCTCATCCAGGTTGTCCGGG
The DNA here is from genome assembly GCA_964525985.1 of uncultured Acutalibacter sp. Lineage (GTDB taxonomy): Bacteria > Bacillota > Clostridia > Oscillospirales > Acutalibacteraceae > Acutalibacter. The sequence continues at coordinate 15,373 of CAZGLW010000035.1, read as the reverse complement.
TCAAACTCATAAAATTCCGCCTGAACGGTGCTCCCATTAAAAGAGAACTGATAGCGGTAACCATTCACAGCCCCGATTTCCTTATAGGACATCTGGGTGAAGGTTGTCACGTCTTCGTCAATAACAATACTGTCATTATCAAAAGAAACCCCCTCGTCCTTTACTACGGCCTGGCCGTCTTCCATATAAGACATCAGGCCCACCAGCGTGTCCTCATATGTTCCGTCAGGCTTTTCACGGGTAATTTCCCCTGTATCGGAGGAACCGGAAGAAGCGCTGAGGGTAAGCGTCGGCAATGTTACCGTAGTGCCGCCGCATCCGGTCAGAGTAAGGGCCAGAGCAGCTGCGGCCAGAAAGGCAAGTATCTTTTTCAGCATAGGTGATCCCTCCAAAAAAACGCCGCCGCAAATTTGCGGCGGCGTTGGTGACCCGGACGAGAATCGAACTCGTATTACCGCCGTGAAAGGGCGGTGTCTTAACCGTTTGACCACCGGGCCATATGGTAGCGGCAAATGGATTCGAACCATCGACACTTCGGGTATGAACCGAATGCTCTAGCCAACTGAGCTATGCCGCCATATATGCGCCCTTACCTTTTGGGTAGGACGCCAGATTATTATAGCCTACCGCCTAGTATTTGTCAAGAATTTTTCTTTATCCTTATGTCTCACGCGGCGTCAGCCGTGGATAGAATAGTTGGGAGCTTCTTTGGTGATTTGGATATCATGCGGATGGCTTTCCTTCAGACCGGCCCCGGTAATACGCACAAACTGCGCCTTCTCGTGAAGCTCCCGGATATTCCTGCATCCGGTGTAACCCATACCGGAACGGAGCCCGCCCAGCATTTGGAACACAGTATCCGCCAGCGGCCCCTTGTATGGCACCCGGCCCTCAACGCCCTCAGGCACAAATTTTTTCTGTTCTCCCTGGAAATACCGGTCGCTGCTGCCCTTACCCATAGCTCCCAGGCTCCCCATGCCCCGGTATACCTTAAATTGACGGCCCTGGTACAATTCATAATCGCCGGGGGCTTCTTTGCAGCCGGCCACCATAGAGCCCAGCATTACCACATTTGCCCCGGCAGCCAGCGCCTTTACAATATCGCCGCTGTACTTGATGCCGCCGTCAGCGATCACAGGAATCCCATGCTTGTCCGCTTCCTGGGCCGCGTCAAATACGGCGGTGATCTGGGGAACGCCAATGCCCGCCACCACCCGGGTGGTGCATATGGACCCGGGGCCGATGCCAACTTTTACACAGTCGGCGCCCGCGTCAATCAACGCTTTAGCTCCCTCAGCGGTTGCCACGTTCCCCGCAATCACCTGCAGGTCAGGATAAGCTTTTTTGACCTTTGCTACCGCTTCCAGCACACCGCTGTTGTGGCCGTGGGCAGAATCCAGCACCACGGCGTCCACCTGCGCCTCGATAAGGGCGGCAACCCGCTCCAGTACGTCCCGGGTGGCGCCGATAGCCGCCGCGCAGAGCAGGCGGCCTTTTTCGTCCCTGGCGGAATTGGGATACCTCACAGCCTTCTCGATATCTTTAATGGTGATAAGGCCCTTTAGCCTGTTCTGCGCATCCACAATGGGAAGCTTCTCGATCCGGTGTTCCCTCAGGATCTCCTGGGCCTCTTCCATTGTGGTGCCCACAGGGGCGGTCACCAGGTTTTCTTTTGTCATGACATTTCGGATGGGCTGGTCGAAATCCTTTCCCTCCATAAAGCGCATGTCACGATTTGTGATAATTCCCACCAGTATGCCGTCCTCGCAGATAGGCACGCCGGAGATTTTAAACCGGCCCATAATCTCGTCAGCTTCCCGCACCAGATTATCCGGGGCTAAAAAGAAGGGGTTGACAATAACCCCGTTTTCAGACCGCTTTACCCGGTCCACCTGGTCGGCCTGGGCTTCAATTGTCATATTCTTATGAATGACGCCGATGCCGCCTTCCCGGGCGACGGCAATAGCCATGTCGGACTCTGTAACCGTATCCATTGCCGCGGTCATAATGGGGGTGTTAAGGCGGATTTTCCTGGTAAGGCTGGTGGAAAGGTCCGCCTCAGCGGGCAGGACGTGGGACTCGGCAGGGATGAGCAGCACATCGTCGTAAGTAAGACCCTCTTTTACGAATTTTGACCCGTACTCCATTGGAAACCACATCTCTCTTTCTTATAAGATTACCGTATTCTATGACTGTTAATTATATCATCGGCCCTCTCCCTTTGCAAGAATTTTTTTCCGTTTCACAGGCAGAGAAAAAAACAGGCTTAAAATTAAAAAAAGTCCATTGACTTTCGAGCCGCTTTGCGTTACTCTTGCTCATTGAGAACAGCCCTTTCCGGACTGATGATAAGAAGGAGCGGTACAGCGCTTATGAAACGTTTATTTTCCCGGATGGGCCCCGGAACCAGGCAGGCTGTGAACCTGGTGGGCCTGAACGGTATTTTCTGGTTCGCCTGGGCCTTTGGCTGCTATCAGACCGTCTATCTGCAAAGCATTGGGTTCACGGCGTCCCGGATTGGCCTGTTGAATGCTGTTTCTTCCGGGGTGGCTATCGGCTCGGTATCCTTTTGGGGCATGGTCAGTGACCGAATCGGGTCTCTGCGAAAGGTTCTTATCACCATTTTGATATGCGGCTGCTCCCTGTACGCCCTGACTCCTCTTCTTCCGACCGATCTCCCCTTTTCCCCTGTCCTTTTCACCATGTTCCTGCCCGCGGTAAACTTCTTCCGCGGCTCACAAAGCACATTTGCTGAAAATATCTTAGTGCGCAACTGCAACGAACTGCGGCTGAACTTCGGCGTGCTGCGCAGCGCCGGGTCCTTCCTCTTTACGGTGGGCAGCCTGATCATCTCCTCCCTGCTCTCTGCGATCGGGGTCCCCACCACCTTCTGGCTCTCCGGTATTTTGATGATCCCTGTAATAATCTTTACGGTGTTCGCCAGAGAACCCAACTCCAAGCCAAAAGCCAGGAAGGGCGAAAAGCAAAATCTGGACCTGGGGGAATTGTTCCGGAACAGGGCTTATGTGATGCTCTTGATATTCGCTTTCTTTTTCTATATTGCCAACTCCTGCGAGGGGAACTTTATCCCCTACTATATGAAAAGTACCGGGGTTCCCTCGGAGCGGTACGGCATTTTGCTCGCCTACCGGGCGCTGTTGGAAATCCCCTTTCTGCTGCTGATGATAAAGCTAAGGCGGCGTTTCCCCCTGCGGGTGCTGGTGGCGGCAGCCGCCATTTTAATGGCGGTAGAGTGCGTAGGTTACGGGTTATTTGCCAACAGTCTTAGTCTGATGCTTTTGTTCTCCACCTTTTTTGGACTGGGAAACGGCCTGTTCATCGGTTCCTCTTTAAACTATGTGTACGAACTGGCCCCCGATCATTTAAAGGCCAGCGCCCAGGCCTTTTACGCCGCAACCTCTTCCGTTGCCGGGATTTTGGGGAACCTGCTTGGCGGCGTAGTTTTCGACGCGATCGGCGCAAAGCCTTTTTACCTTGCGGCGGCCGGGATGTACCTGCTGAGCGTTACTGTGTTCGTCCTGTCTTTTGCGGGGAAAAAGGCGCGCCAATAAAGACTGGCCTCCTGTAAGGAGGCCAGTTTTTATCGAATTTCTTCCTTCCCGCCCATGTACATCCGCAGGGGTTCGGGGATTTTTACGCTACCGTCGGCCTGGAGGTTGTTCTCCAGGAACGCGATAAGCATACGGGGTGGGGCCACAACCGTGTTGTTCAGGGTGTGGGCAAAATAGTTCCCCTCCTTGCCCTTCACACGAATACCCAAACGCCGGGCCTGAGCGTCGCCCAAGTTAGAGCAGCTGCCCACCTCGAAGTATTTCTTTTGGCGGGGGGACCATGCCTCTACATCTATACTCTTTACCTTCAGGTCCGCCAAATCGCCGGAGCAGCATTCCAGCGTGCGGACCGGGATATTCATGGAACGGAACAGTTCCACCGTGTAGTGGTACAGCCTGTGGAACCAGTTCATGCTGTCTTCAGGCTTGCAGACCACAATCATCTCCTGCTTTTCAAACTGGTGGATCCGGTACACGCCCCGCTCTTCAATTCCGTGCGCGCCCACCTCTTTTCTAAAGCAGGGGGAGTAACTGGTCAGGGTCTGCGGCAGGCTGTCTTCGGGCAGGATGGTGTCAATAAATTTGCCGATCATGGAATGTTCGCTGGTGCCGATGAGATACAGATCTTCCCCCTCGATCTTATACATCATGTTCTCCATTTCGGAGAAACTCATCACGCCGTTTACCACATCGCCGCGGATCATAAAGGGTGGCACACAGTAGGTGAACCCCTTGCCGATCATAAAATCGCGGGCATAAGAAAGGACCGCGGAATGCAGCCTGGCAATGTCCCCCATCAAATAGTAAAAACCGTTGCCGCTGGTTTTTCGGGCGCTGTCCAGATCGATCCCGCTGAATTTTTCCATAATGTCCGTGTGGTAGGGCACTTCATAAGCGGGCACCACCGGCTCTCCGAAGCGCTCCACCTCCACATTTTCGCTGTCGTCTTTACCAATGGGCACAGAATCGTCGATGATATTGGGGATGACCATCATGCGTTTTTTTATCTCTTCGGTCATCTCTCCTTCTTTCTGTTCCATAGCGGCCAGTTCATCGGCAATAGCGGCCACCCGCTTTTTTGTCTCCTCCGCCTCTTCCTTTTTACCCTGGCCCATCAGTTTGCCAATCTCTTTACTGATGGTATTGCGCTGCCGGCGCAGTTCGTCTCCCCGGGCCTTGCTGGCGCGGAATTCCTCGTCCAGTTCCAGGACCTCGTCTACCAGCGGCAGCTTTTCGTCCTGGAACTTCTTTTTAATATTCTCTTTAACCAATTCAGGATTGGCGCGTACCAGTTTAATGTCCAGCATGATCTTCTCCCTCTCTTTTTACTTCGTCCATTTTAATTCTTTTAGCAGGTTTTTCAAATCCTCTTCGCCGTAAAACTCGATTTGGACGGTCCCCTTTTTCTTCGTCCCCGCAACCTTTACCTTTCGGCCCAGATATTCGCCTACGGCAAGCTGGGCTTCCTCGTAGTAACGGCTGCGCCTGGCAGATCGTGGGGCCGGGGCTTTTTCCTCATTCAAGCGCCTGGCCATAGTTTCCAGGTCCCGCACAGAGGCGCCCTGTTTTGCCTTTTGGGCCCCCATGCGCATATCCTCGGGATTTTTAAAACTCAACAGGGTCCTGGCATGGCCCGCGCTGATGTCCCCCTGCTCCAGCATCTGCTGGATATCCTCGGGCAGGTTTAAAAGCCGCAGGGCGTTTGTCACAGCGGGCCGTGACTTTCCCACAGCCTGGGAAGCTTCTTCCTGGGTAAATCCCTGGGTCTCGATCAGCGTGCGGTACCCTCTGGCTTCCTCCAGAGGCGTCAGGTCCTCCCGCTGTAAATTCTCAATAAGGGCAAACAGCATTTCTTCGGCGTCCGTCATTTCACGCACTACCGCTGGCACCTCGGAAAGTCCCGCCATCCTGGCGGCCCTCCACCGGCGCTCGCCGGCCACAATTCGGTAACCCCCGCCGATGATGGGCCGCAGAAGCAGCGGCTGCAAAACGCCGTGCTGTGAAATGGAGTCGGCCAGCTCGGCCAGTGCCGCGCTGTCAAATTCTTTTCTCGGCTGGTCACGATTGGGTTCGATCTCGCTGATCTTTACGCTCACCGCGCCCTCCGCCGACTCACCATTATTTTCCGCGAAAATGGCGTCCAGTCCTTTCCCGAGGCCCCTCTTTTTCATCTGTCGCACACCCTTTCTTTTTCCATTTATGAGTTGTTCTTCAGCACCTCGGCGGCCAGTTCGCCATACGCAGCCGCCCCCCGGGAAGATTTATCGTAATAAAGCACCGGCTGCCCAAAGCCCGGCGCTTCCGAAAGCCGTACCGTGCGGGGGATCACAGTTTTGAATACCTTCCTGGGGAAGTATTTTTTTACCTCCTCGACCACCTGCTGGGTCAGATTCAGCCGCCCGTCATACATGGTGAGGAGTACGCCCTCAATATCCAGCCTGTCGTTATACTGGCGCTTTACCCGCCGCACAGTGTTCATAAGCTGGGAAAGCCCTTCCAGCGCATAATATTCGCACTGAATGGGGATCAAAATGGAGTCCGCCGCATTCAGGGCGTTAGTGGTGATAAGTCCCAGAGAAGGCGGACAGTCTATGAGAATGTAATCATAAGAACCCCGTATGGGGGCTAAAGCGTTTTTCAGCGTATCCTCTCTGTTTTCTCTGGCTGCCAATTCTATCTCGGCAGCGGCCAGATCGATATGGGAGGGCAGCAGGTCAAGGTTGTTGAACTGGGTCCGGCGGACAGCCTCTTTAGCCTTTTCTCCCCCCACCATTACCTCGTAGGCGGAAAGCGGGCAGTCTCTCCTGTCCACTCCCACCCCGCTGGTGGAGTTGCCCTGGGGATCGGTATCGGCCAGCAGGACCCTCTTCCCCTTGTCCCCCAGCGCCGCCGCCAAATTGACAGCTGTGGTGGTTTTCCCTACGCCGCCCTTCTGGTTTGCTACGGCAATGATCTTCCCCATTGGATACCCCTTTCCCTTTTTTATTTTTCGACACTGCTTATCATATCACAAAACCCATCTGAATGGAAGAGCAAAAAGATGTTTTCCTTCCTGTTTCACGTGAAACTTGCGAGAAATGGAAAAACGGCCAGGCATACGCCCGACCGTTTTCCTGTGGGAAATGAATAAGGGAATGGGTTAAACTTGTACTCTTAAATCAGTTGGAGGCCCGGACCAACTTGGGGATGCGCACCGTACACTCAATATATTCCTCTGTTTCTTTCTTTTCCGTCTGCGCATCTATCCCCGCCGTTTTCATCGCATCCACCGCGTGATCTATAGTGTTGATGAAAAGCCGGATATCTTTGGCGACGAAGGTCCTTTTGGCTCTTTGCCGGGTCTCTTTGGGTTGTATGGCGGCGGCCGCCAATTCTTCAGTCTGCGAAACATTCATCTGCCGTTCGATCACCGTCCGCAGCACTTTTTGCCGCAGCGTCATATCGTCTATCCGCAAAAGCGCTCTGGCGTGGCGCTCGGTAAGCCTGTTTTCCAAAATTTCGGCCTGTTCCTCCGGACTGAGTTTCAGCAACCGTATCTTATTTGCCAGATAAGACTGGCTCATTCCCAGACGCTTGGCCGCTTCCTCCTGGGTGATCTGCCATTCCCGCAGAAGGTTCACAATGGCGTTTGCCTGCTCGAACATCTGCAGGTCCTGTCGCTGGATATTTTCCAGCAGCGCCAGCACGGCGCTGTCCTCCGGCTCACAGTCTGTTATAATGGCCGGTATCTCCCGCAGGCCTGCCAGTTTGCACGCCCGCAGCCGCCTTTCCCCCGCCACCAGATAGTAGCATCCGCCTTCCTTTCGCACGGTAATGGGCTGCAAAAGCCCGTTTTCGGCTATGCTTTGGGCCAGAGCCCTGAGCTCGTCCTCCTGGAAGGTCTTGCGGGGCTGGGAGGGATTGGGCATGATTTTCGACACGGGCAGCCGCGTCAATTTCAGCTTGTCCTTTTGAAACATCCGCCGTTCCCCCCTCGCCTGCTGCTATCATACCACAGCCAAAAGCGAGAATTTGCCGAACCTTGTCGGCGGGGAAAATATTTATCCCAACTCATATTTCTTGAACCCTTTCACTTCTGTGTAGCCAAGAGCGCGGTAAAATTTGTGGGCCCCTGCGCGCTGCATACCGGAGACCAGTATGGCGTAGTGGCAGTCCATCTCTTTCCCCCACCGCTCGATCTCCTGGAACATGGCTTTTCCCACGCCCTTGCGCTGGTACTCCGGCAGGACGGCCACATTCTCAATCAGCAAAATAGGCCGGCAGTCGCCGCAGATGTCCTCAAAAATCACCCCAAGCAGACTGCCGCACAGTACCCCGGCGTCCTCATCAACCGCGGCCATCAGGTACTTTTGCGGGTCACTGTTGATTTTTTCCACCAGCGGCCCCATCTTTTCACGGTCAGCTGGCTTGTCGCTGATGACCAGCATCACCTTGTCAAGAGCGTCCAACTCGTCTATCGCGGGTTTTCTGAAGGTCAGCTTCATAGTTTTTCTCCTTTTAAAGTGGGTGTTTCACAATGGTCCCCCCGTGACGGGGGTACCCTTTGGGCGTGAATTGCTTTTTCCGTACGGCGATGATGTTCCTCTCCCCCGCTGTGGGCAGAGAGACCGGTTTGACCGTTACCTCCGTTCCGCCCAAAACGTTCAAAGCGTTTTGAGCCTGCTCCAGTTCCTGTTCCGCGCCGGGGCCCTTCATGGCGATAAAAAATCCCTTCATTTTGACTAATGGCAGGCAGTATTCGCAAAGAATATTCAGCGGCGCTACGGCCCGGGCTACGGCGATATCGCAGTTTTCCCGCATGGCGCGGTCCAGTCCCGCTTCCTCTGCCCGTTTATGTACTCGCTCCGCCTGGATATCAAGAGCCGAACAGACCTCTCCCAAAAAATTCAATCGTTTATTCAGGCTGTCCAGCAGGATTAAATGGATATCCGGCCGCATTATTTTCAGAGGAATACCCGGAAAGCCCGCCCCCGTACCCACGTCTACCACCTTTGCCCCCTCTTTTATGGCGCATTGGGAAAGTAAGGTAAGGCTGTCCACAAAATGCTTCTCCACCACCTCTTCCGGGTCTGTGATAGCGGTAAGGTTTATTTTATCGTTCCATTCCAGCAGTAAGGACAAATATCTCTCGAACCGCTCCGCCTGAGCGGGGAAGACTTTTACTCCGATCTGCTTTGCCTTCCCCATCAAGCTGACGGCCGCAGGACCTGGCATGATGACCTCCCCTTCCCTTTTTACTTTTCTTCTTTTCCAAAAGCCGCAAGCCATATCAAAAGAACGGAGACGTCCGCCGGACTCACTCCGGAAATACGGCTCGCCTGTCCTATATTTTCGGGCCTCACTTTTGAAAGCTTTTCGATTGCCTCCAATCGCAGGCCCCTGATCCCGTTATAATCGATGCTCTCAGGCAGGTGTTTTTTCTCCACCCGCCGCATTTCCTCAATGTCGGCGGTCTGCCGCCGGATATAGCCCTCGTACTTCATCTCAATCTCCACACTTTCCATCACGGCGCGGGGGACGGCAGGCCTGGTGTGGTCCACGGCGGTCAAATCGTCATATGTGATTTGGGGACGTTTCAAAAGATCGGAAAGCCTGGCGCCTGTGGTCACGGGAGATGTTCCACGTGAAACCAGTATCCCATTCAATTCTTCTGTTGGGGGAAAAACTGTGGAAAGGACCCGCTTTAATTCGTCCCGTTTTTGCTCTTGCTTTTTCCGGAACTTCTCCCACCGCCGGTCCGGGATCAGCCCCAGTTCCCGGCCCAGTGGGGTCAGCCGTTCATCGGCATTGTCCTGCCGTAAAACCAGGCGGTATTCGGAACGGGAAGTCATCATACGGTAAGGGTCGCTTACCCCTTTTGTGACCAGGTCATCGATCAAGGTTCCAATATAAGAGCTGGCCCGGTCCAGGATAAACCGCTCCTTTCCCTGCAGCTTTCTGGCGGCATTTATCCCGGCGATGAGCCCTTGAGCGGCAGCCTCTTCATAACCGGAACTGCCGTTAAACTGCCCGGCCCCATACAGCCCGGGAAAGTCCCGGAACTCTAAAGCGGCGTTCATCTGCAGCGGATCACAGCAGTCATATTCAATCGCATAAGCCGTGCGCATGATCTGTACATGCTCAAGCCCCTTAATGGTGCGGTAAAAATCATTCTGCACATCCTCGGGCAGAGAAGAACTCATGCCTTGTAAGTACATTTCCTCCGTTTCCAGTCCGCAGGGCTCTATGAACAACTGATGCCGGGGCTTGTCCGGAAATCGGACCACCTTGTCCTCGATGCTGGGGCAGTACCGGGGACCAACCCCCTCGATCTTGCCGGAATAGAGGGGAGAACGGTGAATGTTGTCGAGAATGACCTGCCTGGTGCGGTCGTTTGTCCAGCTGACATGGCACACCTCTTTGTTTCGGGGCGGCTCCTCCGTGTCGTAAGAAAACGGGACGGAGGGCTCGTCGCCGTTCTGCACCTCCAATTCTGAAAAGTCAATGGAGGATTTCAACACCCTTGCCGGGGTCCCGGTTTTAAAACGCCGGAGGGATATGCCCAGTTCCTTCAGGGACTGCGGAAGGAAAGCCGAAGGGAACATGCCGTCCGGACCGCTGTCATAAGACACGTCCCCCACAAATACCTTGCCCCCCAAAAAAGTTCCTGTGGCAATGATGACCGCTCCGGCGCTGTACACCGCTCCCAGTCTGGTGGTCAAAAGCCAGCGCCCGTCCTCAGGTCTTAGCAATACGACTTCAGCCTGTTTCAGCGCCAGGTTCTCGCAGGTCTCCAGCTTGTGCTTCATCACCCTGGAATACTGGTTCCTGTCTATCTGAACCCGCAGGGAATGGACCGCGGGGCCCTTGCCCAAATTCAGCATTCTGCTCTGGATAGTGCATTCGTCAGCCGTCCGGCCCATCTCACCGCCCAGCGCGTCTATCTCCCGGACCAGATGGCCTTTTGCCGTGCCGCCGATACTGGGATTGCACGGACAGTTGCCGACCGCGTCAAGATTGATGGTGAACACCACGGTCCGGCAGCCCAGCCGGGCGGCTGCCAGTCCTGCCTCAATGCCGGCGTGGCCTGCGCCGATCACGGCCACATCCGGATCTCCGGCAAAATATGCTGTCATAACAAAACCCCCTTTGTCCCCCGACATGACTCAGGGGAGATTTTTATTTCCCAACACAGAATGTATCAAACACCCGGTCAACAATTTCATCGGAAACATGTTCCCCGGTCAAAGAGTACAACGCCGTCAGGGCGTCTTCCACACAAACAGTTACCGCGTCTAAGGTCAGGCCCATCCGCAGGGCACCCAGTCCCTCGCGGACCGCTTCCAGCGCCCGCCGCACGTCGTCCCGCTGGCGTTCTGTAAACAGGACCCCAGCCTCCGGGTGGAAAGCCTTTGTGTCCAACAGGGCGGATACTGCCTGTTCCAAGCTGTCCATTCCTTTCCCGGTGGCGGCGGAGAGAAAGACCGTGCTGGGAAACGTGTCCCGTATCCTTTCAGCGTCCAACACCTGGGGCAGATCTGTTTTATTGACAACAGCTACGGTCCTCTCCGGGTCCAATTCCTTCATCCATTCCAGGTCATCGTCGGTCAGGGGCCGGGAAGCGTCAAATACCGCCAGCACCAACTGGGCAGCCCGCAGGCGTTCCTCAGCAGCGGCCACGCCGATGCTTTCTACCGGGTCATCGGTATTTCGCAGACCGGCAGTATCGGCCAGCCGTAAAGGCACTCCGCCCAAAAGCACGGTTTCCTCCACCACGTCCCGGGTAGTGCCGGCGTACTGGGTAACAATAGAACGCTGGCACCCGGCTAACAGGTTCATCAAGGTGGATTTTCCCACATTAGGCCGGCCGGCGATCACAGTGGCCACTCCTTCACGGTAGACCTTTCCCTGGTCAAAGGTCCCAAGCAGACTGGAAAGAGAGCCCTCCGTCCGGATCAGCCCGGCCTGGATCTCATCTCCGTTTATCTCTGGCACGTCCTCCTCCGGAAAGTCCGCCCAAGCCGCCAGATGGGCAGCCAGGTCCGTCAAACTGTCACGGATGGTTTTGACACGCTGGGATAGAGCGCCTCCGCTGCCGGCTTCGGCAGCCTTTAACGCCTGTTCCCCCCCGGCGGATATCACCTGCATCACAGCCTCCGCCTGGGTCAAGTCCATCTTTCCGTGGAGAAACGCCCGTCGGGTAAACTCTCCCGGCCCGGCGGGCGAAGCCCCTGCATCAAGCACTTCCCGCAGGAGCCTTTTCGTGACGTACAAACCGCCGTGACAGGAAAGCTCCACCACATCCTCCCCGGTGTAGCTTTTCGGCGCGGCAAATACCAGCGCCACCACGTCGTCCAGCTTTTCCCCGGCGGCGTCCCTGATTTCCCCCAGCAAGGCGGTATAGCCCTTCATATCCCGGATTTTCCTGCCGCTGCGGGAAAAAAATACTTTGTCTCCAATCTCCCGCGCCCTGGGGCCGGAGATTCGCACGATTCCAATGCCTCCCGGGGCGGCGGCTGTGGAAATCGCCGCGATTGTTCTTTCCATAAAACAACCTGCTTCCCGTAAAAAAGGGGCCGCCTCTGTCAGGCCGCCCCTTGTTTTCTTATTTTTTGGCCTCAATCTTGCCATAAATGGGTGTGTTGGGGTCGTCGGCCTTTGGCCCCTCCGCCCTGGGAGTATTGTCGTTCCTGTTATTAAAATCCCTTCTGGGAGGACGGGGGCCTCGCCGGTCACCGTTTCTTCTGCCGCCGTCCCTGCCGCTCCGCCGGTTATCATTCCGGTGTTGGGGCCGTTCGCCGCCTTCCGGGCCAATCACTACGTGTCTTCCCAGGTCCTCGCCCTCGCTCCAGGACCTGGCTCCCTCTACCGTCTGCACGGCAGTGTGGATGATCCTGCGCTCATAGGGATTCATGGGTTCTAAGGAAGAGTTGCGTCCGGTTTTTACAGCCCGTACCGCCATCCGCTTGCCCAAAGCTTCCAATGTTTCCTTACGCTTTTCCCTGTAATTGCCCACATCCAGCGTAATGCGGTAGTAAGAATCGTCCACGTGGTTTGCCACCAAAGAGGAAAGATACTGCAGAGCGTCCAGCGTTTCGCCCCTGTGCCCGATAATAAAACCAATATCCGCGCCGGAAAGGCTGAGGTTCGCTCCCGCTTCTTCCCTGTGAATCTCCACAGCCACATCGACAAGACCGATCTCCCTGAGCACGGCCTTTAAATACTCTGCGGCCCTTTCCGCCGGATCTCCCGCGGGGGCCGGTTTTTCCTCCACAGGATCGGGCAGTTCGATATAGGCCCTTACCTTTGCGGGTTTACCGCCGAACAATCCAAAGGTCTTTTTGGCAGGTTCTTCCAGAATCTCAATCTCCGCGTCTGTGGTGTCCACGCCCAACTCCTGACAGGCGTTGGCAAAGGCAATTTCAACAGTCGCTCCCTGTGCCACAACTTCTTTAATCATGATTTGATCCTTCCTTTTTCCTCCGGGCCCGGGACCCGGTTATTTTTTCTTTTTTGGCTGTGCCTTTTGCTTTGGCTGCTGCTGGGGCCCGGAGGAAAGCCTGTCGGCAATCTGTTTTTGGGCCTGAGCGGACAAAGGCTTTACAGAGGCTTCGGCCAGTTCCAAAGTGACGGCCCGCTGGGCTTCCGTCATAGCGGTCATATGGTTCAAACTGAAATACTTATTTGTAATGACTATCTGGACCCATCCGGTCAAACTGGAAATTACCCAATAAAAGCCAACGGCGGCGGGCATGGTATATGCCCAGTATATACTGATCAGGGGCAGGACAAAGCCCATCACCATCATACAGCCCTGGGGCTTCTGCCCTGTGGTCCTGTTCTGGTACCACATTGTATAAATCTGCGTCCCCACGCTTACCAGGAAAGATAAAACGGGAATGATCCACAGAAACGTAGAGAATGAAGAACTTTGGGGAGTAGCCAGAAGGTCCAATCCTAAAAACCGGAAACCGTGAGAGAAATCTTCGATCTTGGCAATCTCGTCAGCGCTGAACATGGTAAGGTTCCCTTTCAGCGAGTCAAAGTTCCGGATTATCTGCAGTTCCGCCGTAAAGGTGTTTGTAGAAACTATGCCCGGAATCTTCGAAATGTAATCAGTAGCCTGGGAAACGGCGGAAGATGCAATGTGCAGCGTATTGGAAAGCGGCATGACCACTGAATAGTAAATACCCAGCATAATCGGAAATGGAAGAAGGGTGGTAAGACAGCCGCTGGTGGGGCTTACACCTTCCTTTTCATAAAGCTTTTGCAGTTCTTCGCTGTATTTCTCTCGGTTGTTGGCATATCTTTTCTGCAGGTCTTTCTGCTTCTCGGTCAGCTTTGTCTGGGAAGCCATACTTTTTTGCTGTTTCACGCTGGTAGGGAACAGTACGATCTTTAATACCACGGTAAACAGGATAATGGCAACGCCGTAGTTTCTGAATATGGTATACAGGAACCAAAGCAGATAGCCAAGAATGCTTCCGAAAAAATTAAAAATTCCCATAGGTGGAACAGTTCCTCCTTATTTGGCCGGTTCCGGCGGTCCCCCGCACGGCAACCTCAGCCTCCCAGCTTTTTATTTTTCTTCTCCGGCACGGGATCATAGCCGCCCCGGCTCCACGGGTTGCACCTCAAAATCCGCCACAGGGTAAGAAGGCCGCCTTTCAGGGCCCCAAACCTTTCAATGGCCTCAATTCCGTATTGAGAACAGGTGGGGATATATTTACAGGCTGCGGGCGTGTTGAGAGAAACATACCGCCTATACCCCTGAATCAACTTGATAAGAAGCCTTTTCAAACTCAGGCCTCCTCCCGGCATTTCGGCTCGATGACCCCTGCTGATAGCAGCTGCCTTTCCAACTGCTTTTCAACCTCGGTGCTTTTTGCCCGGGGCGTACGCCCTCTGGCTACCAGAACCAGATCAAATCCGCTTTTTATCCTTGGAAAAAGGACCCTGTAGGCTTCTCTGATCACCCGGCGGGAGCGGCTGCGCAGCACAGCGTTGCCGATTTTTTTACTGGTAGTCACACCTACTCTGGTTATGCCCAAGCGGTTCTTCCGCACGTAGGTCACCAGCAAAGGCCCTACAAAGCTTTTCCCCCTTGCATACGCGCGCCGAAAATCATTGTTTCTGCATATGGATACGATCTTTCCCATCCGTAAAACTTCTCCCACAGCGTCCGTCGCCGCAAAAAATCCAAAACAACAAAGAAAGGCCACGCGAAGGTGACCTTTGAAGCGTCCTTAATAAGAAAGACGCGCCCTGCCTTTTGCTCTGCGGCGTGCAAGTACCTTGCGTCCGTTTCTGTCGGACATCCTTTTACGAAACCCGTGCTCCTTCTTTCTATGGAGCTTCTTTGGCTGATAGGTTCTCAGCATATTCAAAACCCTCCTTTCGGGTCCTCTGCCCTTGTGTTTACCCATTATAGCCCAAATCCGCCCTGCGTGTCAACACAATTTTTTCACAGAAAGGCGGGGAAAAAGCTGATTTTTTACAGCGGCCGGCCCTGGGTACAACAAATTGTGACAATCACATACAAAGACACAAAGTATAGTGGCCCTAAAAAAATTTGAAAAACGCGCGGATTTGTGATAAAATGGTGACGTGGAATGCAATCATTTTGCAAAACCACTGCGGACATGCTATAATAACCTCACGGAATGGTCACAAAATCAAAGATTTTGACCATTCCGGAGAACATTGAAGCATGGGTCGGTCGGCGAAGACCGCCTCCTTCATAGAGGACGAACCGCAAGGCTTAAACTTTTGGGCGTAAGGGGATAAAACTGTGGAATCTTTCGATCAAACCTGGGAACTGA
>CAZGLW010000034.1:0-18299 GCA_964525985.1 uncultured Acutalibacter sp. | reverse complement strand
AGGGCTGAGAGGACTGGGAAGGCTGAGAAGATTGAGAGGGCTGGGAGGACTGAGAACTGGACTGTTCCGCTTCAAAGGTGGAGGTGGGGGAACTGCCACACAGGGTATTTTGCAGATCCAGCCGCGCAGCGGCGAACAGGCCGAAAGAACGCACGTGTCCGTCAAAGGTGAGGGAAGTGGGCTGCTCGGTGTAGCTGGCTTTCATAGTTGGGTTCAGGCAGATGATGGCGACAGCCAGCAGATGGACGGAGGGCACAAGCAGAACGCTCAGCACCATGCGGAGCCGGCCCTGTTTTGTGGACAGGCCCCGGGGCTGGGCAAAGATTTTTTTGCCCAGAATCAGCCAGAAAAGCAGCGGCAGCAGCAGCAGCAGTAACATCCACCAGCCGCTCAGCAGAATTGACAGAATAGTACCGCTGTAGCTACCGACCACATCCTCGGCGGAAGACAGGATGGAGGACAGATTCATAAAATTCTGAAAAGTATGCTCAATAAAGTAGGCCAGCCCGAAGAAAAATGCGCCGGCAATCAGCAGGATGCTGCCGAAAATCCGCTGAAGCAGAGGCTTGTGGAGCAGCGACAGCAGCAGATAGCACAGTTGGGAGGTGGCAAATGCAAAGAGACTGATGACAAAGAAAGCGGGGGCGGTCTTGCCCGATGTGGTAAAGAACAAAAGCCATTCCAGATAGAGACAGGCGGCTACGCAGAACCACCAGAGCCTGTGCCGGAAAGCAAAACGGGGATGCCTATTTTTGGAAGCGCTGCTGCCGGAGACTTTGGCAAAGTGGGCTCCGGCGAAGTCGGAGGCATTTTGGGCATGACTACGCGAAGCCGGGGGATCCTCCGGCTCCACATGGGTCTGCCTGTCCTGCCCGGACGGCAGCGTATCCAGACCGGGCGGTTGCATCCGTTCATCGCCCTGCATGTCATATTCAGTTGAGAAATCATGAATGTCGTTAGGGGTTATAACACAGGATCTCCCTCGTTTCAAAACCGGAGGACCTGCGCCCTCCGGGGAATCTTTGATACGATTTTCCAATTACGTTTTTTCTCCGGTCAAAGCTTTATCATCGGAGAATCGGATCAGAGGTTCCTTAAAATTCAGCATACCAGATATTCCGACACATTTCAACATAAAAACGCAACTAGTTCCTAAAAATTCCCTGATATGACAAAATATTTTTCCGCTTGCTTTCAAAGGGCGTTTTTCTCCCTGCGTTTTTTCGCCAGCGCCTGATACCGCCGCATCAGATCGGCCACGCAGTTTCTTTCCGGAGATGATCACAATATGCAGAAAGTGTCGACTGTCTCTAAAAAGCACTATGAGATTGTGTTCCTAGCACGTCTGCTGGCTGCGCTTGAGAAGCCGGTCGGGATTTACTATGTGGAAAAAACGATTCTGGACAATTGAGTTTAGGAAACAAGCGAGACCAAAACACCTTCCAGAAAATCTCCGGTCTTACTGTTTCCACCGGGTCGACCCCTGTAACTCCCTCAAAACCCACAATTGCCGGCTTTACCGATGTTTTTGAGGACGACTGCGCATAAGTAAAAAGCAATAGATGCAACTTAAGAGCAGAGTGGCATTTTCCGCACTCTTTTTCCGCCGCGGCATATTCTGTTATCGAGGGACAAGGCCGGACGTCCGGCCGCCCAATATCCTGATGAGAGAAAGGGGTAACCATTTTGGCGGAAGATATGAATGACCGGGCATGTATGCCCGATCCCACGCCTCTGCCCGCAGATCCTGTGCCTGCAATTGCTTACGTTCCCTTCCAGCAGTGGAGCGGAAACCTGCACAGCGCTGAACGCGCTTTTGACGCGGGGACTTTGTTCCCGGTGCTGGATAAACCTTTCTGCAGAGGAAGGAGGGAACCCGGATGAACGAAAGGGACGCCCTCAGACGGCGTATCCATGCCATGCAGTTTGCCCAGTGGGAACTTCACCTGTTCCTGGATTCCCACCCCGGAAGCTGCGACGCCGCACGGAAACTGGAAGAGTACAGGACCAGGACCGAAGCGCTGGTAAAAGAGTATGAAGAAAAATTCGGCCCTATCGGCGAGACTCCCCAGAACACCAGCCGCTGGGCGTGGGTCAGCGACCCCTGGCCCTGGGAAAAGGAGGCCAATTGACCCATGTTTGTCTACGAGAAACGACTGCAATACCCTGTAAAAATCAAAACCCCAAACGCCAAGCTTGCCAAGATCATTATAACCCAGTACGGCGGGCCTCACGGCGAGATCGGCGCGTCCTTGCGCTATTTGAGCCAGCGGTATTCCATGCCTTATCCGGAACTCCGTGCGATTCTGACAGATATAGGTACAGAGGAATTAGCCCATCTGGAAATGGTGGGAACTATTGTCTACCAGCTTACCAGGGACCTGACGCCCGAACAGATACAGGAAGCGGGCTTTGACACTTACTTTGTGGACCACACCACGGGGGTTTATCCCATTGCGGCGTCCGGCACACCGTTCTCTGCCGAGACCTTTTCTGTTACCGGCGATACCATTGCCGATATCCATGAGGATTTAGGCGCAGAGCAGAAAGCCCGGATGAGTTACGACAACATTCTTCGCTACGCGGACGATCCCGATGTGAAAGACCCTATCCGGTTCCTGAGGGAACGGGAAGTGGTGCACTACCAGAGATTCGGCGAGGGCCTGCGTATCCTGACGGACCGCCTGGATTCCAAGAATTTTTACGCGTTCAACCCGTCCTTCGACAGACAGTGACCCGCCTGCAAAAAAATGGCCCGGAGCCGAAGCGCCGGGCCATTTTGGAGCGGCGAGGGAAGGCCCTCAGGCGTGCTCCAGATAGTTGACGATCAAATTCGCGGTTTCCTCCACGCCGATAGAACTGTCTACGCAGAGTTCGTAACTGTGGGGATTGCCCCAGTCCCGGCCGGAGATATTTTTATAGTACGCACTTCTGGCGGCATCGGAACGGGCAAGGCTCCGTTTTGCCTCGTCTCCGGCGTCGCCGTACATCTCCATGACCTTCCGGATCCGATAATCCTCCGGCGCGTAGATGAAAATGCGGACCGTTTTCTCGTGACCCCGCAGGACATAATCGGCGGCCCGGCCCACGATCACGCAGGAACCTGCCTCCGCGATCTTTTTTATGGCCTTTTCCTGCGCTATGATCGCCTGCTTAACCACGTCGGTACTCAAATAGAGTTCGCGCATGACGGCGTTTTCATCCGAGTTGAGGTTGGAAATAAATTCCTCGGCCAGCCCGCTGTCCTGCGCCGCGATTGCCACCATTTCCTTGTAGTAGCAGGGTATCCCCATTTTTTCAGCCACAAGCTGTCCGACCCTCTTCCCTGCGGTGCCATGTTCTCGGGATATCGTGACGATAACGCCGGGATGGGACGGCTGGAGCGTCTGCGTTCCCGCGCGGGCGGGCTGTTTTCCGTCCGCCGCTCCAAGCTCCTTCCAAAGACGGACCATCACAACGGCGGTCACCAGCATGGCGATGACGTCGGCGGCGGGAGCGGCCCAGAAGATGCCGGTGACGCCCAGAACCGCGGGGGCGAGGATCGAAAGCGCGATAAGCAGCACGTCCCGCAGGATGGAGAGGGGCGCGGCCTTTTTTGCGTGGCCAATGGACTGTAAAAAGATGGCGCACACCTTCTGTACGCAGGTGAAAACGATGAGAGACAGGTATATCCGCAGGCACAGGACGGCGAACCGCGTGTACAACTCGCCGTCCGCGCCGAACATTCGGATAAATACCTGCGGGACCGCCTCGAACAGCACAGTACAGACAAGACAGACAATGACTGTCCATTTGATAATCGCCTTCAGCAGGGCCCGCACGCGCCCGTACTGCTTTGCTCCGTAATTGTAGCCGACGACAGGCTGCGCTCCGGCGGCGATGCCGATAGCGATGTTCAATACGATCTGGAACAGTTTCATAATCACAACAAACGCCGCCAGCGGGATATCCGCACCGTAGACCGACTGTGCCCCATAACGCACCAGCAGCACATTGTTGACAACTGTAATGACGACGATCGACAGCTGCGTCAGCAGGCTGGAAGTGCCCAGCGCCATGATCTGCCGGAGTAAAGCGGAATCCGGACGGAAGCTGCCGGCGGAGATTCTGAAGGTCCTGCTGCGGCGCAGATAGAGAGCGCAGATCACAAAGCTGACAAACTGCCCCAGAATGGTGGCGTACGCCGCCCCTCTGATTCCCAGACCAAGCACAAAGATTGCTATTGGGTCCCCGATGATATTGAGGACCGCGCCCGCCAGCATGGCCCCCATTGCGTAGCGGGGACTGCCGTCGGCGCGGATGATGGAAGCCAGCGTGTTCTGCACCATTGCCAGCGGCATCATAGCGTAAATGATAAAGCCGTAGTCGCGGGCCAGGGTGAGATTCGCGTCGGTGGCCCCGATTACACGCAGCAGACCGTCACCAAACAGGTAGCTGACCGCGACGATGACGACGCCGGAAAGGAAGGAGCATAAGATACTGTTCCCAACACATTGATGAATGGATTTCGTATCGTTCCTGCCCAGTGAAACGCTCAGGACGGCGGCGGCGCCGTCGCCAAAAAACAGGGACATGCCCCAGCCGACGACGGTGACGGGGAAAATAACGCCGGTAGCCGCGTTGCCCAGATAACCGATGCCGTTGCCCACAAAGATCTGGTCCACAATGTTGTAAAGGCACGAAATGATGAGGGAAAAAATACAGGGGATGGCGAATTTCCGCAGCAGCCTGCCGATTTTTTCCGTTCCGAGATAATTGCTTTCTTGCATAACGAGACCTCTTTCTTCAGGCAAAAAAACAGCGCATGGCAACCCATGCGCCGAAAAGAAAAGACACATGGACTACGTATCCGTACCGTAATCAGATTTACGCGCAGAGCGCCACATGTGTCGTTGATTCGCCTGTTTAATTTATCGCAGTGATATGATTTTAACACTTTTCCGCGCCGGCCGCAAAGGGAATTCCGCACAATTCCGGCAGGGTGATTTTTCAAAAAGATTTGTGGAAAACTCCCGTTGACGGTTCCGCGGAAACCCTGTAAAATAATATACAGAACGTGTGGCGTGACTGCGTAAATCCGGTTTCCGCCGCGCGTTTATTTTTTATACTTATACTATACTACCTGAAAAGTGCGTAGCCAGGAGGCGTAAATCCAGCTTCTGCGGCTGCGCGCTGTTTTTATGCAAGGAGGAATTTTTGTGGAACAGAAGACAAACGATTTTTTGGAAAGACAGCCCGTTGGGTCGCTTATGAGGAAATACGCGGTCCCCTGTGTAATCTCTCTGCTGGTGGCGGCGCTTTACAACATTGTGGACCAGCTTTTTATCGGCAACGCGAGCTATCTGGGTTCTTACGGCAACGCCGCCAACACGGTCGTCTTCCCCATGACGGTCATCGCTCTGGCGATAGCGGTGATGATTGGCGACGGCTGCTGCGCTTTTGTCAGCATTTGTCTGGGCTCCGGGCGCAAAGAGGACGCGGGCAACAGCATTGGGAGCGCGATCGTACTGTGCGTGGCCGGCAGTATCCTGCTCACCGCTATTTACCTCATTTTCCAGGAACCGATCCTGACGATTTTTGGCGGGCGTGTCAATGAAGAAACATTTTTCCATTCCAAAGAATACTTTTTCTGGATCAGTCTGGGAGTCCCCTTCTATATGTTCGGGCAGGCAATGAACCCCGTCATCCGTTCCGACGGGAGCCCCAGGTTCGCCATGATTTCCACTTTGGCTGGCGCTGCGGTGAACATCGTCCTTGACCCCATTTTTATCTTTATTTTTAAGTGGGGAATGATGGGAGCGGCGGTAGCCACAGTGATAGGACAGGTGCTGACGGCGATCCTGTCGGTCTGGTACTTGTGCCGCATGAAAGCCGTCAGGCTGCAGCCCGCGAATTTCCGCATCCACCCACGGCTGGCAAGGAGATATTTGGCGCTGGGCATCACCAGCTTTTTGTCCCAGATCTCCCTGGTGGCGGCAATGGCGGCAATGAACAACATGCTCCGTGAGTACGGCGCTTTCGACTCTGTGTTCGGACAGACGCAATATGCCCATATCCCAATGGCTGTAGTGGGGATCGTGATGAAGTTCTTCCAGATCGTCATTTCTATCGCGGTAGGTACGGCGGCGGGGTGTATCCCGATCGTGGGCTATAACATCGGCGCGCAGCGGAAGGACCGGGTGAAAACCCTGTTTACCAGGCTGCTGCTGATCGAAGCGCTTGTGGGGGCGGTAGCCCTGCTTATTGTTGAGCTGTTCCCCCAGCAACTGATAAACCTGTTCGGCGCGGAGAATGAAAGCGTCTATTATACGCAATTTGCCATTAAGAGTTTCCGCGTTTACCTGTGTACGATGATCCTTGCTACCGTAAACAAGGGGACCTTTATTTTCCTGCAATCTCTGGGGAAGGCACTGGCGTCCACTTTGATTTCCCTGGTACGCGAGGTGGTGTTCGGTGTTGGCTTCGCCCTGCTGCTGCCCCGGTTCTTCGGGCTTGACGGCGTGCTGTACTCCATGCCGGTGTCTGACATTTTGACGTTTGTGATTGCGGCCATAATCATTTTGCGCACCTATAAAAAAGATTTGAACACGCAGGCCCCCGCGCAGTTACAGGAAAGCACCTGAAAAAGCGGAAAACGTGAAAGGTGAGACGCGCCCCCGGAAATGCCGCCGCGCGCAATTTTCTTAAAAAATTGTTTGACAACTCGTTTCCGGTGTGCTATAATCATTCAAAATTTCAATATGACAAACCGTTGAAGCGGAGATAACGGCAATGATGCCTCTACAGAGAGCCTGCGGTGCTGAGAGCCAGGTGAGAAACAAGTTGTCAAATGGGCCGCTGAGGGCGCAGTCAAAGGAGCGGGACCGCCTGCTCCGAGTATTCTGCGACGTGACAGGCATACGTCATTTGCCGGGGATATGCTGGTATCCCGCAAAGCGCACGGGTCAGCCCGTGAATTCAAGGTGGCACCGCGGATAAAGATTTTATTCGTCCTTGACAGAAGGCCGTATTTCTGTCTGGGGCGTTTTTATGTGAAGCTTCCCCGGCCGGGATACATGGCCGGGGAAGCTTTCCTTTACACGAAAAAAAATACGGGAGGCATGGAACATGAAAATTTCACCGGATCTTTGCGAGGTAAAAAAGATTGCGGCTGCCGGCGGATATGATGTGCTGCCGGTCAGTTGCGAAATCCTGTCGGACTTCACAACACCGATAGAAACCATGCGGATTCTGAAAAATGTATCCACACACTGCTATATGCTGGAATCCGCCGCCGCGGATGAAAAATGGGGGCGATATACCTTTCTTGGCTTCGAACCCAAAATGGAGGTCACCTGTATTGGCGGCGAACTGCGGGCGGGGAGCCTGAAAATGCGTACGGACGATCCCTCCGCGGTGCTGCGCCGGATTTTGGCGGAGCACAGAAGCCCGCGCTTTGACTACCTGCCGTCGTTTACAGGAGGGCTTGTCGGGTACTTTTCTTACGATTACCTTTCTTACAGCGAGCCTTCCGTCAGGCGTGACGTGGAGGACACGGAACACTTTAAAGATGTTGATATGATGCTTTTCGATAAAGTGATCGCTTTTGACAACCTGAAACAGAAGATCATCCTCATTGTAAATATGCCGCTTGACGACCCCGAGACAGGCTATAACAGGGCGGTTATGGAACTGGAACAGATGGCAGACCTTATCTGTCACGGCAAAAAGAAAAGCGAACCCGGCGGCAGGCTGCTTGGCGAGGTCGCGCCGCTGTTCGGCAAAGAGCAGTTCTGCGATATGGTGGAAAAAGCCAAGAACTATATCCGTGAGGGAGACATTTTCCAGATTGTACTGTCCAACCGTCTCTGCGCGCCCTTTGAGGGCAGTCTTCTGAACACCTACCGCGTTTTGCGGACCATCAACCCGTCCCCGTACATGTTTTACTTCTCCGGTACTGATGTGGAGGTGGCCGGCGCGTCTCCCGAAACGCTGGTGAAGCTGGAAAACGGTACCCTGCACACCTTCCCGCTGGCCGGCACAAGACCGAGAGGGAGAACGGATGAAGAGGACAGAGCGCTGGAAGAGGAACTGCTCGCCGATGAAAAAGAACTTGCCGAACACAATATGCTGGTGGATTTGGGCAGGAACGATCTTGGAAAGGTCAGCCGCTTCGGCACGGTACAGGTAGAAAAGCTCCACTCCATTGAACGGTTCTCTCATGTGATGCACATTGGTTCCACTGTGCGCGGCGGGATCCGTGAGGACAAGGACGCGCTGGACGCTATTGAGGCTGTGCTTCCCGCCGGGACCTTATCGGGCGCGCCGAAAATAAGGGCCTGCCAACTTATAGGGGAACTTGAAAATAACAAGCGCGGCATCTACGGCGGCGCGATCGGATATATCGACTTTACAGGGAATATGGACACCTGCATTGCCATACGTATCGTCTATAAGAAAAATGGCAGGGTGTTCGTCAGGAGCGGAGCCGGTATTGTCGCCGACTCGGTACCCGAAAAGGAATACGAAGAATGCCTGAACAAAGCGAAGGCTTCGCTGAAAGCTTTGGGAATCGCACAGGAGGTGGAATGATGGTACTTCTCATTGACAATTACGACAGCTTTTCCTACAACCTCTACCAGCTTGTCGGCGAGATCGACCCCGACGTCCAGGTCATCCGCAACGACGAAATGACCGTAGACGATATCCGGGAGATACGGCCCCGGCGCGTGGTACTTTCCCCCGGTCCGGGCAGGCCGGAGGACGCGGGCGTCACTGTGGAAGTTGTAAAGCATCTGGGCAGGGAGATTCCAACGCTGGGGGTTTGTCTCGGGCACCAGGCTATCTGCGCCGCTTTCGGCGCGACCATAACTTACGCGAAGCGGCTGATGCACGGCAAGCAGTCGAAAGTGAGGTTAAGCGCGGACTGCCCACTATTCGCGGACTGCCCGGAAACGGCATTGGTGGCCCGTTACCATTCTCTTGCTGCGGACGCGGACACGATCCCCGACTGCTTGAGGGTGACCGCCCTGACAGACGACGGGGAAGTGATGGCGGTGCAGCACAGGGAATATCCCATTTATGGCGTACAGTTCCACCCCGAATCCATTATGACGCCCGACGGCAGGACGATGCTTAATAATTTTATAAAGGAGATATGAGTCATGATCAAAGAGGCAATCGTAAAGATCGTAAATAAGGAAGATCTCACTTATGATGAGGCTTACGCCGTCATGAACGAAATCATGGGCGGGGAAACGTCGCCCACACAGAACGCCGCGTTCCTCGCCTCGCTCTCCACCAAGAGCGCAAGGGCGGAAACGACCGAAGAAATAGCCGGCTGCGCCGCCGCTATGAGGGACCACGCCACAAGGGTCGAGACCGGCATGGATCTGTTTGAGATCGTGGGCACGGGCGGCGACAACGCACACAGTTTCAATATCTCCACCACTTCCGCTTTCGTGGCGGCCGCCGGCGGGGTAAAGGTAGCAAAGCACGGCAACCGCGCGGCGTCCTCCCAGTGCGGGACAGCCGACTGCCTGGAGGCGCTGGGCGCGAATATCCAGCAAAGCCCCAAACGCTGCATTGAGCTTTTGAATGAAGTTGGAATGTGCTTCTTCTTCGCCCAGAAATACCATACCTCCATGAAGTATGTGGGCCCTATCCGCAGGGAACTGGGGTTCCGTACGGTGTTCAACATCCTGGGTCCCCTGACCAATCCGGGCACGCCTGCTATGCAGCTTCTCGGCGTGTATGACGGCTATCTTGTGGAACCGCTGGCGCAGGTGCTGGTCAGTCTTGGCGTTAAGCGGGGCATGGTGGTATATGGCCAGGACAAACTGGACGAGATTTCTCTGGGCGCGCCGACGACTATCTGTGAGATCAAGGACGGATGGTTCAAATCCTCGGTTATCACGCCGGAGGATTTCGGCTTTGAGCGCTGCGAAAGGGATGACCTGAAAGGCGGCGCGCCTGAAGAAAACGCAAAAATCACGCTGGACATACTGAACGGGGCGAAGGGACATAAGAGGAACGCCGTACTGCTGAACGCGGGCGCTTCGCTTTACATCTGCGGGAAAGCCGACAGCATGAAGGAAGGCACCGCGCTTGCGGCTGAACTCATTGATTCCGGAAAGGCGCTGGAAGTCCTGCAAAGGTTCATAGAGGTCAGCAACAGGCCGGAGGCGGAGGAATGACGGTACTGGACAGGCTTGCCGAACACGCCGCGCGGAGAGTGGCGGAAGCCGAAAAAGCGGCGCCCCTTGATGAAATCAGGCGGCGGGCGCTATCCCTTCCGCAGGGGGACTTTGCTTTTGAAAACGCGCTGAAAAAACCGGGCGTCTCTTTTATCTGCGAGTGTAAAAGGGCGTCTCCATCCAAAGGTCTGATTGCTCCCGATTACCCATACCTGCGGATAGCGAAAGAATATGAAGCGGCGGGCGCCGACTGCATATCCGTGCTGACCGAGCCCGAATGGTTCCTGGGGAACGGCCGGCACCTGAAAGAGATTGCCGAAGCGGTTTCCGTTCCCTGTCTGCGGAAGGATTTCACTGTGGACGGGTACATGATCTACGAGGCAAAGCTGCTGGGCGCGTCGGCGGTACTCCTGATCTGCGCTGTCCTCACCGAAAGACAGCTTTGCGATTATATCGGCATTTGCGATCGTCTCGGCCTCTCCGCGCTGGTCGAGGCCCACGACGGGGCCGAGGTACATGCCGCTTTGCGCGCGGGCGCGCGGGTCATCGGAGTGAATAACCGGAACCTGAAGGACTTTTCGGTGGATACGGAAAACAGCCGTAAGCTGCGGGAGCAGATTCCGCGGGAGGTGCTGTTTGTCTCCGAGAGCGGCGTAAGGACTGCCGGAGATGTGGAAAAGCTGCGGGAGATCGGCGCGGACGCCGTGCTGGTCGGCGAAGCGCTGATGAGGGCGGCCGATAAAAAAGCCAAGCTTTCAGAACTGCGGGGCACGGTATGACGAAGATTAAATTCTGCGGGCTTTCGCGCCCATGCGACATCGCGGCGGCCAATAAACTGTGGCCCGAATACATCGGCTTTGTATTCGCGCCGAAAAGCCGCCGGTACGTGACACCGGAACAGGCGGCGGATCTGAAGCGGATGCTTGCTCCCGGCATTCAGGCGGTAGGGGTGTTCGCAGACGAACCGGCGGAGAACGTGGCTGCCCTGCTGGAGAGGGGTGTGATTGACATTGCCCAACTTCACGGCGGCGAGGATGAGGCATACATCGAAAAGCTGAGAACGCTTGTGCGTAAGCCCATTATCAAGGCGTTCCGCATCCGTGCGGCAGAAGACGTCCGCGCAGCGGAAAGCAGTAAGGCCGACGCGGTGCTGCTCGATTCCGGCGCCGGGACCGGTTCGGTATTCGACTGGGCCCTGCTGCGGGGCGTAAAACGGCCGTATTTCCTCGCGGGCGGGCTCAATGCCCGCAACGTGGGCGAAGCCGTCAGCAGGCTGCGCCCCTGCGCCGTTGACGTCAGCTCCGGTATAGAGACGGACGGAGTAAAGGACATGAAAAAAATGGCGGCGTTTGCCGCCGCCGTCAGAAAGGAAGACAGACTATGACAAATCCAAACGGACGCTTCGGCATTCATGGCGGACAATATATTCCCGAAACGCTGATGAACGCGGTCATTGAACTGGAAGCGGCGTACAACCATTATAAAAACGATCCGGAATTCAACCGGGAGCTTACCGAGCTTTTTAACGAATACGCGGGCAGGCCGTCACGGCTTTATTACGCTGAGAAAATGACAAAAGATCTGGGCGGCGCGAAAATCTACCTCAAGCGGGAGGACCTGAACCATACCGGCGCCCACAAGATCAACAATGTTCTTGGCCAGGCCCTTCTTGCGAAAAAAATGGGGAAAACTCGCCTGATCGCGGAGACCGGGGCCGGTCAGCACGGCGTGGCCGCGGCTACCGCCGCCGCGCTGATGGGCATGGAGTGCGTGGTGTTTATGGGTGAAGAAGATACTGTCCGTCAGGCGCTGAACGTGTACCGCATGCGGCTTTTGGGCGCGGAGGTGGTCCCGGTCAGGACCGGTACCGCGACCCTCAAGGACGCGGTGTCGGAGGCGATGCGTGAATGGACCTCCCGGATCGACGATACACATTACTGTCTCGGTTCGGTCATGGGCCCCCACCCGTTCCCAACTATTGTCCGTGACTTCCAGTCGGTAATCTCGAAAGAGATCAGAGAACAGCTGATGGAGAAGGAGGGCAGGCTCCCCGACGCGGTGATTGCCTGCGTGGGCGGCGGCTCCAACGCTATCGGCAGTTTCTACCACTTTATCGAGGACAAAAGCGTACGGCTCATAGGCTGCGAAGCGGCTGGAAGGGGCGTTGATACCTTTGAAACAGCGGCCACTATCGCTACGGGCAGACTGGGCATCTTTCACGGGATGAAATCTTATTTCTGCCAGGATAAGTACGGACAGATTGCCCCGGTATATTCGATCTCCGCGGGTCTGGATTATCCCGGCGTCGGCCCCGAACACGCCCATCTGCACGACATTGGCCGGGCGGAGTATGTGCCCGTGACTGATGACGAAGCGGTCAACGCCTTTGAATACCTTGCAAAAACCGAAGGCATCATCCCCGCTATTGAATCGGCCCACGCGGTAGCGCACGCCATAAAGCTGGCTCCGACTATGAATAAGGAACAGATTATCGTTATCACCATATCCGGCAGGGGCGACAAGGACTGTGCCGCTATTGCCCGCTACAGGGGGGAGGATATCCATGAGTAACATAAAAAAAGCGTTTGAAAACGGGAAGGCTTTTATCGCCTTTATCACCTGCGGCGATCCCGACCTGGAAACGACCGGAGCGTGCGTGCGGGAAGCGGTGCGAAACGGCGCTGACCTCATCGAGCTTGGCATTCCCTTCTCCGATCCGACGGCGGAAGGGCCGGTCATCCAGGGGGCAAACCTCCGCGCGCTGAACGGCGGCGTGACTACGGATAAAATTTTCGATTTTGTCCGCGAGCTCCGGCACGATGTTGAGGCCCCTATGGTTTTTATGACATATGCGAATGTTGTATTCTCATACGGCGCGGAAAGGTTCATTTCGACCTGCCATGAAATCGGGATGGACGGCCTCATCCTGCCTGACCTGCCCTTTGAGGAAAAGGGGGAGTTCCAACCTGTTTGCCGGAAATACGGCGTTGACCTCATTTCACTTATCGCGCCTACATCAGAAAACCGCATAGCCATGATCGCGCAGGAGGCGGAGGGCTTCCTCTATCTCGTGTCAAGTCTCGGCGTTACCGGGACGAGAAGCGAGATCACGACGGACCTTGCGTCTATTGTGGAAGTAGTAAGGGAAAACACTGATGTACCGTGCGCTGTGGGGTTCGGCATTTCCACGCCGGAACAGGCCAGAGAAATGGCCGCCGTTTCGGACGGCGTCATCGTTGGCTCCGCTATTGTCAAGCTGCTGGAGAAATACGGCAGGAACGCGCCGGGGTACGTGGGCGAATACGTAAAATCGATGAAGGACGCCCTTCGGTAGGATTACTGTAGGGCGGCGGGTCCGCTGGCAATCTGGCCCTTTTCAAGCGCTTTCGCCGCGCTTTTCATCATGGGGGCGTAACAGAGGACGCAGAGCAGAGTGGAGGTAAACCAACAGGCCGGGCTTGCGAAGGTCATGCCCAGGAACCCGATCCTGTAAACCAGCAGATAGGTGACCGCCGCCCGGGTCAGTATTTCCGTTACGCCTACCAGCATGGGGATAATGGCCTTTCCCACGCCTGTTAAGGCAAAGCGCACGATGAAGTTTACGCCGAGTATGACGTAAAAAATCGAAGTGATTCGCATATACAGCAGGCCGGATTCCAATATGCCGGCTTCCTCCGCGCCCACAAAGAGCAGCATAAAGTATTTCCCGAACAGGAACACAAAACCGGTAAGTCCCAAGCTGATGAGGACGGTAACCAGCGTGCATTTCTTTACGCCCTCCCGCACGCGGTCGATGGCACCTTTGCCGTAATTCTGGGCCGCAAAGGTGGAGATGGCCGTACCAAACGCGCCGAGGATTTGGTATACCAGCGTGTCCATTTTACTTCCCGCCGTGTAGGCCGCCACATCCGCGCTTCCCAGGGAGTTCAGAGCCGACTGCAAAATCAGAAAGCTGACGGCAAGTAGGGAAGAGAAAAAGGCCATGGGGATGCCTGTGCGCAGATGTTGCTTTAGCATACCGTTATTCCATTTCCAATCCCCTTTTTTAAACCGGACTTCCGGCACCTTATTCTTCATGTAGACAAAGCACAGCAGCGCGGAAATCAACTGCGAAAGGACGGTGGCGATCCCCACGCCGAAAATCCCCCATTGAAAGCAGAGGACAAAGAGCAGGTCCATCCCCACATTCAAAAGGGAAGTGAGGATCAAAAAGAGTAGGGGGATCACGCTGTTGCCAAAGGCCCGCAGGATCCCCGCTTCATAATTGTAGGCGGCCTGGGCCGCGGTGCCGGCGAAAATGATAACGGAATAGAGCACGGCCCCATCCATGATGTCCTCCGGGGTGTTGATCAGGCGGAACAGGTCCCGGCAGCACAAAATCCCCACCACCGTGACGAACGCCGCAATTATCGTGATGAGATAAATGCCGCTTGTGATGGCGCTCCTGGTTTTCTCTTTACTGCCGGAACCGAAGTGCTGGGCGATCACAACAGACATGCCGCTGGTCATGCCGATCATCAAGCCCAAAATCAGCTGGGTGACAGGGGAAGTAGTCCCGACGGCGGCCAGGGCGGAAGCCCCCACGCCCCGTCCCACTACGGCGGTGTCCACCATGTTGTAAAGCTGCTGGAACAGGTTGCCGATCATCACGGGGATGGCGAAAGAAATTATGGTCCGCATCACATCTCCTGTGGTCATATCGGCAGCCTTGGATAAATTGACAAGCCGCAGGGGCAGCTTTTTCATAGTAATACCTCCCAAAACAAGTAACAGCGCCGGGATTTTTCCCTGCGCTGTTATTGTAAGCCACAATTTGTAATATGTCCAATACTTAATTTATGTGGGGTTCCCATACGATTTAGGCATTGGTGAGAGAACCCTTTAAATGGGAGATAAACTTTTCCGCCGCCTGGCTGAAAGGCTGGTCCCGCTTCCACGCTAAAACTGTCGCGGAAGAAAGCGGCGGGTCCAGCGGGCGGGACACAATCTGTCCCTGATCCAATAAGCTGGCTGCACCCTGTATCACCAGCGCGTATCCCAATCCTCCCGCCACCATGACGGCGCTGTTTGTGGTGAGGTTGCCGGTAAAGGCGATGCGCAGCTTTTTGAAATCCCGCCCGAACCAGTTGGCAAGTTCGTCGCGCACGTTTACCCGCCGGGGGAGGATTACCGGCAGGTTTTTCAGATCCTTTGGCGAAATGGCCCGCTTTTCGGCCAGGGGGTCGTCCGGGCACATCAAAACGCACCACTCCTCACGGGTGTCTAATCGGATATAATCATATTTTTCAGTACTGACAGGCTCCAGCAGCAGGCCGATATCGATCAGGCCCCTGTCCATCCGCTCCTTCACCTCATCGGCTGTGGCGGTGTACAAATCAAAAGAAACATGGGGGTATTTCTTTTGAAAAGCACCGCAGGCTCCCGCCACGATCCGCATGGAGGCCAATTCCCCGCAGCCGATGGAGATAGTGCCCTCGATCTCCTGCTCGTGTTCCAGTAACTCCCGCGCGGTCTTGTCGGCGAGTTCTATCATTTCCTCAGCCCTGCGTCGCAAAAGCTGCCCCTCGTCGGTCAAAGAAATTTTCCTGGTGCCCCTGCGGAACAGCTTTACACCCAGGTCCTCTTCCATCTGCGCCAGCTGCCGGGAAAGCGTTGGCTGTGTGATATGCAGGGCTTCCGCGGCCCTTGTGATACTTTCTTCCCGTACTACCGCTAAAAAATAACGCAATACTCTGATTTCCAAAAAAATCTTCCTCCCTTGCAGCACTGTCAATAGGATAGCAGATTCATGTTCTGAAAGCAAGAATCAAAGCCTAAAATGCGCCAGATGTAATTGAGCCCAATTTTAATTTCATGCCTTTTAAGCATTGATTATGAATTAAAACTAAGTATTGGACATTGTAATGAAATGGTGATAGGATGGAGACATAAAAGGAATCGCGGAGGTTTTGCGGATGTTTTCCGGTAAACAGCTAAAGAAGCTGATCCTGCCCCTGATTGTGGAGCAGATCCTCGCCATGACTGTGGGTATGGCGGACACCATGATGATCTCCCAGGCGGGGGAAGACGCCGTTTCCGGCGTGGCCCTTGTGGACATGGTGAATTATCTGGTGATCACCTTACTGTCCGCTCTGGCTGCCGGCGGCGCGGTGATCGTTGCCCAATATCTTGGCAGCAAAGATAAGAAAAGCGCCAACCGGGCGGCAGGGCAGGTAGTCATGGCGTCCGCGCTTTTTTCCTCCGCGATCATGGTCCTGTGCCTGGTTTTCTGCCGCCCCCTGCTGGGGCTGCTGTTCGGCTCGGTGGAAACGCCCGTCATGGAAGCCGCCGTGACTTACTTTTGGATCTCATCCCTGTCCTTTCCCTTTTTGGGACTGTACAATTCCGCGGCGGCGCTGTTCCGCTCTATGGAAAAGACGAAAATCACCATGTATGTGTCCCTGCTGATGAATGTTATCAACGTGGCGGGGAACGCTGTCGGGATTTTCGTGTTACATGCCGGCGTAGACGGTGTAGCTGTGCCCACACTTGTTTCCCGGGCCGCCGCGGCCATAATTATGCTGGGGCTCTCCAAAAACCGCCGAAACACTGTGTGGGTCGGGAAAAAGCAGGTGTTCGTCTGGGACGGGGACATGATACGACGTATTTTAAAAATCGCTGTGCCCAACAGTTTGGAGAACGGCCTGTTCGCTCTGGGCAAGGTACTGGTGACCAGTATTGTGGCCCAGTTCGGAACGGCGCAGATTGCCGCGAACGGCGTGGCAAATTCTATTGACATGATCGCTATAGTAGTGGTGAACGCCATCAACCTAGCTATCGTCACGGTAGTGGGGCAATGCGTGGGAGCAAACGACTACGATCAGGCCGCCTCCTACACCAGGAAGCTGATGAAAATTTCCTATTTTGCTACGGGTATTTTAAATGTGGCAGTGGCCGCTGCCCTGCCCTTCATCCTGAACCTCTATTCCCTGTCGGGGGAGGCGCGGCACTTCAGCCTGATACTGGTACTGATGCACAACGCGCTGGCACTTGCTTTGCACCCCACATCTTTCGTGCTGGCAAACGGGCTTCGGGCGGCGGGAGACGCCAAATACACCATGTATGTGGGGATCGGGTCCATGCTGGTGTTCCGGCTGGGCTCGGCGTGGCTGTTCGGCATTGCGTTGCAAATGGGGATTATCGGCGTATGGATCGCTATGGGTACCGACTGGCTGTGCCGCTCCGTCTTCTTCCTCCTGCGCTTTAAAAGCGGGAAATGGAAGGAACACAGGGCAATCTGAACCACCCGTCTGTCGGCAAAAAGTACCGGATACCCGTAAATATGCCGGCACTGTAATTTTCCAAAAGGTCCGCGTCCGGTCCCGGGACCTCGCCGCGGTTTTGCGAGAGGCACCTCAGAAGTTTCGGCACGCTATTGACAGTTGACAGGAGCAATGATATTATATAATTCGCAAGCGAAGTATCGCTTGCGAATTGTATTGTGCCCGGAGGTCCAAAAATGATAGAGGTTTCTCAGTTCAAAACAGCTACCAAGCTGGTGCAGCTTGGAAATGCCGTCACCTATTTCAGAAATATCAAGGAGAAGGAAATCGGGCTGACGTCCGTACAAAGTGACGTAATGCGCGCGATTTTGGAAAACCCGGGGATTACCGCCGTCATGCTGAAAGAGAAAATGAGACTGTCACAGTCCACTGTGGCCGGCATTTTGTTCCGTTTGGAACGCAAGGGGATCATTATGAAATCGGCGGATGAAAGCGACGGGAGAAAAGTGAGCCTTTCCGCCACCAAGCTGGGGGAAGATCTGGCGGAATCCCTAAAAATTACTGCGCTTGAAACGCAGCGGGAGCTTACGGCAGGCATGAACGACGAAGAAAAAACTGAGTTTGACCGGCTCCTGCAAATAGCGTTTGAAAATATGCACGCGATACGCGCGGGAAAGGAATGAACGGCTCATGGATAATAACACTGAAATATTTGAAAGCATGCCGGTAAAAAAGGCCCTAGCAAAGCTGGCGGTACCGACAATTATCAGCCAGTTGATCACCATGATTTACAATCTGGCCGACACCTTTTTTGTGGGACAGACGAACGATCCGCTCAAGGTCGCCGCCGTATCGGTGGCAA
>CAZGLW010000033.1:18554-20120 GCA_964525985.1 uncultured Acutalibacter sp. | reverse complement strand
GTAGATTCTCTATGGAAAATATGATATAATGATTGCGGAGCAATCATTACGGAGAACCGCTCGGATGTGAGCCGCAACTCTGATATGCTGGACTTTGGATTTTAGATGTTTGAAAGGGTACTGCAGGGTGATTACATGGGAAATATCGTTGACTATGCGGGTTCGGCGCGGGAAAGCTTTGCGGAAAAGCCCTTTGGGGACGTGGACAGCCTGGTGCTGGCCCAGCTTTCATATCTGAATTACGAGCATCTGGTGCCCGGGCCCGGCGGAGAGTTCGTCCCATTTGAACAGCTTGCTTCCGACGAAGCCCTGGTTTCCCTGTTGAAAAGCAACCGGGTCCCGGCGCTGAACGAAAAGCTGGCGCGGGGCGTGGCATCCAGCCCCCGGTTCCGGGGGCTGCGCATCGGGAACTATGTAAATATCATCGACGAAAAGGCACAAGAGCAGTTCTCCGCTGTCACCTTCCTGCTGAACGGAGAGGCATATGTGGCTTATCGGGGCACCGACGCCACTTATGTGGGCTGGAAAGAAGATTTCAACCTGGCTTTCCTGTCCCCGGTTCCTTCCCAGGTAGCCGGCGCGGCTTATCTGGACTGGGTAGCTCAGCGGTCCTCCGGCCCTATCCGGACCGGGGGCCACTCTAAGGGCGGCAACATTGCCGTGTATTCCTCCCTGTTCTGCTCGCCCGAGACCCGGCAGCGGATCGGAGCCGTATACAGCCACGACGGCCCCGGCTTTACGGAGGGAGTGCTGGAAAGCCCGGAATTTGAAGAAATGAAAGACAGGATGCGCAAAACCATCCCACAATCCTCTCTGGTGGGCGTGCTGCTGCAGCACCAGGAAAATTACAGGGTCGTCCGCAGCGACGAATTTTGGATTTTACAGCACGACCCTTTCTCCTGGGTAGTGGAAAACGGGGACTTCCAATACGCGGAGGGCCTCAGTTCCGGGGCCAGATTTTTAGACGAGAGCCTGAACGCCTGGATCTCCTCGCTGCCCAGAGAAGAACTGGCGGCCTTTGCCGACGCCCTGTATCAGGTCCTGCAGGCACTGCCTGGCAGCTCGTTTGCCGACGCCCCTGCCAGGTGGTGGGACGCGGCCAGAGAAACCCTGACCGGTTTAAAGGACCTGGACGCGGATACGTACGTGTGCATTCTGCACACCGTAGGATCCCTGCTCCCGCTGGTGCTAAGGAACCTGCCAAAACCGAAGCCGGGCGTCGCGCTGCCCGAACTCCATCTGCCGGACATTCCGGCTCCCAGGGTCCGGTCACTCCCACCGCCGCCCCATCCGGAAGAATTTCTGCGGCAACTTCCATTTTTTAAAAACAAAGAAAACAAGGACCGATCCTGAACCGTCCAATGATTATCAACCGATCTGCAAGGAGCTATTTACCTATGAAAAAGCAAATTCGCTCTGCCCTGTGCCTGACTCTTTGCCTGTTCCTGGTCCTGTACTGCTTCTCCGCGTCCACTATGGCGGCGGAACCCCGGGAGGCTTTACCGGTATCCCGGGAGGCTTTGCCGGAATCAGAGCCGTCCCCTGAACCCTCCCCGGAGCCCTCTC
>CAZGLW010000033.1:0-18454 GCA_964525985.1 uncultured Acutalibacter sp. | reverse complement strand
CCGGAGCCCTCTCAGGACACGGACACTGTCACCCTTACCTTCAGCATGGGAATTTACGGTACTGAGACCCTTTCGGTGGAAAAGGGACAGTATCCTGATGGTGTCCCGGAGATTCCCCAGCTGCCGGCCGCTTCTGTTCTGGGCTGGTACGACCAGACCGGCGCGCCGGCCAACCCCGCCGGGACCCCGGCGGAGCAGGACGCGGTATACACCGCCAGATGGGGCCGCCAGGTATCGTCTTTGCTGAACACCAGCGAACACTTCGCCTATATTAAAGGGTACGAAAACGGCATGTTCAAGCCCGAAAAGGGCGTTACCCGGGCTGAGGCTGCCCAGATGTTCTACTCCCTGCTGCGGGACAAGTCCTGGGAGCAGAAAACATTCCCCGATGTGAAGGAAAGCCAGTGGTACGCCGACGCTGTGGGCGTGATGGCCGGGCTGGGGATCGTGCGGGGATATTCAGACGGGAACTTCCGGCCGGACCGCCAGATAACCCGGGCGGAATTTGTCACTATGGCGGTAGCCTGCGACACCTTACAGGACGGCACGTCGGACTTTACCGATGTATCCGACACTTCCTGGTACGCGCCATACGTGGCCACCGCCGCGGCTAAAGGCTGGATCGGCGGTTTTAAAGACGGGTCCTTTCGCCCCGACGACACCATCACCAGGGCCCAGGCGGTAACCATTTTAAACAAAATGCTGGGCAGGACCCCCGACGCCGACATCAAGGAAAAAACCGGCGTAAAAAACTTTTACGATGTGTTTACCACCTCCTGGGCTTACGGCAATATCGTCGAAGCCTCTACGGGCCACACCTTCACCTCCACCGGCTCGGAAGAAACCTGGACCGGGTACGAGGAAGATACTTCCCCTCCGGGGAAAACCGGCTGGGTG
Organism: uncultured Acutalibacter sp.; assembly: GCA_964525985.1. Taxonomy (GTDB): domain Bacteria; phylum Bacillota; class Clostridia; order Oscillospirales; family Acutalibacteraceae; genus Acutalibacter. Next base: position 17,557 of record CAZGLW010000033.1, on the reverse strand, counting down.
CGGGACGGCTCTACACTGTATTATCTGGATGGCAATACCCAGAAATTTCTTCGGGGCGAGCAAACCATAGAAGGAAAAAAGTACCTCCTGGACTCCAGCACCGGAGCGGCTGTTACCGGCTTCCGCAATGTGGGGGCCTGGCGGCGGTACTATAAAAACGGCCTGCTTGTCGATGATATTTCCGGTCTGGGAGTAGTAAGCGGCCCATACTTTATCAAGGTTTATAAGAATTCCAATTATCTGATCGTCTTTGCAAAGGACAGCGCCGGGAACTACAACACGCCGGTCAAAGCCATGCGGGTCTCCTGCGGCTACGCTACGCCCACAGGCACCTATTACACCCCTGAACGGTACCGGTGGCTGAAAATGGTGGGCGATACATGGGCCCAGTGGTGCACGCAAATCTCCGGGAACTACCTGTTCCACTCGGTGCCCTGTTGGACCAAGAACAACGCCGACCTGGAGGTGGGCGAGTATAACCTATTGGGAGAGACCCGGTCCCTGGGGTGCATACGTCTAAACTGCCGGGACGCCAAATGGATATATGACAATTGCCAGTTGGGCACCAAAGTGACCATAACCACTTCTGAGACCAGCGGGCCCCTGTCAAAACCCGCCGGGCTGCAGGTCCCCTCCTGGCACACATGGGACCCCACCGACCCCACCGCCTATTGGCGCTGCCAGCAGATCGGCTGCCATTAAGGAAAAGAAAAAAGGCCCCCCGGGGCCTTTTTTCCTGCCTAATATATCCCAAAAAATGCCAGCGTGGGGCAGACCCGGGAATCCTCAATTTTCAAAATAACGCTGTCGGTCTCAACAGGCGCGGGCAGACGGACGATTTTTTTATACCCCACGACCGTGCCCCGGGTGAGGAACTTCCCCTCCCCGTCCAAAACACTGAATTTTTCGATCCGCTGACTCAGCCGGATATTCTCTTTCAACACGAGATAACGCACGGTCCGCCTTTCCGGGAAAACGGCACGGATCTCACAGGAGGTCCGGCCCTCTGAAGGCTGAAACCACTGGTCATATGAGTCACTGCGAACATTTTCCGCCCCGTGCCCCGGTTTTTCCCAGTCCGCAGAAAGGGACGCCCCGTCCAAAAGGTTCACCGCAAAGGCTTCCCGCAAAAGGCCGCCCAGCCTTTCCAACTGTTTTACATCCTCCGGGTGGAACAGCCCCTCCTTCGTAGGAGGGACGTTCAACAGAAACGTAGCGTTTCCGCCCACAGAACGGAGGTACACCTCAAAAAGCTCTTCCGCTGTTTTTACCCTGTTGTCCTCCTCCTGGTGGTAAAACCAACCGGGACGTATGGAAGTGTTCACCTCCGCCGGGTACCAGATCAGATCTTTTTCGTCCCGCAGCAGTTCCCGGCTGCCCAAGTCCATGTCCTGCGCCCTGATCTTCCTTTCACGGAATCCGGCTCCCTCATTTTGCTGGCTTGCTCCGGCAATGCGCTCTGTATCTCTGGTGCGGGCGGGCACCACGCTCCATTCAGATTCCCTGGCATCGCCGGCCTCGTTCCCGCACCAGCGGATATCCGGCCCGCAGACGTTGATACAGGCGCCGGGCTGCAGGCTGCGGATAACAGCGTAATACCTGTCCCAGTCGTAGATTTGCCGTTTGCCGTTTGGTCCCTCACCGCAGGCCCCGTCAAACCACACATCGAAAATTTCTCCATAGTTCGTTAAAAGTTCAGTAAGTTGGCCCACAAAGTAGTCATCGTAAGCCTTGCCCGTACCGTACAGGGCCTGGTTCCTGTCCCAGGGCGAGAGGTACACGCCAAACTTTATCCCTTCCGCCTGGCATGCCCGGGAGACCTCCTCCACCATGTCGCCCTTGCCATTCCTCCACGGGCTGGCGGCTACGGTGTGGCCGGTGTACCGGCTGGGCCAGAGACAGAAGCCGTCATGGTGTTTACAGGTGAGGATCAGCCCCTTCATCCCGGCGGACTTAACCGCCCTTACCCACTGGAAAGGGTCAAATCCTGCCGGATCAAAAATCGACGGGCTTTCCGAGCCGTCCCCCCATTCCCTGCCGGTGAAGGTGTTCACGGTAAAGTGGACAAAAGCGTAGAATTCCATCTGCTGAAAAGCCACCTGCCGCGGGCTGGGCAAAACGGCGGCAAGCCTCCGGTCCCGGTTGCGCATACGATTCCTCTCTTTTCCTGAAGTACTCGCCGTTTAAACTCTCAGGGCCTTTTGCATGCTAAAACAAGTCCAGAACATAGCAGGGCTTGCGGTAGAACACCTGCGCCAGGGGCGCGTTCGGGTTCATGACTGTAACGCTTGGGGCAAAGGCCAGAGAAGATGTGTCGCGGGCGCCGCCCAGCAGCACAGCCAGATCCCCCACGTCCAAACAAACGTCCGGCTCCTCGCCTGCACGCTCCACGCGGTTCTCCTCGCCGGGAGCGAACCGCAGGGAGAAAGTACCGTCATTTTCCGGCAGGATACCGTCCGTTACCCGCAGGACCAGCCGGCCCTCGCCCCTGCAGCGGCAAAGCTTTAACAGCGTTTCCACGTTTACCGCCCGCGCCATGCCGTTGAGAATGGGCTTGTATACCATGTCGGAAAGCTCGGGCAGCAGGGCGGTCAGATCTATGTTGGCCGGGACGGAAAACTCAATGCTCTCAAAATTGGCGATAAAAGAGGTATAGACAAAATTCAGCAGGCCAACCAGCGCCGCAGCGTCTGTAAACAGGAACGCATTGCACAGCCCGAAATTCGGATAGCAGACCAGGGTATCTCCCACCCGGCTGCAAACCATGAACCCGCTGGACTTGCCGTCGCCGTTCTCCCACAGGAATATCCAGCGCCGATCGGCAAGGGGCTTGCCGTTTTCCAGTTCCCTGTCAAAAACGTCCCGCGAGCAGGAGAAGTTAATGTTCCCATACATACGGTTATAAATGTCCCGCAGAGGAGACAGGTCGTCCCCATAAAACAACTGGCGCACCGTGCCGCCCACATTGGGCAGGCGTTTCAGGTCGGCAAGCTTCACCTTCCAGCGGAAGCCCTGCGCCGCCGGAGCAAACCCAAACTGTCGGTAATACGCGGTACTGAAGGGGTAAAGGTGGGACAGGGCATAACCGTTTTGGTACATTTCCCGCAGGGCAAGTTCCATACAGGCCCGGATGGCCCCGCCCCGGCGGTTGGCCGGAAGCGTGGCCACGCTGCCGACGCCGCCCATCTTTACCAGATGACCGTCGAATCGGGAAACTTTATTGTTGATGACAATAGAGGCAACCAGCGGTCCGCCCTCGGTGAGAGACGCCCCGTAAAGGTCCTCTTTTGGGTCGGCCTTGTCGGTCTTGGCCTTTTCCAGTTCCTTTTCCTGTTCAAATACACCCTCAAAGGCCACGGCCATAGCCCGGCGGGCCTCCCAAAATTCACTGGGTACCAGTTTTCTCGCGAACATGAAACTTCTCCTTTTTGCAGACAGTACTGTGGAAGCGGTCAGACGTTAAACCGGAACAGCACGATGTCGCCGTCCTGCATAACATATTCTTTGCCTTCCGAGCGCACCAGGCCCTTCTCCCTCGCGGCGGCCATTGTGCCGCAGGCCATCAACTCGTCAAAGCCGATAACCTCGGCCCGGATAAAGCCCCGCTCGAAGTCGGTGTGAATCTTGCCGGCGGCCTGCGGGGCTTTCGTGCCCTTTTTGATGGTCCAGGCCCGCACCTCCGGCTTGCCGGCGATAGGAGATTAGCCCCAGCAAAGAATAGCAGGCGGTGATCAGCCTGTCAAGGCCGGACTCTTCCAAGCCCATGTCGCTTAAAAACAGCTTTTTCTCCTCCGGGTCAAGACCGGAAATCTCCGCCTCGATCTCGGCGCAGATCGGCAGTACCGCCGCATGTTCCTTTTCTGCATAGCCCTCCACCACTTTAAAGCAGGCGTTGTTCTCCACTCCGTCTTTAAAGTCGTCCTCGCTCATGTTGGCGGCGAAAATGATCGGCTTGTTGGTCAACAGGGAAACAGAGGCTAAGAGTTCAGCCTCTTCACCGCTGCATTCCACGCTGCGGGCAGAGTCCCCGGCTTCCAGCGCACCGCGGACACGCTCAAAAAATTCCAATTCGGCCTGATATTTCTTATCGGCCTTAATCATCTTTTTCGTCTTGTCAATGCGCCGGTCCAGCACCTCCAGGTCGGACAGGATCAATTCCAGGTCAACGGTCTCGATGTCCCGGGCCGGGTCGATAGATCCCTCCACATGGACAATATCGTCGTTTTCAAAGCAGCGCACCACATGGACAATAGCGTCCACCTCCCGGATGTTGGAGAGAAACTTGTTGCCCAGACCCTCACCCTTAGACGCGCCCTTCACCAACCCGGCAATGTCCACAAACTCAATGACAGCCGGGGTGAATTTTTCGGGCTGGTACATTTCCGCCAACCTGTCCAAACGCTTGTCGGGCACAGCTACCACGCCTACATTTGGCTCAATGGTACAGAACGGGTAGTTGGCCGACTGGGCCCCCGCATTCGTAATGGCGTTGAACAACGTGCTCTTCCCTACATTTGGCAGACCTACTATTCCCAATTTCATTTATGCTCACTTCTCCTTTAAAACCTTGATATTGCTGGGGTCCACGAGTTCATTTTTCGCACGTCCATATCGAGCCAGTCCAATACAGGGCCCCGGTCAAAAACGCAATTTCACCCGCTATGCAGGCAGATTGACGAACTGTACCTATAGTTAAAGTATAGCACAATAGCGTAGCCAAATCAACCAGCCGAAAACGGGAACGCACGCTAATCAAAACCCTTTACGGGCATTCTGTTATCCTGAACAATCACGACCATCTTTCCCTTTAAGGCGCCGATGTATTTGCCCCGGTGGACCAGGTCCCCGCACGCTTGATTTGTGCGGATATGAATTTTAAAATTTAAAAAATTCATCTTGCTCCCGGAATAAATGAAGTTGGAAAATCCGGACGCAGCCCTAACGTCTCTTCGAAATGCAGTGCCCAAAAACGCCGAAAAGGCGGCAAAAAAATTACAGAAATTGGGTTAATTTGCGGAATTTGCGGGAGAAATACGCGTTTGGCATTATTTACAAAAATGTTGCGGTTTTATGCGGAATGTTCTCGTCTTTTAACACTTGCGCGGTTTATCAAGTTAAATTATAATGACAACAAATGAAAGTTGAACGCCCAAAACTTTCATAATTTATCCAATCAAGTGCGGCTCGGAGACTGCGCGGTGCATTCCGTACATGTCGCGGCGGTGGGCGGGTTCTGCGGCCGGGTACGACTGGCGCAGTGCAGAAAGCGGTGTTGCACGAAAATTAAGGAGGAACGAAAATGCGATTAAAAAAGATTTTAGTTCTCGTCCTGGCCCTGGCCCTGATTGTGAGTGCGTTCGCCGGCTGCAGCAGCAACAGCAGCACGGGGAGCACCAGCACCGGCGGCAGCACCAGCAGCGGCTCTGAGAGCAGCACCGCCGATAACAGCGCCGACAGTTCCCAGGCCGAGCCTGCCGAGACAGGTACAACCGGCGGCACCCTCAACTACCGTATCGGCATGGAGGCCACCAGCCTTAATACCATGAAGGCCACCTATTCCGACGAGTTCCAGATCCTTTCCAACGTCTACGAACCCCTGACCCGCATGAACGTGGATACCGGCAACTATGAGGGCGCGGCCGCCGAGACGATTGACGTTTCCGATGATGGCCTGGTGTACACCTTCCATCTCAGGGACAACGTGTGGACCAACGGCGACCCGGTTACCGCAAACGACTTTGCCTTTGCCTGGCAGGAAGCCCTGAACCCGGAAGTTGCCGCCGAGTACGCCTCTTTCCTCTACTTCATTGACGGCGCCCAGGATTATTATGATGGAAAGATAACCTGGGATGAGGTCGGCGTCAAGGTTATTGACGACAAGACCCTGGAGGTCACTCTGCACACCCCGGTACCATATGCTATGGAACTGTTCGCTTTCGGTACCCTGTACCCCGTGAACCAGAAGTTCTATGAGGAAGTGGGCGCTGACAACTACAACACTGAAGCTGAGTACTTTTGCTCCAACGGTCCCTTTAAGGTGACGGAATGGAACCATAACCAGAATGTGCTGGTGGAAAAGTTTGATGATTTCCGCGAGGCCGACCTTATCAGCCTGGACGCTATCGACTTCAAGATCATCACCGAAACCAGCGCCGCCCTGAATGCGTTCCTGGCCGGCGACATCGACTTCTCCGGTGACCTGACCACCGCTGAGGACATCGCTATGGTGGAGGCCAGCGGCTTTGAGGTCCAGAACTTTACGGGCCGTACCATCTACTACATCAACGTAAATACCGGTAATGAGTACCTGAGCAATGTGAACCTGCGCAAGGCGCTGGCCCTGGCCATCAACAAGCAGGAGTTCATCGACGCCACCCGCGGCGACGCCTCCGTGCCCATGTCCTACTTTGCGGCCAACACTGACATCGACGGCCACAGCTTCGGCGACGCCGCTCTGGCTGCAAACGGCGGAGAGCCTTACTACCCCGCTGAGGGTGACCCCGACGCCGCCAAAGAGTACCTGCAGCAGGCACTGGATGAACTGGGCATTACGGTTTCCGACCTGGACGGCCTGCGCCTGGATGTGAACGACTCCTCTTTGCACGCCAACTACGCAGCCTACCTCCAGGAGGCCTGGCGCAACACTCTGGGCTTCACTGTCGAGGTCCGCTCCACCACCACAAAGCAGCTGGCTCAGCAGCGCGATGACCATGAGTACGACTTGTCCTTCGGCGGCTGGGGCCCTGACTATAACGATCCCATCTCCGACCTGGACCTGTGGTCCTCTGATAATGGCAACAACGACACCCTCTGGGCAAACGATGAGTACGACGGATACATCAACATTGCCCGTACCTCTGTTGACCCTGACGAGCGCGAGGCAGCCTTTATTGAGTGCGAGAGGATGATCTCCGAGAACTATCCCATCCTCCCGATCTTCAACTCCTCTATCTCCTACGCTCTGAGCGACCGTATCGAGAGTGGTTTTGTCTACAACGTGCAGCAGCGCAACTTCCGCTATGTGAAGCTGGCCGAGTGATTGTTCTGAAAGCTGCCTGTTCCGAAATTTGAAGCTGTAGAAGTTGTGCTCTGCGGTCTGCCGCATCGTGGGCCGCGGAGCACATTATATTTTTAGATCAGCAGGGAAAGCCGCGGGTGCTTTCCGCCATTTGAAAAACGCCCCGCAAGTATTATGTGGGGGCTGCTGGGGCACCAGCGGCTTTGCCTGCTGAAAATTTATGAAAGGGGGCAGTCTTATGGCTATGGCGAAGTACATACTGAAAAGGGTACTGTACTCCCTGATAACGCTCCTTGTACTCGTCAGCCTGACATTCTTTCTGATGCAGCTGCTGCCCGGCGATCCGTTCACAGGGGAGAAAGCCATATCCCCTGCCATCATGGAAAACATGAAGGCAAAGTACGGACTGGACAAGCCGGTCTGGCAGCAGTATTTCATATACCTGGGCAACGTCCTCAGAGGGGACCTTGGTACCTCCCTGGCCTATGAACGCCCGGTCTCGCGCCTGATAGGCGAGTCTTTCGCTGTGTCGGCTGACCTGGGTATACGGGCAGTGATCTTCGCACTGTTTGGCGGCGTGGTTATCGGCACGGTGGCAGCCCTTAACCGGGGCAAGGCCCTGGACTCACTGGCAATGTTCATAGCAATAGTAGGCGTATCGGTTCCTTCCTTTGTTATGGCGTCCTTGATGCAGCACTTTTTGGGGCTTAAGCTTTTCCAGGCCACCGGTGTACGGGTGTTCGCCATAAGCGGCTGGGGGGATCTGAACCAGGAGATATTGCCGCCGCTGGCGCTGGGGCTGGGGTCGCTGGCGTCCCTCTCGCGTCTGACCCGCACCAGTATGCTGGACGTGCTGGGCTCCGACTACATCAAGACCGCGCGCGCCAAAGGCCTGTCCCAGACCTCCATCATCAGCCGGCACGCTCTGCGCAACGCGTTGACGCCTGTTGTGACGGTGCTTGGCCCCACCATAGCCGGGCTGCTGACAGGCGGCTTTGTGGTGGAGAACATCTTCTCCGTGCCGGGCCTGGGGCGTTACTTCGTCCAAAGCGTGCAGTCTTTGGACTACACCATGATATCGGGGACCACCATCTTCTACGGCGCATTCCTGATTCTCATGAACCTGCTGGTGGATATTGCGTATTGCATTATCGACCCGCGTGTGAAACTGGAGGGCTGAACTATGGGCAATATAGAGAAAAGCCGTTTTTCGTGGATAGGCCCTGATCCCAAGAACCGCGAGGGCGTGTCCCGTCCGAGCATAACCTACTGGCGGGACGCCGTAAACCGTCTGAGCAAGAACAAGGTGGCGGTGGTCTGTTTCTTCCTTATCTGTATTATTATACTGAGTTGTATCCTTGTGCCGTTCTTTATGCCATTTGAGAGCCGCGAGCAGCACACGCCTGAGAAGAACTCTCCTCCGCTGACTGTCTGCACTATGGAGGGCCATGAAGGCCAGATACACATCTTCGGCACTGACAGTCTTGGCCGGGACCTGTTCACCCGGTCCTTTGAGGGCGGACGCGTGTCCATAATCATAGCTTTTGCGGCAGTGGCAGTCAATCTGCTCATTGGCATGGTATACGGCGGCATATCCGGGTACATCGGCGGCACGGTTGACAACATCATGATGCGCATCGTCGAGATAATCAACGGCATCCCGTACCTTATCATAGTCATCCTGCTGATGATGGTAATGCCCCGGGGTATCGGCACACTGATAGTAGCTTTCGGCGTTACCTCATGGACCGGCATGGCAAGACTTGTGCGCGGCCAGATACTCCAACTGAAGAGCCAGGAATTCATTGTAGCGGCGGAGTCTATGGGCGCCAAAAGGACCCGTGTCATCGCCCGCCACCTGATACCCAATGCGCTGTCTGTTATCATCGTCAACATTACTATGGCCATCCCCAGCGCCATCTTCTCCGAAGCGTTCCTCTCCTATCTGGGGCTTGGGGTCCCGATACCGCAGACCTCATGGGGGGTCCTGGCCCAGGAGGGCCAGGCGCACTTTATGGTCTATCCGTACCAACTCATCATCCCAGCCATGTTCATCAGCATTACGATGCTTTCTTTCAACCTGCTGGGTGATGGTCTGCGCGATGCCTTCGATCCGAAGCTGAGGAGGTAGAGCAAATGGCAAAAGTTTTAGATGTACAGAACCTGTACGTTTCATTCGACACATATGCCGGAGAGGTACAGGCAGTCCGGGGCGTCACCTTCTCTCTGGATGAGGGGGAGGTGCTGGCAATAGTGGGCGAATCCGGCTGCGGCAAGTCCGTTTCGGCCCAAACCATCATGAAGCTGAACCCCATGCCCCCCGCCCGAATCAAGGAGGGCTCGGTGCAGCTTGGCGACCATGACATCGTGGCGGCATCCGAAAAGGAGATGCAGGATATTCGAGGCAAGGAGGTCTCTATGATCTTCCAGGACCCCATGACCTGCCTGAACCCCACAAAGCGTGTGGGCGCGCAGATAGTGGAAGCCATTAAGCATCACCGGGGGCTCTCCGGGGCGGAGGCAAAGGCGGAAGCCGTCAAGTACCTGAAGATGGTCAACATCCCAAACGCCGAAGAACGCGCAAAACAGTATCCCCATGAGTTTTCCGGCGGTATGCGTCAGAGGGCTATGATAGCTATGGCTCTCTCCTGCAACCCGAAACTCCTCATCGCCGACGAGCCCACCACCGCTCTGGACGTAACCATACAGGCCCAGATAATGGACCTGCTGGCCAAATTGAAGGACGAGACCAACACCGCCATTATACTCATAACCCATGACTTGGGCGTGGTTGCCTCAATGGCGGACCGGGTCGCCGTCATGTATGCGGGCAAGGTAGTGGAGACCGGCACCTGCGAGGATATCTTTTACAGAAGTGGACATCCGTACACTGGGGCACTGCTGAAGAGCCTGCCTTCCGCAAATACTGCGAAGGAAGAGCGGCTGGTATCCATTCCCGGCGCTCCTCCGGACCTGCTGTCACCGCCTAAAGGCTGCGGCTTTGCTGCACGCTGTAAGCACTGTATGCGGATCTGTCAGGATGAACAGCCGCCTGTCTTCACCATCGGCGAGGGCCACGAGGCGTCCTGCTGGCTGCTACACCCTGACTGCCCGGACGCAGAGGAAAGGGGCGATCCAAATGAGCGATAAAGAAAAACTGGTGGTTTTAGACGACGTTTGTAAATACTTTAAGGTCTCCGGCGGAACGCTGAAAGCCGTGGATCATGTGTCTCTGTTCATAAACAAAGGCGAGACTATGGGCCTTGTGGGCGAGTCCGGCTGCGGCAAGTCCACGTTGGGGCGGGTCGCAATGGGTATCTACCCGGTGACCTCCGGAAAGCTTACCTATAACGGCGAGGAGCTTGACACCAGCAAAACCAAGACCCGTTTCAAATATGCCAAAAAGGCCCAGATCATCTTCCAGGACCCCTACGCGTCCCTGGATCCCCGTATGACGGTTGCTTCCATCATAGAGGAAGGTATGCTTATCCACAACATGTACGACGCAAAAAAGCGCCAGGAGCGCGTATACGAACTCCTGGAGACCGTCGGGCTGAACCGTGAACACGCGAACCGGTTCCCCCACGAATTCTCCGGCGGCCAGCGCCAGCGTATCGGCATCGCCCGCGCGCTGGCCATTGAACCCGAGTTTCTTGTCTGCGACGAGCCCATTTCCGCTCTGGACGTCTCAATCCAGTCCCAGATTATTAACCTGCTCCACGACCTTCAGAAAAAGCTGAATCTCACTTTTCTGTTCATTGCCCACGATCTTAACATCGTCAAATACATCTCCGACCGTATCGCAGTGATGTATCTGGGCAATCTGGTGGAACTGGCGTCCTCTGATGATCTCTACACTGAGACACTGCACCCATACTCAAAGGCGCTGCTGTCCGCTGTACCGATACCGGATCCGAACTCGGAGGCCGCCAAAAAGCGGCAGATTCTCTCGGGAGATGTACCCAGCCCAATCAACACGCCTCCCGGATGCAGCTTCGCGGGCCGCTGCCCTGTGGCATGCGATATGTGCAGGCAGTCCAAACCCGTGCTGAAAGAGGTCCGCCCGAAGCATTTTGTAGCATGCCATTTGGTTGATTGAACGCGGCCCTTACAGCATCTGACATAAATAAAACGCACCGCACTCCAAAGCCATGTGCCGAGCGGCGCCGGCCCCCGGCGGGCCAAGCTTATATCCCGGCGCAGGGCCTGGCCAAAAAGATCTCGCCCTTCCCCTCCAGCAGGACAGCGCAGTTTTTCGCTTTCTGTTCCGTATCGAAAATACCGTATACCGCCGAACCGCTCCCGGTCATCATGGCGCCGAAAGCACCTGCGGCCAGCATAGTCTTTTTGATCTCGCGCACCTGCATCAGCCGCATGGTTTCGTCGAATCGGTTGGACAGGCGTTTGCCAATCAGCCGCAGGTCACCCTGTTCCAACGCCTGCACCATTTTAGGGGTAGCCCTGAACCGGGACTGGGGGTACTGGTCCAGCAAAGCGTAAGCCCGCGGGGTACTCATCCCCGCGGGAGGCTTGCAGATGGTGAGAAAACAATCCGGCAAAGGGGCAACGGGGGTAATTTTTTCTCCCGCGCCGCCGCAGCGGCAGGTGCCTCCCCGTACACAAAAGGGCACGTCCGCCCCTACCTGAGCCCCAAGACCGGCAAGTTCATCCACCGTCAGGCCGGCACCATACATCTGATTTAATCCCCGCAGAACCGCTGCGGCGTCGGCGCTGCCGCCGCCCATGCCGGCCCTGCCGGGGATCCTTTTTTCCAAAGAAATGACAACACCCCGGTTCAACAGCCCGCAGTGCCGGAAAAATTCCCGAGCCGCCCGGTAAGCGGTATTTTTTAAGTCAACAGGCAGGTATTCCTCGCTGCACCGCAAACGCACGCCGGGATCCTCCGTCCCCACGATCTCCACATCGTCGCAGAGAGAGATGCTCTGCATTACCGTATCCAGCGTGTGAAAGCCGTCCTCCCTCTTTCCGGTCACATCCAGAGTAAGATTGATCTTGGCGTAAGCTTTCAGTTTCATGTTCATCTCCACGTCTCTAAAAGCGGAACACGTTCCACCGCTTGACGCCGATTACATGCATGGGGCACATCTCGTGGCAGCAAAAACAGCGGATACAATTTCCGTAATTGATACTTGCCTTGCCGTCCCGCACAGTAATGGTGCGCTGAGGGCAGCTTTCGGCGCATTTGCCGCAGCCAACGCAGCCCGCTCTGTCGATTTTCGGGTAAGGCGTGGCCAGCTTTTTGGCTGCGGGCCGCAGAAATTTCGGCAGACGGTCAATAAAATCCGTGCTGGAGGCTTTGGCCTTTTTGAAATCCTTTACGCGGGCGATTTTCCCCGCGTCTCCCAACAGTTCCAGTTCCTCCACCCCGGATGGCCCAAAACCCCGGACCGCTCCATCCCGAAGATAGGCCACGCTTTCGGGGGCAATGCCCACCTGTGACGCGGCGTATACATCCAGAGCCCAGGGATTTTTCGAAGCGGCCAGCAGACCCAGGTCCCGGCGGGAACCGCCGGTGGGGCCGTCTCCTTCCATAGCCCAGATCCCGTCCAAAAAGGACAGATCCGGCTGTAAAAAGGCGCACAGGTCCACCAGCATCTGGGAAAAATCCTCTTTGTCCGGGAACCGGCAGTGGAGTTCGGGCTTTTGTAAGCCCGGCACTGCGCCGAACAGGTTCTTCACCGCCCCGGAAAATCCCAGCATTCCGTGGGTTTTCCACTTTGCCAGGTCGATGAGGTAGTCGGCGTCTAAAAAGGGCTCGGCCACAGACAGACGCCTGCACCGGACCCCTTCCGGCAGGGGGACCTCCCGGCTCTTGCAGTCGGTATACAGAGAAAATCCCCTGGCCTCGGCCATGTCCGTATAACCGCAGGCTTTGAAATTCGACCGCATCAATCCGGGTGTGTATGGCCCGCCCGGACTTTCGGCGATCAGCACCCTGGCCCCCGTTTTCTTCACACAGTCTCCCACAGCCGCCGTCAAAGCGGGGTGAGTCACCGCGGCCTCTTCCGGCCTGGAACGCAATACAAGATTGGGTTTTAGAACCACGGTCATACCAGGTTTTAGCTGGTCGTAAACACAAAATTCACGAAAAACCTGGTCCGCCAGCCTTTCCAACTCGTCCTCCCGGTAATCGAGGCACCGGGCCGCCCATACCCGCTCCCTCACAGTCCGTTCAAAAAGGCTCCTATTCGTTCCAAAGCTTCGGTAATATGCTTGACTGAATAGGAGTAGGAAATGCGGACGAAACCCTCGCCCGAAGCGCCGAAAGCGTCGCCGGGTATGACCGCAACCCGATGGGAGTAAATAAGTTTTTCGCAGAATTCCTGGGAAGTAAGGCCCGTGGACCTGACCGATGGAAACACATAAAAGGCTCCCTCGGGTTCAAAGCACTTCAGCCCCATGCTGTTCAAACCGTCCACAATCAGCCTGCGGCGCATGTCATACTGGGAACGCATATATTCTATGTCCTCGTCCCCGTTTTTCATGGCCTCAATGGCCGCGTACTGGCTGGTTGTAGGGGCGCTCATAATGGCGTACTGGTGCAGCTTTGTCATCAGGCCGACAATCTCTTCGGGCCCGGCGGCATATCCCAGGCGCCAGCCGGTCATAGAGTGGGACTTGGAAAAACCATTGACCAGGACGGTGCGTTCCCGCATACCGGGCAAAGAGGAAAAGGAAACATGGGGTGCCCCGCCGTATGTGAGAGAGGCGTAAATCTCATCAGAGAGCACCAGCAGATTGTGACGTTCCACCACACGGGCCACCGCTTCCAGATCCTTTCTGCGCATAACAGCTCCCGTGGGATTATTGGGAAAGGGCAGGACCAAAAGCTTTGTCTTTTCGGTGATCTTCCCCTCCAGTTCTTCCGCCGTCAGCCGGAACCCATCTTCGGCCCTCGTCTCAACAATCACCGGCACGCCTCCGGCCATTTCAGTAATGGGCACATAACACACAAAACTGGGCTCGGGAATAAGCACCTCATCCCCGGGGTTCACCAGACTGCGCACACACAGATCAATAGCTTCGCTGCCGCCCACAGTTACCAAAATCTCCGAATCGGGATCATATTCCACGCCATAATGGCGGCCGATAAACCGGGAAATCTCCTGCCGGAGCTGCAAAAAGCCCCGGTTCGGGGTGTAGCGGGTGCGGCCCTTTTCCAGCGATTCTATGCCCGCCTCGCGGATGTGCCAGGGAGTGTGGAAATCCGGCTCGCCCACAGAGAGAGAAATCACATCTTCCATCTCGTTGGCAATATCGAAAAATTTCCGAATCCCTGAGGGCTTGATCCGCTTTGCACGGGTGTTGACGAGAGACTGGTAATCAATCACAAAGATTGCTCCCCCTCTCGTCGATCTCTTCATAATCAGTTCTGAAAATGACCCCGCCGTCCTTATATTTGGTCAGCACAAAATGGGTGGCTGTGGACAGGACTCCATCTATTGTGGCCAGCCTGCGGGAAACGAACATGGCAATGTCCGACATGGTCCTGCCCGTGACAGTCACCGCCAGGTCGTAACCGCCTGACATGAGATATACGCTTTCCACCTCCGGGAAATTCATCACCCGACCCGCAATCTCGTCAAAACCAGTGTCTTTCTGAGGCGTGACCCGCAGTTCGATCAGGGCTGTGGCCCTGTGGACATCGGTCTTTTCCCAGTTCACCAGGGCATGGTAACCGTTGATGATCCCATCCTTCTCGTACCGGCGGATGGCCTGGGTCACATCCTCCTCCTTTTCCCCCAGCATTACGGCCAACTGAGAGGGGGTAAGCTTTGCCTCGTCCTGCAAAAGCTCCAAAACCTGTTCCATTGCCATATTGGATTACCTGCCTTTCTTTTTTTAAGCTTCTTATTTTTTAAAGCTGAAAAATAATTTCCCTAGCCGTCTCTTCCGCAATTGGGGTAGAGTATATCCCAGGTGCAAATTCCATCGCGCCGCCTATCCCCTTTTGCAGAACAAACCTGAGGTTCCCGTCCCGCACCTTTTTGTCGGTATACAGCTTCCGCACCAGGGCCTCCCGGTCAATGTAGTCAGGGATAGTCGTGGGCAGTCCCGCCTGCTCCAGCAGCTTTACCACCCGGTTCCGTTCTTCCCCTGTCAAACAGCACATCCGGCAGGCCAGATCGGCCTCCGCCGTCAGACCGATGGACACAGCCTCGCCGTGAAGAAGGCGGTAGCCGCTTAAAGTCTCAATGGCACGGCCTACAGTGTGGCCCAGGTTCAAGACCTCCCGCAGGCCGCTTTCCCGCTCGTCTTTCATAACGATCTCGTATTTGATTTTGCAGTTTTCCTCCGCAATATGGACGCAGACGTCCTCCTCCAGGCGCAGGGCCTGCGGCATATGCTCCTCCAAATATTCAAAAAAGCCCGGGTGGGCAAAACAGGCATGCTTAATGGTCTCAGCCAGGCCGCTGGAAACCTGTCTGGGGGGCAGAGTCCGCCAGGCGGCCAGATCCAGATATACCTTTTCCGGCTGGTTAAAAAGCCCGATCAGGTTTGTGGCCAGGGGGGTATCTACCGCTGTTTTTCCCCCTACCGAAGCGTCGGCGGCAGCCAGCAGGGTGGTTGCGTAATTGACAAAAGGCACGCCCCTTGCAAAGGTGCCTGCCAAAAAGCCGGCCAGATCGGTTACAACCCCGCCGCCTACGGCCACAATGCCGCAGTCACGGCGGTACCCCTTCTCCAGCATGGCGTCTTCCAATTCTTCCTTAGTTTTGCGGGTCTTTTGTGCCTCTCCCGCTTCAAAAACGAACATCTCCGCCTGAAAACCCGCCCGGTTCAGCAGGGCGCTTATGGGTTCGGCGTACAGGTCCCTTACCACGCTGTCAGTGATCACGGCAAGCTTTTTACGTCCGCCCATCAGGCCGTTTTGCAAGTCTTTTACCAGCCGCTCCGCCAGGTGAAAGCCAATTTCGATGTCATAGCTGTCGTCCACCACTTTTTTCAGTTCCATATGGAGGGTGCTCATAAGCTTCTCCCTTTCTCAAGGTAGTTCCCTTCTTATTCCAGCGGCAGCAAGACGGGCTCCCGCCGCCGGTACACCGCGAACTCCGTAAAGCCCGCCTGCCTTAAAATGTCCATACCCCGGTCGATACCCAGGGCCAGATCCTCGGTACAGTGGGCGTCAGAGCCCAGGGTGACCAGCCTGCCGCCCAGTTCCCGAAACCTGGTGAAAACCTCCAGGTCCGGCAGCTTGGGAGCGCCGGGCCTTAAAAGCCGGGAAGTGTTCATCTCCAGGGCTTTGTCCGCCTTTACCAGGGCCTCCAGCACCTCTGACAGTTCCTCCCAATAAGGGGCAAAGCTGGGGGCCTCCCCCGGCGCGGAGAGATAACGCAAGGGGTAAGTAACATGGGCCAGGGAATCAAACTTTCCCCAGTCAATCATTTCAAGTATTTCCGAAAAGTACCGCCGGAACATCCCGCCCCAGCGCTCCGGCGGCAGCCCGTGTTCCCCCAAATAGTAAAAGTCCTTTTCCCCCCGAATATTGTGAAGGGAGCCGATGACAAAATCGTAGCCGCGCCCGTTTAAAGCGTCTTCCGCGGCAGAAAGGTCCTGCATGGGCTGGCCCAGCTCGATACCCTTTAAAAGCCGCAGACCGGGGAACTTCGCATGGCAGACATCCATCTGCTCCCAGGCCTTTTCCGCCACCTGGCGGTAGCCTGTGGGGTGGCCCTGCGCCTCTTCATATTTGTTGCACTCGCAGTGATCGCTTACCGCGTAATAGAAAAGCCCCAGTTCTTCCGCCCGGCGGCACATGGCATCCATAGAAGAGCGCCCATCAAAAGAACAGGTGGAATGGGTATGGCAATCACTGGCAAAATGATGTTTCATAAGGGTCCTTTCTTGATGCGGTACTTTTGGCAGAGCCAAAAGGCGGACGCTTTGCGTCCGAGCGGTTCTCGGTAATGATTGCTTCGCAATCATTTTTCCAAGCGGGAGAAACGCGGTACTTTTGGCAGAGCCAAAAGGCGGACGCTTTGCGTCCGAGCGGTTCTCTCTAATGATTGCCCCGCAATCATTTATGGCCGCTTGCAGTCATTTTACCACAAAAGCAGAAAAAAGGGAAGAATAACTTGACAGAAAGAAACGGGTGTTCCATAATAAAACAAAAGGCTGATTATCAGAAAAAACAAAAAAGGTGGAACCGCATATGGAAAAGACATCCGAAAAAGCAGTCATTACCGTGGTGGGAAAGGACATGGTGGGCATTCTGGCTACTGTGTCGGCTGTATGCGCTCAGAAAAGCGTAAACGTATTGGAAGTGACCCAGTCTATTTTGCAGGATATGTTCGTGATGGTCATGCTGGTGGACATCTCCCAATCTACCGTCGGCGTAGCGGAACTGTCTGAGGAATTCAACAAGCTTGGGGAAAAGCAGAATTTGAAGATTCACGTAATGCATGAGAAAATTTTTGATTCTATGCATAAAATTTGAAGAAGCGCTGCTTCTTCAAATTAGCAAGTTTTGTGGGCGTAGCCCCCAAAACATTGCGGTAAGCGTAAATCCAAAAAGCG
>CAZGLW010000032.1:0-20985 GCA_964525985.1 uncultured Acutalibacter sp. | reverse complement strand
CGTTAGCTCCCAGCCTGTGGTCGTTCCCTGCGGAAGCCACTGAGATACGCAGAAGATCCTGGTATTCATCCACACCCTTGATAACCGCCGCCAGGAACAGCAGAAATTGCGAATTTTCCGCCGGGCTTTTGCCGGGGTCCAGCAGGTTCCTGCCGCCGTCGGTGGAAAGGGACCAGTTGTTGTGCTTTCCGCTGCCGTTGACGCCGGCAAAAGGCTTTTCGTGCAGCAGGCACACCAGGCCGTGACGGGCTGCCACATTCTTCATGGTTTCCATAGTGAGCTGATTGTGGTCGGTAGCAATATTGGTGGTGGTAAAGATGGGAGCCAGTTCATGCTGGGCCGGTGCCACCTCGTTGTGTTTTGTCTTGGCCAAAATACCCAGTTTCCAAAGCTCCTCGTCCAGTTCCTTCATAAAGGCGGCAATGCGGGGTTTAATGGCCCCAAAGTAGTGGTCCTCCAGTTCCTGCCCCTTAGGAGCTTTTGCCCCAAACAGCGTCCTTCCGCAGAAGATCAGGTCAGGCCGCTGGTCGTAAAGCTTCTTGTCAATGAGAAAGTATTCCTGCTCGGGGCCCACAGTGGTGACCACCCGTTTGGTGGCGGTGTCGCCGAACAGCCGCAGAATACGCAAGGCCTGGCGGTTCAGGTCCTCCATAGAACGGAGCAACGGTGTTTTCTTATCCAGCACTTCGCCGGAATAAGAACAGAAAGCTGTGGGAATATACAGGGAATCACCCTTGACAAAAGCGTAAGAGGTAGGGTCCCAAGCGGTATAGCCCCTGGCTTCAAAAGTGGCCCGCAAACCGCCTGAAGGAAAGGAAGAGGCGTCGGGCTCGCCCTTTACCAGTTCCTTGCCGGAAAACTGCATAATGACCCGGCCGTCGGAGGTGGGAGATATAAAGCTGTCATGCTTCTCGGCGGTAATACCGTTTAAAGGCTGAAACCAATGGGTGTAGTGGGTGGCTCCTAATTCCACTGCCCAGTCCTTCATGGCGCTGGCCACAGCATTTGCCATAGTAAGGTCCAGGTCGGAACCTTCATCAATAGTCTTGCGCAAGGATTTGTACACATCTTTTGGCAGACGCTCCTGCATAACATCGTCGTTAAAAACCGCGCTGCCAAACAACTCGGGGACGGTCTTTCGTTTTTCTGAACAAGTTCCCATAAACAAACCACTCTTTCCTTACCATAAGATAGCCGTGCCGGTTTAAAACCTCAGCGGCGAGCCGGACTTTGGGTACGCACCCGCTTTCTTCTCGCGGGGCGGTACCATTTAACTGTTAAGGACAAAGGCGCCGAGGGGAGTCCCTTCAGCGCCTTTGCCAGTACGGGCATTATTGTAGCCCACAAAGACGCGTTTGTCAATAAATTTTTTTCAAATTCTTTAGATTCTGCAAGATGCACAGTTTTGAATTGCAAAATGAATTCTTTTTTAGCACTTAAAATTTTCTAATTTTGTGAAAAATGAAATTTCATTCTCAATTTTATTCAAACCCCATTGACAAAGGGAAAAGGCCGCGCTATAATCTTGAGAAGACAACGGCGTCTGGTTCACCGGTATTTGCCGGGGGAAACAGGCGTTTTTCTGTTTTACGATATGTATGACATATGGGGAAAATTTATGGCATGGCAAGGAGGCGTCCGGATGAATGGACTGGAAGAAACCAGGGAAGGGCAAAACGGCGTAAGGATCCCTTCAGGCTGCGCGGTGTCCGCCATCTTTTCCAGAGACGGGAGACGGCGAAACGGAGAGGATATCGTCCGTTCCATTGCACTGATGCATGATCGCTCCAACGGCCTCGGCGGCGGCTTCGCCGCCTACGGGATTTATCCCGAATACAAGGATGTGTACGCTCTGCACATCTTTTACGACGGAAAAAGGAGCAAGGAAGAATGTGAGGAATTCCTTGATGAGCATTTCGACATGGTGGACATGTCAAAAATTCCCACCCGGAAAACTCCAAAAATCAAGGACGAGCCGCTGATCTGGCGGTATTTTGTAGAACCTTTGCACACCAAGCTTTCCGAAAGCCAGCTGGACCCGGACACTTTTGTGTCCCGGTGCGTGATTCGGGTAAATTCCCACATTGATGGCGCGTATATCTTTTCCAGCGGCAAGGATATGGGCGTTTTCAAAGCGGTGGGCTACCCCGAGGACGTGGGGGAATTTTACAGGCTGGAGGACTATAAGGCCTACTGCTGGACCGCCCACGGCAGGTATCCCACCAACACCCCCGGCTGGTGGGGCGGGGCCCATCCTTTCGCCCTTTTGGACCGCACAGTTGTGCATAACGGGGAAATCTCGTCTTACGACGCTAACCGCCGGGTCATTGAAATGTACGGCTATCACTGCGACCTGCTGACAGATACAGAGGTAATTACCTATATCATTGACTACCTGGTGCGGCGCAGGGGGCTTTCTTATGAAGAGACCGCCAGCGTGATCGCCGCCCCTTTCTGGTCCACAATTGCCAGAAAGGATGAGGCGGAAAAAAAGCGGCTCACCTATTTGCGGAACGCCTTTTCCGGTATGCTCATCACCGGGCCATTCTCCATTCTGGTGGGCTTTACCGGTGGCATTATGGCCCTAAACGACCGGCTGAAGCTGCGGTCAATGATAGTAGGAGAAAAGGGAAACGACGTGTATATCGCCAGCGAGGAATCGGCCATTCGGGTCGTAGAGCCCGAACTGGACATCTGCCGGTCCCCGCTGGGGGGGCAACCGGTTGTATACACGCTGGACAGGACAAGGAAAGACGAGGGCTGAATACTATGCCGATCACATATATTTATCCAGACTATGAGGTGGTCAGAAATCCGGACCGTTGTATTGCCTGCCGGGTGTGTGAACGCCAATGCGCCAACGAAGTACACAGATATGACAAAGACCTGCAAAAAATGGTTTCTGACGAAAGCAAGTGCGTCAACTGCCACAGGTGCGTTACCCTGTGCCCCACAAGGGCTCTGAAAATTGTAAAAACCGACCACACCTTTAAAGAAAATGGCAACTGGTCCGGCGACGCCATAAAAGAGGTGTACCGACAGGCGGAAAGCGGCGGCGTGCTGCTGTCCTCGATGGGGAACCCAAAGGAATACCCGGTATACTGGGACAAGATGCTCATCAACGCCTCACAGGTGACAAACCCCTCCATCGACCCCTTGCGGGAGCCAATGGAGACCAAGACCTTTCTGGGCAAAAAGCCTGACCGGATCCTACGGGACAAGGATGGAAATATTGTGCCGGAGCTTCCGCCCCAACTGGAACTTTCCACACCCATTATGTTTTCCGCCATGAGTTATGGGTCCATCAGCTACAACGCCCACGAAAGCCTTGCCAGGGCCGCAACGGCCCTGGGCACCTATTATAACACCGGCGAGGGCGGTCTGCACAAGGACTTTTACCAGTACGGCCCCCACACCATAGTTCAGGTGGCCTCGGGCCGGTTTGGGGTACATAAAAGTTATCTCAGTGCCGGAGCGGCTATCGAAATCAAAATGGGCCAGGGGGCGAAACCGGGTATCGGCGGCCACCTGCCCGGCGCCAAGATCGTGGGAGACGTTTCCGCCACCCGCATGATCCCCGAGGGGTCCGACGCCATTTCTCCCGCGCCTCATCACGACATCTACTCCATAGAGGACCTGCGGCAGCTGGTGTTCTCACTGAAAGAGGCCACCCATTACGAAAAGCCCGTTATCGTAAAGATTGCGGCCGTACACAACGTAGCGGCCATTGCCTCTGGCATTGCCCGCAGCGGCGCCGACATCATCGCCATTGACGGCTTTCGCGGCGGCACCGGGGCGGCTCCCACCCGCATCCGGGACAATGTGGGAATTCCCATCGAATTGGCTCTTGCATCTGTGGACCAGCGGCTGCGGGACGAGGGGATCCGAAACGACGTGTCTCTGGTAGTAGGCGGCTCCATCCGTTCCAGCTCCGACGTTTTAAAGGCCATTTTGCTGGGCGCCGACGCAGTGTATATCGCCACCGCCGCCTTGCTGGCTCTGGGGTGCCATCTGTGCAGGACCTGCCACAGCGGCAAATGCAACTGGGGCATTGCCACCCAACAGCCCGAACTGGTCAAGCGCCTGAACCCGGAGGTAGGCAGCGAAAGGCTTGTAAACCTGGTGACCGCCTGGACCCATGAGATCAAAGAAATGATGGGCGGCATGGGAATCAATTCCATCGAAGCTCTGCGGGGCAACCGGCTGATGCTGCGGGGCGTGGGCCTAAACGAAACGGAACTGCGCATTTTGGGCATCAAGCACGCGGGCGAGTGAGGAGGCGAAACTGTGAAACGGGTTTATGTAGAAGAAAAATGGTGTCTGGGGTGCCATTTGTGCGAGTATAATTGCGCATTTGCCAACTCCGGCATGGATGACATGGCAAAAGCGCTGAAGGGAAAGGATATTTCCCCACGCATTCACATTGAAGAGGGTGACAGGGTGAACTTTGCCGTGTCCTGCCGTCACTGTGAAGACGCAATCTGTATGAAAAGCTGTATCGCCGGGGCCATTTCAAAGAAAGACGGCGTGGTAAAAATTGACAAGGATAAGTGCGTTTCCTGCTTTACCTGCGTGATGGTGTGCCCATACGGGGCGGTGCGCCCCTCGCCGGAAGGTCCCATGCAAAAATGCGAACTGTGCCTGGAAAACGCCTGCGGAGAGCCGGCCTGCGTGGCGGGCTGCCCCAACCGGGCCATCATCTATGAGGAGGCGGGGGAATGAAATACGTTATCATCGGCAATTCCGCCGCGGCGGTAGGCTGCGTAGAAGGCATCCGTTCCGTGGACCGGGAGGGGCCCATCACCATGATCTCTTCTGAAAAGTACCACGTTTACTCCCGTCCCCTGATCTCCTATCTATTGGAGGGAAAGACCGATTTAAAACACATGAAGTACCGTCCCGAAAGCTTTTACCGGGACAACCGGTGCCAGACCAGGCTGGGGGTAACAGTCACCGCCATTCGCCCTGAGAAAAAGGAAGTGGAACTGGATACCGGGGAGAAACTTCCATATGACCGGCTGCTGGTGGCTGCCGGTTCGGTACCTTTTGTGCCGCCAATGGAGGGGCTTGACACGGTGGGGAAAAAATTTACGTTTCTCTCTCTGGATGATGCCAGCGCACTGGAAAGCGCTTTAACGCCCCAGAGCAGAGTGCTCATCATCGGGGCGGGACTTATCGGTTTAAAGTGCGCCGAAGGCATCTCAAATCGGGTTAAGTCCATCCAGGTGGTAGATTTGGCGGACCGGGTTCTGCCCAGTATTCTGGACGAGGATGGTTCCCGCCGGGTGCAGAGCCATCTGGAGGCCCGGGGCCTGTGTTTTTTCTTAAACGACAGTGCCGTGAGGTTCAAAGGGAACCGGGCTGTTTTGAAAAGCGGCAAGGCAGTGGACTTTGACGTTTTGGTGCTGGCCGTAGGGGTGCGGCCCAACGACAGTCTTGTAAAGGCCGCCGGGGGAAAAGCGGATCGGGGTGTGTTCGCCGACGACAGTGGGCGTACCTCTCTGCCGGACGTGTACGCCGCCGGAGACTGCTGTAAAAGCCATGACATCACCAGCGGGCAGGATCGGGTCCTGGCCCTGCTGCCCAACGCCTACCTGCAGGGGGAATGCGCCGGGAAAAACATGGCCGGGGAAAAAACGGTCTTTGACAAAGCGGCTCCCATGAACGCAATCGGTTTTTTCGGCCTGCACATGATTACAGCAGGCTCTTACCGGGGAGAAAAATTTGTGGAGGAAACACCGGTGACCTACAAGGCGTTTTTTGTAGCGGATGGGCTTTTGAAGGGCTTTATTCTGATTGGGGATTGTTTGGAAAGCGCCGGGGTATACACCGCCCTGATGCGGGAAAAAACGCCCCTCTCCACGGTGAATTTTGCGCTTTTAAGGGAAAAGCCCCAGTTTATGGCCTTTTCCGCTGAAAGGCGACGGGAACTGTTTGGAAAAAAGTAACTGCGATGGGAGAAAATTTATGAGAGCGGCAACATTTGCTTTGGGCCAGAGATATATCGGCTGCGGGGCCTCTGAGGGGAAAATCGAGCTTTATCAAGTACCCGGGAACGCCCTGGGGGCTTATCTGGACGGCGGGAAGATCGAGGTGTTCTGCAATGCTCAGGACGCCACCGGCGATACCATGAACTCCGGGGAGATCGTCATTCACGGCAGTTCCGGCGACGCAACGGGCTATGCCATGCGGGGCGGGTCCATTTTCGTGGAGCGGGACGCGGGGTATCGCTGCGGCATTCATATGAAAGAATACAAGAAAAAAATCCCCAGAATCGTCATCGGCGGCCGATGCGGCAGCTTTCTGGGGGAATACCAGGCCGGAGGAGTCATTCTGGTGCTTGGAATCGGAGAAGAGGACAGATCCCCTGTGGGAAATTTCTGCGGTACCGGCATGCACGGCGGGAAAATTTATCTTCGCACTACCCACCTGCCCCCCGACCTGCCCGCCCAGATTACTGTGGGAGAAGCCGGAGAGAAAGATAAAGAGATTATCGCCCCTTTGGTGGACCGGTACTGCCAGTCTTTTGGCGCTGACCAGAAAACGCTGCTGGCCTCCCATTACTACGTACTCTCGCCCAATACCAAAAATCCATATAAACAACTTTATGTAAACAATTGACGGAGGAACCATGAAACACCACTATTCCGATATTGAGGAATTTATCCAGGATAACGATGTAAAATTTGTCAAGTTCGCTTTCTGCGATGTGTTCGGGAGGCAGAAGATTATTTCTGTGCTGCCGTCTTTACTGCCAAAAGCGGTGGAAGAGGGCATTGCCGTAGATGCTTCCCGTATCGACGGCTTTTATAAGCCCGGCGACAGTGAAATTTTCCTGTTCCCGGACACTTCCACCATCACGGTGCTGCCCTGGCGGCCTTCTCACGGCCGAGTGGCCCGATTTTACTGCGATATTCGCGGCGAGGACGGAGGGGAGTTCGCCCAGGACAGCCGAAAGATCCTGCGGGACGCGGTAGAAAATGCCAGGGAACACCGCATTTATGTAAATTTTGGGGCGGAAAACGATTTTTACCTGTTCCGCACGGGAGAAGATGGGGAACCCCTCGACGTGCCTTTTGACGGAGCCGGCTTTATGGACGAGGCCCCGGAGGACCGGGGGGAAGACGTGCGTCGGGACATCTGTCTGACTTTGAAGGACATGGGCATTGAACCATTAAGTTCCTGCCATATCGGCGGGCCGGGGCAGAACCGCATCGACTTCGAGCCGGGGCCGGCCCTGGAATGCGCCGACAACGTGGTCACATTCCGTTCGGTGGTAAAAATGATGGCCTCTCGGAACGGCCTGTGGGCCGCGTTTTCCCCTAAACCCATTCCGGAGCAGCCCGGCAGCGGGTTCCGCATTGCCATGCGGCCCAAGCGGGACGGGGCAAGCTGTGCCGACGCCTTTTTGGCAGGTATTTTGGAACACGTGTCTGAACTGACCGCTTTTTTGAACCCCGTTGCCGAGTCCTACGACAGACTGGGCCAGTTCGGCGCGCCGGGAGAAATCTCCTGGGCCGATACAGGCCGGGCCTCTCTCCTCCGCCGTAAAACGGGCGGCCGCATTGAAATTTCTTCCCCTGACGGCATGGCGAACCCTTACCTGGCCTTTGCTTTGCTACTTTACGCCGGGGCGGACGGAGTGGAGCGGGGCCTTGCTTTGCCGGAAAACCCGCCGGAAGGCCGCAGGACTCCCCTGCCCCAAAGTCTGGAAGAATCCAGGGCCATTTGTAAGGAAAGCACCTTTTTAAGGGGCATTCTGCCCAGAGAGGTTTTACGTGCTTACGCCGGCAGCCCACGGGTTTAGGGGGACCGGTCACCGTACCGTTTCCCGAACGGTTCTGGTGGTGTCCGGAACGAAAAAGGGCCAGGCAGTTCTGAGGAGTTTGCTTGAAGGCAGCGCATATCGGCCCGCGGCATTCGCGGCAAGCGGAGGAGAAGCCCGGCGGGCGTTGTTGTCCTCTTCCTTTGACGCTGTCATTGTAAACGCTCCCTTGCCGGATGAGTTCGGCACGTCGCTGTCCCAGTATGCGGCGGAAGAAGGCACAGGGGTGCTGCTGGCTGTAAAAAATGAGGTCCTGGACGAAGTGAGCGCCCGGGTAAGCGGCTTTGGTGTGCTGACTGTGGGAAAGCCTTTTTCCCGGGAGCAGTTTTACCAGGCCCTGTTTTTGCTGGATGCCTGTCGGAACCGAATAGAGCGCCTGGAAAGCGAAAACGCCAAACTGCGCCTGAAAATGGAAGAGGTTCGGACAGTATGCAGAGCCAAGTGCCTGCTGGTGCAGTATCGGGGCTTGACCGAGCAGGAAGCGCATAAATTTATTGAAAAGGAAGCAATGGATCGCCGTATCACCCGCTTGGCCGTGGCCCAGGAAATTTTGCGGGAATATGAAGGTTAATCGGCGAATGCTCCAAAACCATCGGGGAAAATCGATAAATTTTTTCCTTGCTTGTTTCCCAGGATTCAGGTATGATATAGTATTGAGTGCAGGGCGGTGACAGCTGTTGGGTCCCGCAACTGTCAGGAACTCCGGCACACGGCGTCCGGGGGCAGTTCGGCGAAAAGGCTTTTGGCGCTGCTTTTAGTTCGTGGTTTGCCTGAAAGGACTGATCTTATGGGAAAAACAGGGTATCTTGTGTTGGAAAACGGGAAAATGTTCAAAGGGGAACGTTTTGGCTCGGATGGCGAGATAATCGCGGAGGTGGTGTTTACCACCGGCATGACGGGTTATCTTGAGACATTGACCGACCCCAGCTATTGGGGACAGATCGTAGTACAGACTTTTCCTCTCATCGGCAATTACGGGGTCATTCCCAGTGATTTTGAAAGCAGCATGATCGGCCCCAGGGCCTATATTGTAAAGCAGTGGTGCCAAGCGCCTTCCAATTTCCGTTCGGAGGGTGACCTTGACACCTTTTTTAAAGAAAAAGGTGTCACCGGGCTCTCCGGGATTGATACCCGGACCCTGACAAAAACCATCCGGGAAGCGGGCGTGATGAACGGCATCATCACCAGCGACCCGGACCATGTGAATTTTGAAGCCCTGAAAAGCTACCGGGTCACAGGCGCGGTAGAGGCTGTCTCCACCAAAGGGGCCTATACCGTCTCACCAGTGGGCGGCTATAAAAAGCGGGCGGCCCTTTTGGACTTTGGGCTGAAACGGAACATCGTCCGGGAATTAAACGACAGGGGCGTCCAGGTGGTGGTATGCCCCTTCAGCACTACGGCCCGTGAGATAAAGGCCCTGGACGTAAACGGCATCATGCTGTCAAACGGCCCCGGCGACCCGGCGGAAAACATTACGGTCATTGAAAATCTAAAGGAAATATGCAAATTAGATCTTCCGATTTTCGGTATCTGTCTGGGTCACCAGCTGATGGCCCTGGCCCACGGTTTTCGAACCGAGAAGCTGAAATACGGCCACCGGGGGGCAAACCAGCCGGTTAAAAATCTTGAGACCGGTCGAGTGTACGTCTCCAGCCAGAACCACGGGTACGCTGTGATGTCGGAAAGCATTGACGGCCATACCGCCAAAGAGCTTTGGAAAAACGTAAACGACGGCACCTGTGAGGGTGTGCGGTACCTGGACTGCCGGGCTTTCACCACCCAGTTCCACCCCGAAGCCTGCGGCGGCCCGTTGGACACGGGCTGGCTGTTCGACGATTTTTTGCAGATGATGGATGCCGCAAAGGGGGAGAATTGATATGCCGCTGAACAGAGATATCAAAAAGGTTTTGGTCATCGGCTCAGGGCCTATCGTCATCGGGCAGGCCGCCGAGTTTGACTACGCCGGCACCCAGGCCTGCCGGGCCCTGCGGGAGGACGGCATTGAAATCGTGCTGGTAAACTCCAATCCCGCCACTATCATGACCGACAAAGCTATGGCTGACAAAATTTATATTGAGCCGCTGACCCTTACCACAGTCAAGCGCATTATCGAGAAAGAAAAGCCCGACAGCATTTTGTCCGGCTTTGGGGGCCAGACTGGCCTTACCCTTTCCATGCAGCTTGCCAGAGAGGGCTTTTTAAAGAGCCATAATGTGCGGCTTTTGGGCGCTTCTCCCGAGACTATCGACAAGGCCGAGGACCGGCAGATGTTTAAAGACACTATGGAAAAGATCGGCCAGCCCTGTATCCCTTCCAAAGTCGTAACCACCGTAGAAGAGGCCGAGGATTTTGCAAAGGAAATCGGCTATCCGGTGATCATTCGGCCAGCCTTTACTTTGGGCGGCTCCGGCGGCGGCATTGTAAACAACCAGGCGGAACTGCGGGAGACAGCCGCCAATGGCCTGGCCCTGTCGCCCATCACCCAGGTCCTGGTGGAAAAGAGCATCGCCGGCTGGAAGGAGATCGAGTTCGAAGTCATGCGGGACCACATGGGCAACACCATCACTGTGTGCTCTATGGAGAACCTGGACCCGGTAGGTGTACACACCGGCGATTCAATTGTCATTGCCCCCACTGTGACCCTTTCGGACAAGGAGTACCAAATGCTCCGGTCCGCGGCCTTAGAGATTATCAATGAACTGGGAGTGGAAGGCGGCTGCAACTGCCAGTTCGCCCTGCACCCCACCTCCTTCGAGTACGCCGTCATCGAGGTAAACCCCCGGGTATCCCGGTCTTCGGCACTGGCCTCGAAAGCCACAGGCTATCCCATTGCCAAAGTGGCTACAAAAATCGCCATCGGCTACAACCTTGATGAAATCAAAAACGCCGTAACAGGAAAAACCTACGCCGCTTTTGAGCCTGCACTGGACTATGTAGCGGTCAAGTTTCCAAAGTGGCCCTTTGACAAATTTGTGTACGCTAAACGGGAACTGGGCACCCAGATGAAGGCCACCGGCGAGGTGATGAGCATTGCCGATACCTTTGAAATGGCCCTGATGAAGGCCGTGCGGGGCGCGGAGATTTCCCTGGACACTTTAAATCTGCCCAAATTTCAGAACGAGACAGAGGAAAACCTGCGGCACATAGCGGTCCACGCCACAGACGAGCGGCTGTTCGCCGTGTATGAACTGCTGAAGCGGGGCGTTTCTGTTGAGGAAATGCACGAAAAGACCATGATAGACCGCTGGTTCCTCTCAAAGCTTTTGAACCTGCTCGCTTACGAGCGGGAACTGGCAAAGGGAAAACTGACGCAAGAACTTTATATCCGAGGCAAAAAGCTGGGCTATCCCGATTCCGCTATTGCAAGGCTTTCCGGCTGCCGGGTAGAGTTCAAGCGACAGCCCACCTTTAAGATGGTGGACACCTGTGCCGGCGAATTTGCCGCGCACACTCCCTATTTCTACGGCACCTACGACACCGATGAAAGCGGCGGAGAGGACGAAGCTGAGGAGTTTATCCGAGAGGCAAATGCCGGGCGCGGCAAAAAAGGCACTGTAATCGTGCTGGGTTCGGGGCCCATACGCATCGGCCAGGGTATCGAGTTCGACTATGCCAGCGTGCATTGCGTCATGTCCCTGCGGGAACTGGGGTACGAGGTGGTCATCATCAACAACAACCCGGAAACCGTTTCCACCGATTTTGACACCGGTGACCGGCTGTATTTCGAGCCCCTTTCCCCCGAGGATGTCTTGGATATCATAAAAATAGAAAAGCCTCTGGGCGTGGTGGTGGCATTTGGCGGGCAGACCGCCATCAAGCTGACCAGGACCCTGGCGGAACATAACATTCCGATTTTAGGCTCCTCCGCCGACACTATCGACATGGCCGAGGACCGGGAACGATTCGACACTCTGCTGGAGCGCAGCGGCATCAAACGTCCCAAAGGCCACACTATCATGACCGAAGCCGAAGCCCTGGCGGCGGCCCGGGACCTGGGATACCCTGTCCTGATGCGGCCATCTTATGTGCTGGGCGGCCAGAATATGATCATTGCTTACTGCGATGAGGACATTCAGGAATACATGGCAATTATTTTAAGCCATAAGCAGGATAACCCGGTGCTGATCGACAAGTATTTAAGCGGCATGGAGATTGAGGTCGACGCCATCTGTGACGGAGAAAATATCCTCATTCCCGGCATTATGGAACACGTGGAGCGCACGGGCATCCATTCCGGCGACAGCATCGCCATGTATCCGGCTTCCGATATTGACGATGACATGAGCGCCAAAATTGTCTCCACCACTGAGACCCTGTGCCGGGAACTCCACAGTATTGGCTTGACCAACCTGCAATATATCATCATGGATGGGGAAATCTATGTCATCGAAGTAAACCCCCGTGCCTCCCGGACGGTACCCTATATCAGCAAGGTTACCGGCGTGCCCATGTGCGATTTGGCCACCCGGGTAAGTCTGGGCGAAAAGTTAAAGAATCTGGGTTTTGGCACGGGTCTTTACAAGCCCTCGCCATATGTGGCGGTAAAGGTGCCGGTGTTCTCCTTTGAAAAGCTGACCGACGTGGACACCCACCTGGGACCGGAGATGAAATCTACCGGCGAAGTGCTTGGCATTGGCAATAATCTGGAAGAAGCCCTGTACAAGGGTCTGATCGCTTCGGGGCACAACATGAAAAAAGGCGGCGGCGTGTTCATCACCGTGCGGGACCAGGACAAGCCGGAAATCGGCGAAATTGCCAAGAAATTCGCCAAAATGGGCTTTGCACTTTACGCCACCACCGGTACGGCTATGGTGCTGGCAAAAGTAGGCTTAAGCGTCAAGATCATAGATAAAATACACGAAAGCAGCGTGAATACCATTACGCTGCTTGAAAGCAAAAAGGTAAATTATGTTATCTCCACCTCCGCCAGGGGCAGGAACCCCGCCCGGGACAGCGTGAAGATCCGCCGGAAGGCAAGCCTTTTGGGAATCCCCTGTCTGACGGCTCTGGACACGGCCAACGCTTTGGCTGATTCTCTTATGAGCAGGTACACCCCCGAGAACACGGAGATCATCGACATCAATAACCTGAAGCAGGAAAAGATGAAGATGAAGTTCACGAAAATGTCCGCCTGCAAAAACGATTACATTTACATCAACTGTTTTGATCCGGAAAACCGGGTGTCCTCCCCGGAATTCTTGTCCATTTACCTTTCCGACCGACATAACGGTGTGGGCGGTGACGGTGTGATCCTCATTTGTCCGTCTGACAAGGCCGACGCCCAAATGTGCATGTTCAATCTGGACGGCAGCGAGGGCATGATGTGCGGCAACGGTATACGCTGTGTGGCAAAATACCTGTTTGACAACAACATTGCCAGAGGTGTGCGGGTAAGCGAGGGCAAATACGCTCTGCATATCGACACGAAAAGCGGCGTGAAAGAATGCGTGGTCACCACCAAAAATGGTCTGGTTTCCAAAGTGACGGTAGACATGGGCAAGGCGGAACTGGCCCCGGAAAAGGTGCCTGTACGGTTGGAAGGGAAACAGGTGGTGTCGAGGCCCGTTTCAATTGACGGGGACGTGTACCAAATCACCTGCTGCTCTATGGGGAACCCTCACTGTGTGGTATTTGTGCCCTCGGTGGATAAGCTGGACCTGGAGACGCTGGGACCCAAATTTGAGCATGACCCCCTGTTCCCCGACCGGGTGAATGTGGGATTTGTCGAGGTGATCGACGATCACACCCTGAAGGCCCGTATTTGGGAGCGGGGCAGCGGCGAAACAATGGCCTGCGGCACCTGCACCTGCGCCTGCGTGGTGGCCGCCACCTTAAACGGCTTCTGTGAAAAAGGCAGAGATATCCGGGTGATTTTAAAGGGCGGAGAGCTTAGAATCAATTACACAGACGAACGCGTACTTATGACCGGTGAAGCCGTCAAGGTCTACGACGGTGTAGTGGAAGTTTAGCGTCTCAGTACAGAAGCCGGTCCGGCAGTGATCCGGCGGCCGCGACAGTCCAGGAAACTGTAAAATCGGATGTATGCCTGTATGCTGAATGCGGAAAGACCAGTAAACGCCCTGCGCGTGCTGCTGTTTGCTTTTGCTGTTGATTTGAGAAGTGTCCGAAAAATGAAAAAGGGAGATGAGCCAGGTGAAAAGGGAGCTTCGCTTCACAAAAATGCATGGCTGCGGCAATGACTACATTTATTTCAACTGCTTCGAGGACCCGGTGGATAGTCCCGAAGAATTGGCCGTCAGGCTTTCTGACCGTCACAAGAGTGTGGGCGGCGACGGCGTGATTTTGATTTGCCCGCCGGAACGCCCGGAAAACGACGGCAGAATGCGCATGTTCAATCTGGATGGCAGCGAGGGGAAAATGTGTGGCAACGGTATACGCTGTGTAGCGAAGTTTTTGTATGACCACGGCATCGCCCGCAGGGCCGAACTGAAAATAGAGACCTTAAGCGGTGTAAAAATCTGCAAAATCCATGAGAAAAACGGTAAGACCGAAGCGGTCACCGTAGACATGGGAAAAGCGAAGTTAAAGCCTGCGGAAATTCCTGTTTCCCTGCCCGGCGAGGCTGTAGTCGACAAAGAAACAGAAGTGGCCGGCAGCAGTTACCGGGTCACCTGCGTTTCTATGGGCAACCCCCACTGCGTGGTTTTTGGGGGAGACCCGGACCGGCTGGAACTGGAACAGATAGGCCCCCGGTTCGAGCATGATCCCCTGTTCCCACAGGGGGTGAACACCGAATTTACTCAGGTTATAGATGGCCACACCCTGAAAATGCGGGTGTGGGAGCGGGGCAGCGGTGAAACTATGGCCTGCGGTACCGGGGCCTGCGCCAGCGCGGTAGCGGCGGTTTTAAACGGCTATTGCCCCGGAGGAGAGGACATTCTCATCCATCTTCGGGGCGGTGATCTGACTGTCAACGTGACAGACGAGACCGTGTGGATGACCGGCGAGGCTGTAGAAGTATTTGAAGGAGCGATACGGTAATGGCGAAATATATTTTTGTGACAGGCGGCGTAGTATCAGGTTTGGGAAAAGGAATCACGGCTGCCTCTCTGGGCAGGCTGCTGAAGTCGCGGGGACTGAAGGTGGCAGCCCAGAAGTTGGACCCATATATCAATGTGGACCCTGGTACTATGAGCCCTTACCAGCATGGTGAGGTATACGTTACCGAAGACGGTTTAGAAACTGATCTGGACTTGGGACACTATGAACGGTTCATAGATGAGGATCTAAACAAGTTCTCAAACCTTACTACCGGCAAGGTGTACTGGAACGTGCTGAACAAAGAGCGCCGGGGCGAATACCTGGGTCAGACAGTCCAGGTCATTCCCCACATTACCGAGGAGATCATCCACTTCATTTACAGCGTGGGTGACAAGACCAACGCCGATGTGGTCATCACCGAAATCGGCGGCACCGTGGGAGACATTGAGAGTCAGCCTTTTTTAGAGGCTATCCGCCAGGTGTCACAGGAGGTGGGCCCGGAAAACTCTTTGTTTATCCATGTGACGCTGGTGCCATATCTGAAAGGCTCCGGCGAGCATAAATCGAAACCCACCCAGCATTCGGTAAAAGAATTGCAGTCTATGGGCATTAAGCCCGATATTATCGTACTGCGGACGGACGAACCTATTACCGATCAGGGTATCTTTAAAAAAATTGCCCTCTTCTGTAATGTCCAGCCCGACTGCGTCATTGAGAACCTCACCATACCTGTTTTGTACGAAGCGCCAATTATGCTGGAAAAGAGCCATTTTTCCGATATTGTCTGCCGGGAACTGCGCTTGGAGGCCCACGCGCCGGATATGGCGGAATGGCTGCAGATGGTGGACCGTATCCGGGGCCGGAGGAAGACGGTGCGCGTGGCGCTGGTGGGCAAGTATGTCAAACTCCACGACGCCTATCTCTCTGTGATGGAAGCCCTGCATCACGCGGGGTACGACCACAGCGCCAAAGTGGAGATCGACTGGGTGGATTCTGAAACGCTCACCCAGGAGAATGTCTCTTCCCGGCTGGGGGACTGTCATGGGATTATTGTGCCCGGCGGGTTTGGCAACCGGGGTATTGAGGGAATGATCCAGGCAGCCAGATATGCCAGAGAAAGCAATACCCCCTATCTGGGCATCTGCCTGGGTATGCAGGTGGCAGTTATCGAGTTCTGCCGGAATGTTTGCGATATCCCCGATGCCAATTCCGGAGAATTTGACGAGTACGGCTTGAACAAAGTCATTGACTTTATGCCCGACCAGAACAAGGAAATCAATAAGGGCGGCACCTTGCGTCTTGGCAGCTACCCTTGCAAAATAAAGCCCGGCACCAAAATGGCTGAATGCTACGGCAGGGAACTGATCGGCGAGCGGCACCGCCACCGGTACGAGTTCAACAACGATTACCGGGAAGTAGTGGAGGCTCACGGCATGGTCCTTTCCGGTTTCTCCCCCGACGGGCGTATTGTTGAAACCGTGGAGCTTCCCAACCACAGGTTCTTTGTGGCCGGCCAGTTCCACCCCGAATTCAAGTCCCGTCCCAACCGTTCTCATCCCCTGTTCCGCGGGTTTATCGGCGCGGCAGTACAATATATGGAGGAAATAAAGTCTTAAAAACAAGTTTTCCAAACTTTGACACACTTGTTTTCCGTCCCTTCAGAACGCCGGAATTCTCCTGACGGAAAACCACAAAGTTTGCGCTGAGAGAGAAAGGAAAGTGATTATAAGCATGAAATTAAACGGCAACTTCCAAAACTTGCAGCAGAGTTATCTGTTTGTAACCATTGCCCAAAAGGTTGCAGAGTATACCAACACTCACCCGGATAACCGCATTATCAAAATGGGCATTGGCGATGTGACCATGCCTCTGGCCCCTGTGGTGATCGACGCCATACACAAAGCTGCGGAGGAAATGGCTCACAAAGAGACCTTCCGGGGCTATTCTCCCGACAGCGACGGCTACCCCTTCCTGCGGGAGGCCGTTGCCGCATATTACGGCAATTTCGGTGTAAGCTTAAATGCCCAAGAGGTATTTGTGGGCGATGGCGCCAAAAGCGATGTGGGAAATATAGTAGACCTGTTTGACGTGGACAACACCGTGCTGGTACCGGACCCCGTATACCCGGTATACGTGGACACCAACATCATTGCCGGTAGGAGGATTGTCTATATGGACGGCACGGAGGAAAACGGATTCCTCCCCATGCCAAAAGAAAATCATCCAGTGGACATCATATACCTGTGTTCTCCCAACAATCCCACCGGAGCGGCTTACACCAAAGAGCAGCTGAAGGCCTGGGTTGATTACGCTCTGGATCAAAAGGCAGTTATCCTGTTCGACGCGGCTTACGAGGCCTTTATCACCACGCCGGGCCTGCCCCACAGCATTTTCGAGATTCCCGGAGCAGAAAAGTGTTCCATCGAGTTCGGCACTCTTTCCAAAACCGCCGGCTTTACCGGTATGCGCTGTGGTTACACCGTCATTCGGAACGAACTGGAAGTTGCCGGCGTGCAGGTGTCAAAGCTTTGGCAGCGCCGCCAGGGCTGCAAGTTCAACGGTGTAAGCTATATTACCCAGCGGGCGGCGGAAGCCGTATTCACCCCCCAGGGCCAAAAACAGATAAAGGAGACAATCAGTTATTATCAGCAGAACGCCAAAGTGATGATGGATGCTTTTCAGAATATGGGCGCAGCTTTCACCGGCGGGGTCAACTCTCCCTATATCTGGCTGAAATGCCCCCAGGGGACGGGCAGCTGGGAATACTTCGATTATCTCCTGAACAGGGCTGAGATTGTGGGTACCCCCGGCCAGGGTTTCGGCAGAAACGGCGAGGGTTGGTTCCGTTTTACCGCCTTTGGCGACGCGGACAAGACAAAAGAAGCAATGGAACGCATCAAGAATTTAGAAAGGTGACCTGTCATGCTGGAAGAACTGAAACGGAGAGTCTATGATAGCAATATGCTTTTGCCCAAATATAAGCTGGTTACCTTTACCTGGGGCAATGTCAGCGGGGTGGACCGGGAGTCCGGTCTGATGGCCATAAAGCCCAGCGGCATAGAATATGAAAAGCTTGCCCCGGAAGATATGGTGCTGGTGGACATCAACACTGGGGAAAAAGTGGAAGGCAAATGGAACCCTTCTTCCGATACGGCCACCCATTGTGAACTGTACCGGAGTTTCCCGAATATCGGCGGGGTGGTGCACACCCACAGCCGCTGGGCCACTACCTTTGCCCAGGCAGGTTTGGGGGTGCCGGCTTTGGGCACCACCCACGGTGACTATTTCTACGGCGAAATCCCATGTACCAGAAAAATGACCCCGGAGGAGATTGCCGGGGAATATGAACTGGAAACCGGCAAGGTGATTGTGGAAACATTTGCGGGGAAGGAGCCCGATGATGTACCCGCTGTGCTGGTACACAGTCACGGCCCCTTTGCCTGGGGCACAGACCCTCAAAACGCGGTACACAATGCTGTGGTGCTGGAGGAGGTGTGCTTTATGGCCTGGCACACTATGATGCTTGCGCCCGGCTCTGCCCAAGAGCAGGCCATGCAGCGTGAACTTTTGGACAAGCACTATTTGAGAAAACATGGGAAAAGCGCCTATTATGGCCAAAAATAGGGACCTTCACACACAATGTGTAAAATAAACACCCTTATAACAGGAGGAAATAAATATGCAGAATTTGAAAAAGTGGGGCGCGCTCTTTTTGTGCCTCGTCCTGGCGGCGGGCGTCTTTGCGGGGTGCTCCGGCAGCGACGTTTCTCAGGCATCCAGCGCGGTTTCTTCTCAGGCATCCCAGGACTCGTCGGCGGTTTCATCAGAGGCGGATTCATCCGCAGCTTCTTCTGAAATGTCCGCTTCAGACTATGATTACAGCGAGGGCCTGACGGAGGACGGCTGCTTTGAAGGTGTAACGGCCCTGGATTATGTGTCTCTGCCTGACTACCGTTCTATTGAAGTGCCTGCCGAAGAAGCGGCGGTAACCGATGAAGAGGTACAAGAGCAGATTGATGAATTTACATCGGCCTATACCACCACCGAGCAGGTCACTGACCGGGCGGTAGAGGACGGCGACACGGTTAACATCGACTATGTGGGAAGTGTGGACGGCGTAGAGTTTGACGGCGGCAACACAAATGGCGCGGGCACTTCCGTGACAATCGGCGTTACCAATTACATTGACGACTTTTTACAGCAACTGATCGGCCATAAACCGGGAGAGACATTTGACGTGAACGTCACCTTCCCCGAACCTTACGAGAACAACCCGGATCTAAGCGGCAAAGACGCTGTGTTTGTCACCACCATCAACTATGTGGAGGAAAGTATTGCGCCCGAATTGACCGACGAGTTTGTTGCCGAGCATTGGGAAAGTACAAAAGGCTGGTCCACCGTCGCTGAGATGAAAGCTGGCGTCAGGGAAAGTCTGGAGGTCCAGAAAACCGGGGAATATGTGTGGGACCAGATTCTGGAACAGGCAGAGGTAAGGGAAATTCCCCAGGCGATCCAGAATTATCATTTGGAGAATATGAAGAATTATTATACCGTCATGGCCCAGCAGTACGGTATGGAATTGGAAGACTTTCTCACCCAGGCCATAGGTGTAGAGGACATGGACAGCCTGGTGGAGGAGAACCGGGAGATGATAGACGAAAACGCCCGGAATAGTCTGATTTTACAGGCTCTTGCTGAGGATATGGATTTTCAAGTGACGCAAGACGTTTTAGATGACTATATGAAAACCGCTCTGGAGATGGAAGACTATGCCGACATAGCCGACTATTACGGCAATGCCTATCTGTGCCTGCTTGCAAGGGAAAGCCTGGTAAAAGACAAGTTGGGCAGACTGTAAGAATTTTTTTCGCTTCCTTCGGGCAGAATTAAAAAGAGACTGCCAAAAGGAGCGTAAGCCATGAAAGACAAAGTGAAATATGGGATAACAGGGGCGCTGGGCGGCCTTGCCAACGGCTTATTCGGGTCGGGAGGCGGGCTGTTTCTGGTGCCCCTTTTGACAAGGTGGGCAAAAATGGACCAGCGCAGGGCCTTTGCCACCTCTGTGGCGGTAATTTTGCCCTTATCCCTTGTGTCAGCCTGCGTATACTGGTGGAAAGGGGCGCTGGACTTCTCCGCCGCATGGCCCTATCTTGCAGGCGGCGCCCTGGGTGGATTGTTTTCCGGGAAGGTGTTCTGCAGGGTGCCTCTGATATGGCTGCGTAGAGTTTTCGGATTTTTGATTTTATACGGCGGCATTAGGGCGGTGTTTGCTCTGTGAACTGGACTCTTTCCGTCCTAGCCGGGCTCCTGACCGGTGTTCTTTCGGGCTTTGGCATAGGTGGCGGCACCTTGCTTGTCCTGTGGCTTACTCTGGTCTCCGGCATGGACCAGCTGCGAGCGGGAGGGATAAATCTTTTATATTTTGTCTGCTGCGCTTTGCCGGCCCTGTATGGCCACAGAAAAAACGGGCTGATCGAAAAAGAAGCTGTTCTCTGGTGCGTCGCCGTGGGAATGCCGGCCTGCGTGGCCGCCGCCCTTTTTGCCTCCAGAATGGATGTGACTCTTCTGCGCCGCGTTTTCGGCGTGTTTTTGCTGTTTATTGGTTGCCGGGAACTGTTTGTTAAAAAAGGCCGGGATAAAGAATGGAGAGAAAAGCGCGGGGGTGAAATTGAGCCAAAAGATTAGAAAAATGTGAGGCAAAAATTGTCCAAGCGGCTGAGAGGACCTGTTGTTCTCGCAATATGAAACGGTAAAGGCGAAAAAAGCCGGCGCATAATCGGCCCCAGCTGGCACACAATAAATGCAGGACCCGAAAATCCAACTAAAAAAGGGGTAAGAAGTATGACTGTACTGGACCGCGTCGCCCTAGCGCTGACAATTATCGGCGGCATCAACTGGGGCTTGATCGGCATTTTTAAATTTGATCTGGTGGCCTGGATCTGCGGCGGACAGACTTCCGTAGTGGCCCGGATCATTTATACGCTGGTGGCTATTGCCGCCCTGTGGTGCATTGCCCTTCTGTTCCGGGATACAGGCGAAAAAGCGTAACACCCACATAAAAAGGGACCCTGTGGGCGACCCCTCCGTAAGGAAGGTCGCCCATAGGGGCTTTGTAGCTAAGTTTTAAGTTTATAGTTTTCTGCGATTACGGCATAGCC
>CAZGLW010000031.1:0-21095 GCA_964525985.1 uncultured Acutalibacter sp. | reverse complement strand
AATCTCTCAGGAGGAATACGACAGGTGGCGGTACAACTACCCGAAATATGATGCCACCGGGCATTGGACGAAGGTTCCATCTCAGGAGTTGAGCGACGCACTGGTGGAGGCGTTCAAAGACCAACTGGAAGATAAGTAAAAGAAAAGAGCTATCTGACTTCAACAGAAATCAGATAGCTCTTTATTCTTGGATAATCTAAAATTGTTGTCAAA
Organism: uncultured Acutalibacter sp.; assembly: GCA_964525985.1. Lineage (GTDB taxonomy): Bacteria > Bacillota > Clostridia > Oscillospirales > Acutalibacteraceae > Acutalibacter. The sequence continues at coordinate 20,882 of CAZGLW010000031.1, read as the reverse complement.
GTGTTGTCACTTTGAACTTTTCGAGTGGAGAAATCCAGTATTCATGCGGGTTTCCGGCATTTCAGATACTATTCCCACTCGACGGTGGCGGGGGGCTTGCTGGTAATATCGTAAACAATGCGGTTGATGCCCTTGACCTCGTTAACAATGCGGGTGCTGGCCTTGTCCAGCACATCATAAGGGATGCGCGCCCAGTCGGCGGTCATAAAATCACTGGTGGTCACTCCCCGGAGGGCCAGGGTATAATCGTATGTGCGGCCGTCACCTTGCACCCCCACCGAGCGCATATTGGTAAGCACGGCGAAATACTGGTCAATAGACTTATCCAGCCCGGCAGCAGCGATCTCCTCCCGGAAAATGAAGTCCGCGTCCCGCAAAAGGTCCGCCTTTTTTTTGGTGATCTCCCCGATAATTCGAATGGCAAGCCCCGGCCCGGGGAAAGGCTGACGGGCTACCAGGTACTCCGGCAGACCCAGTTCCCGGCCCAGCTGCCGTACCTCGTCTTTAAACAACAGCCGCAGCGGCTCTATGATTTCCTTGAAACCTACATTTTCGGGAAGACCTCCCACATTGTGGTGGCTCTTAATGGTGGCGGCATTCCCCAGGCCGGACTCGATCACATCGGGGTAAATGGTCCCCTGGGCCAGGTAATCTACCGCGCCTATCTTTTTGGATTCCTCCTCAAAGACCCTTATAAACTCTTCGCCGATGATCTTCCGCTTCCGTTCCGGTTCAGTCACACCCAGAAGCTTTTCCAAAAAACGGGTTTCCGCGTCCACTCTTACAAAATTCAGCTTCCATTTTGCGAAAGCGGCTTCCACCTCGTCTCCCTCGTTCTTCCGCATCAGGCCATGATCCACAAACACACAAGTCAGCTGATCCCCCACCGCTTCGCCCAACAGGGCCGCCGCCACAGAGGAATCCACACCGCCGGACAGGGCCAGCAAAACTTTCCCGGTCCCTATCTTCTCCCGCAGCTGCCGGACGGCGGTTTTACAGTAATCCCCCATAGTCCAGTCGCCTTTCGCTCCGCAGACCCGATAAAGAAAATTTCGGATCATCGCCGTGCCGTTTTCCGTGTGGTTGACCTCCGGGTGGAACTGCACCCCATAAAAGCCGCGCTTCTCATCAGCAATAGCCACATTTGGGCAGTTATCCGAATGGGCGGCCAGCGTAAAGCCATCAGGCACCCTGGCCATATAGTCGCCGTGACTCATCCATGAAAAACCCTGGACCGGCAAACCTGTAAACAGCTTGCAGGAGGGATTGAAAAAGGTCTGCGTCCTGCCATATTCCCTGGCGGACTCTTCCTGCGCTTCTGTGACTTTTCCTCCCAGATGATGGGCCAAAAGCTGGCAGCCGTAGCAAATCCCCAAAATAGGCACCCCAAGCCGGAAAATTTCCGGATCAGGTTGTGGAGAGTCCGGCAAATATACCGAATTGGGGCCTCCGGTAAAAATAATGCCAACAGGCTCCATGACCCTGATCTCATCAATGGATATGGTGTAGGGCTTGACTTCGCAGTACACATTGCATTCCCGGACCCTTCTGGCAATAAGCTGGTTGTACTGCCCGCCGAAGTCTAACACCAACACAGTTTGATGTGCCGCCGAATTCTCCATAATCTCGGTTCCTTTCTGACAATAATCCCCGTCTTTTCCAGTTTACCTTATCACACCGAGGGCCGTTCGTCAAGAGGGGCCGCCCGGATTTCAAAAGCCCCGCTCCCCGTGCGGGGAGAAGGGCCCCTGTCACTCCACAGTCACTGATTTTGCCAGATTCCTGGGCTTGTCGATATCACAGCCCTTCATGGAAGCGACATAGTAGGCAAACAGCTGCATGGGCAGGATTGAAAGGCTGGGCAGCATAAAGTCGGAAATTTCGGGCACGCTGAACTGCCAGTCGGTCTGCTGCTTTAAAGCCTCCATCTTTCCCTCCACAGAAACCCCCAGCACAACAGCCCCTCTGGCTTTTACCTCCCGGACGTTAGACATCATCTTGTCAAACAGCCTTTCACAGGTGCAAATGGCAATTACCAGCGTGCCGTCCTCGATCAGGGAAATCGGCCCGTGCTTCAGTTCTCCCCCGGCATAAGCCTCAGAGTGGATATATGAAATCTCCTTCAGCTTCAAAGAGGCTTCCAGAGACGCGGCGTAATCTACGTTCCGTCCGATAAAATACATGTCGCGGGCGTTAAAGGTACGGGAGGCGAAATACTGAACCGTTTCCCTGTTGGCAAGACATTTTTCCGCCAACTCCGGCAGCTTTTGCAGGTCTTTAAGATAAACCGCCATTTCTTTTTTCGGCAGGCATTCCAATTCCTGGGCCATATAGAGGGCAATCAGATAAATCAGGGCAAGCTGTGTGGAATAAGCTTTGGTAGAGGCCACCGCGATCTCCGGGCCTGCCCAGGTGTACAGCACATCATCAGATTCTATGGCGATAGTACTGCCCACCACATTGACGATAGACAGCGTTCTGGCACCCCGTTCCTTTGCCATACGCAAAGCCGCCAGAGTGTCCGCTGTCTCGCCGGACTGGGAGATGATAATAACCAGGGAGTGTTCGTCTAAAACGGGATCCCTGTACCGGAACTCCGAAGCCACATCGGCTTCTGCCGGCAGGCGCAGCAGCTTTTCAAAGACGTACTTTGCCACCACTCCCACATGGTAAGAGGTGCCGCAGGCCACCAGAAAAATCCTGCTGAACTTTTTGATTTCCTCCTCCGTCAGGGTCACATTGTCAAGCACAATCCTTCCTTCCCGCAGCCGGGGAGAAATGGTTCTTCGCAGGGCTTCGGGCTGTTCGCAGATTTCCTTCATCATAAAGTGTTCGTAGCCGCCTTTTTCCGCAGCGTCCACATCCCACTCCACCCGTTCGGTCCGCTTCTCCAGAGGCTCAAGTTCGTCGTTATAAAAAGTGACCTTATCACGTTCCAGCACGGCGATCTCTTTGTCCCTCAGGCGGTATATGTCCCGGGTCCTGGCCAAAATAGCCGGCACATCGGAAGCGATAAAGTTCTCACCCTGCCCCGCGCCTACAATCAGAGGGCTGTCTCTCCTCACGGCAAACAGCTTCCGGGGACAGTCAGCGCAGATAATACCCAGAGCGTAGCTGCCCTCGACCCGGTTCAGTACCTGACGGATGGCCTCCAGCACGTCACCCCTGTAGTAATGCTCCAGCATTTGGGCCACCACCTCAGTATCCGTATCCGAGACAAATTCCACGCCCCTGCGGATAAGATGGTTCTTCAGGTCCAGATAGTTCTCGATGATCCCGTTATGCACCACAGCAAACAGGCCGCCGTCGCTGATTTGGGGATGGGAATTCACATCTGACGGCGCACCGTGGGTAGCCCAGCGTGTGTGCCCGATGCCAACGGTGCCCGGCAAATTCTTCCCGCCCTCCAAAATGCCGTCCAGCACCTGTAAACGGCCCTTAGATTTGACCACATGGAGACCGCTGTCGTTATACACGGCCACTCCCGCCGAATCATATCCCCGGTATTCCAGCTTCTGCAAGCCATTCAAAAGAAAGGGCGCGGCCTGCTCCTCTCCAATATATCCTACAATCCCGCACATGGCTCATCTCTCCCTTCACGTGTTTCGCTCATCGCTGCTGTAAAATACGATTTCCTTTCCCCGCTCTCTGGCGTATTGGATCTCCCGTTTTACAGAGTCCCCCATATAACCGCCCACATCCACCACATAGACCATATCGCTCATGTCGATTTTGCGGAAATGTGCGTTTGCCAGGTTTTCCAGCATTTCCTCCGTCAGATTGTCCCCATCCTCGTTATAGGTGCATTGCAGCACGTTAAAGCCCCGCCTGCTTTCCAGCCGGAAGGCTGTCCGCTTCATTTCCTCCGCAAACCGCATGCTCCCGCAAATGGTTACTGTTTTCATAGCCTCTCCCTTCCGCGCCGGTCTTCCAAAATCTATTCTGCACGGTTCTCTAATAAAAACGCGCCGGAATTTGAAAACCAGCGCGTATATTTCATTTACCTGTAAATAATATCGTCCCGGGAGGGGCCGTTTGACACCATAGTGATAGGCACGCCGATTTGCTTCTCCGCAAATTCCACATACCTTCTGGCGTTCTCCGGCAGGTCCTCATATTTTTTAATGCCGCCGATATCACATTTCCATCCGGGCAGGACCTCTAAAATTGGCCTGCATTTCTTCAACTGGGCCGTAGGAGGAAAATGGTCGATGCGCCTGCCATTCAGTTCATAAGCCACACACACCGGGATTTCATCCAGGTACCCCAGAGCGTCCAGCACGGTAAAGGCCACGTCGGTGGCCCCCTGGACCATGCAGCCGTAGCGGGCGGCCACCAGGTCCAGCCAGCCCATTCTTCTGGGGCGGCCTGTGGTAGCGCCGTACTCGCCGCCGTCGCCCCCCCTGCGTCGAAGCTCCTCCGCCTCGTCCCCGAAAATTTCGGAGACAAATTCCCCTGCGCCCACAGCACTGGAATAGGCCTTTACCACAGTATAAACCTTCTCAATGGCATAAGGAGGGATTCCCCCCGCTCCTACCGAGCCATACCCCGCCAAAGGCGAGGAGGATGTTACCATAGGATAAATGCCCAGATCCGGGTCCTTTAAGGAGCCAAGCTGGCCTTCCAGCAGGATGGTTTTCCCCTCCTTTACTGCATTGTGCAGAAAGGCGGTGGTGTCAGCCGCATAAGGCGACAGAGCCTCTTTGTATTCCATCAGCTTAGCGTATACCTGTTCACGGTCAAGGGGCTTTTGACCATACAACTGGGTATATAATACATTTTTCAGCCCCAGCACATGATCGATTCTCTCCATAATAGCGTCCTTGTCGTCGAACAGATCAGATATCTGAAAACCGATCTTAAAATACTTGTCAGAGTAGAAGGGTGCAATGCCTGACTTTGTAGAACCATAGGATTTTGCGGCAAGGCGCGCTTCCTCCATGCCGTCCAGTTCTTTGTGGTAGGGCATGACCACCTGGCACCGGTCTGAAATCAAGATTTTGGGCATGGGCACGCCCCGGCCCGTAAGGTCCCCGATCTCCTTTAAAAAGTTTTCTACCGACAGGGCCACGCCGTTGCCGATAACATTTACAATGTTCTGCCGGAATACCCCGGAGGGCAGCTGATGCAGAGCAAACTTCCCATATTCATTGATGATGGTATGTCCAGCGTTGGAGCCGCCCTGGAACCGCACCACGATATCGCTGTTTTCCGCCAACACGTCGGTGATCTTGCCCTTGCCCTCGTCTCCCCAGCAAGCTCCAACGATTGCTTTTACCATAAATAACACTTACCTTTCTCGTGATTGGCCGTCGCTTCTTTCATAAAAGCCGCCCTACCACCGCTTCATATTCTTCCGGTGTTTGGCGCGGTAAATTCCCGCCAGTTCCTCGGGAGTGATGTCATAGCAGAGCAGCAGGTCGTTAAAGTACATCATCACGTCGCAAAGTTCCTCGACGAAATGGGAGCGGGTTCCGGGATCGTTCATAATATCTTCGTCCCCCTGCTTTTTTATCACGTCCGCCGCTTCCCCTGCTTCAATGAGCATCCAGAGCAAGGTGTCCCGGCCCTTTCGGGGGTCCAGTCCGCCCCACTTGTCAAAATATTTGGCCTGCAATTCTTTTTGAATGGCCTGCATTTCCACGAAATCCATAGCCTGTGAGGGCCGTTTTAAATAGCGCTCCCTGGGCAGGCGCAGGACCACAGCCCCGTCCCCTTCCCCGGCCGGTTCAAAGCCCGCCCCCAGGTGGAGCGTCCAGGCGCTTGCACGGGAAGGCTCAAACTCGTTGCGCACCCCGGCGGCGCCCATTTCTTCAAAGGCCTGCCGCAGCAGCAGTCCCATCCCCTCGGAGGAATAACCCTTGCCCCGAAAATCAGATTTCAGTACGATTCCCATTTCGTACCATCCGGGCTCTCCCTTACGGAAGAGGTTGACCTCCCCCAGGAAAGACCCGTCTTCTTTGCGCCGCAGATAGGCATAGAACCGTTCAGGCTCGGAGCCTACCCACTGGGCGTACCAATTGTCCCAGTTTTCCTCGGGAAAATCGATGCATCCCGTGTCGTTGTGGTACCCGGGAAAGCACAGGCCGCAGCCCTTGTTATAGGACATGGTTCCCGGATCTGCGAGCATCTCCCGCCGGAACCACAGGTCCTCCCTGCGGGGCGTATATAATTCGGTTCGTTTTGCCATTCTTTCACCCCTAGTCACTTAAACAGAGATCTCCGGCTTTTCCTCCGCTATAAAATCATATTTCGCCAGCGTGGGCTTTACCACTTCAGTTAAAAATTCTTCCGTCTGCCGGGGCGCGCGGCCCACATACCTTTCGGGCTTCACAAGGGCCTGCAGTTCGGGCAGGGTCACGCCGAACAGGGGGTCCGCCGCGATGCGGGAGAGCAAATCGTTTTCCCCGCCCTGTTCCTTTACCACTTTTGCCGCCTCCATAGAATGGACCCGGATGCGTTCGTGAAGCTGCTGCCGGTCGCCGCCCCGCTTCACCGCGTCCATCATGATGTTTTCCGTGGCCATAAATGGCAGTTCCCTCAATAAATGCTGCTCTATAACTTTGGGGTACACCACCAGGCCGTCGGCTACGTTAGCATACAAATTCAAAATGCCGTCCACAGCCAAAAAAGCTTCGGGCACGCTCAAACGCTTGTTGGCAGAGTCGTCCAACGTCCTCTCGAACCACTGGCCCGCTTCAGTCATGGCGGGATTCACCGCGTCGGCGATCACATACCTTGCCAGACTGGCAATGCGCTCGCTGCGCATGGGGTTTCGCTTATAGGCCATAGCGGAGGACCCAATCTGGTTTTTCTCAAAAGGCTCTTCCACCTCTTTCAGGTGCTGCAAAAGCCGGATGTCGTTGCTGAATTTAGCGGCGCTTTGTGCAATGCCCGAAAGCACGGAAAGCATCTGGCTGTCCAGCTTCCTGGAATATGTCTGGCCAGACACGGGGAAGCAGGACTCATAACCCATCTTGTGGGCAATGCGGCGGTCCAGTTCCCGGCATTTTTCGTGATCGCCCTCAAACAGTTCCAAAAAGCTGGCCTGGGTACCGGTGGTGCCCTTGCAGCCCAAAAGTTTCGACTTGGAAAGCTGGTGTTCCACATCCTCCAGATCCATGAGAAGATCCTGAATCCACAATGTTGCCCGCTTGCCCACTGTGGTGGGTTGGGCAGGCTGGAAGTGGGTAAAGGCCAAAGTGGGCAGATCCTTATAAGCTTCGGCGAAGTCCGCCAGCACTCGAATGACTGTAATCAGCTTGTCGCGGACAAGCCTCAACGCCTCAGTCATCACTATCACATCGGTATTGTCCCCCACATAGCATGAGGTCGCCCCCAGATGGATGATACCCGCCGCTTTAGGGCACTGCTGGCCATAGGCGAACACATGGCTCATCACGTCGTGCCGGACCACCTTTTCCCTCTCCTCAGCCACCTGATAGTTGATGTCCTCAGCGTGGGCTTTCAACTCATCCACCTGCTCCTGCGTCACAGGCAGGCCCAGCTCCATCTCGGTTTCCGCCAAAGCGATCCACAGCTTTCGCCAGGTCTTAAACTTTTTATCCGGGGAAAACAGATATTTCATGTCCCGGTCCGCGTATCTTGCGGACAGGGGGGATTCGTATACGTCTCTTGCCATTATGCCAAACCGATCCTTCTCATCATTTCCTCATAAGCGTCCTCTACCCCGCCCATGTCCCTGCGGAAACGGTCTTTGTCCAGCTTTTCCTGAGTGTGCACATCCCAGAAACGGCAGGTGTCGGGAGATATCTCGTCAGCCAGGATAATAGCGCCGTCGGACGTCTTGCCGAACTCGATCTTAAAATCAATCAGGTCCACGCCTACCGACTTAAAGAATTCCAGCATCACACTGTTGATTTTCAATGCCATCCGGGCAATCAGATCCAACTCCTCCCGGGTAGCCAGGCCCGTAGCCAGGATATGGTAGTCATTTACCATAGGATCTCCCAACTCGTCGTTTTTATAGGAAAATTCCAGCACGGGGGTCCTCATGGGGGTACCCTCTGGCAAGCCCAGACGCTTTGAAAGGCTGCCGGCGGCCTTGTTGCGGACAATGACCTCCAGCGGCACGATCGTCACCTTTTTCACGGCGGTTTCCCTGTCGTTAAGCTCTTCCACATAGTGAGTGGGAATGCCTTCCTTTTCCAGCAGCTTAAACATATAGTTGGACATGCGGTTGTTCACCACACCCTTACCCGCGATCGTTCCCTTTTTCAGGCCGTTGAACGCGGTAGCGTCATCTTTATAAGATACAATATAGATTTCAGGGTCCTCAGTGGTGTAAACCTTTTTTGCCTTTCCCTCGTAAACCAGTTCCTTTTTCTGCATGATTGACCTTTCCTTTCTGCGGCCTGTGGGGCCGCTCCGCCGCCTGCTTTCAAACAGTATTATTTTACTAAAACGGTAACCCCATGTCAATCTTTTCCCGGGGAAAAACTGCTTTTTACCCATTTCGTCACGGATTCGCCAAAAAAAATTGTTTGAACATGCAATTTTTCTCTTTCCAAATACGAATTTTTATTAAATTTTTCTTGTAAAATTCTCTTGGCCGTGGTAAGATAAACGCAAATTTTTGCAGGATTTTTGTTCTTGGCTTGCATTTTTGGAGGGAAAATTTATGTCTTACGTCAGCGAACAGTTGGAACAGTTAAAGCAAAAAAACAGCGGCGAGCCCGAATTCATCCAGGCCGCTACCGAAGTCCTCACCTCTCTGGAGCCTGTCATCCAGGCAAACCCCAAATATGAGGAAAACGGTATTTTAGAGCGCATCACCGAGCCCGAACGGCAGATCATCTTCCGGGTCCCCTGGGTGGATGACAGCGGCAAGGTCCGGGTAAATCGCGGGTTCCGGGTCCAGTTCAATTCCGCTATCGGCCCATATAAGGGGGGACTGCGTTTTCATCCCTCTGTAAATCTGGGCATTATCAAATTTCTGGGCTTTGAACAGATCTTTAAAAACTCCCTGACCGGCCTGCCAATCGGCGGCGGCAAGGGCGGCTCCGACTTTGATCCAAAAGGCAAGAGCGACCGGGAAGTCATGGCCTTCTGCCAGAGCTTTATGACCGAATTGTACCGCCACGTCGGTGCCGACACAGACGTGCCCGCCGGGGATATCGGCGTGGGCGGCAGAGAAATCGGCTACCTGTTCGGCCAGTACAAGCGCATCCGCGGCAGCTTTGAAGGAGTACTGACCGGCAAGGGGCTTTCTTATGGCGGTTCCCTGGTCCGCACCGAAGCCACCGGTTACGGTCTGTTGTACTTTACAGATGCCATGTTGAAAAAGAACGGTTCTTCCCTGGAGGGCAGGACTGTGGTGATCTCCGGTTCCGGGAATGTGGCAATCTACGCCGCGCAGAAGGCCCAGCAACTGGGGGCAAAAGTGGTCACGTTAAGCGATTCCACCGGTTGGATCTACGACAGGGATGGGATTGACGTTGCCGCCGTAAAGGAGATCAAGGAAGTAAAGCGGGAGCGCCTGACCGCCTACAGGGCCTATCGGCCCGATTCCGAGTACCACGAGGGCCGGGGCGTGTGGGCTGTGCCCTGCGACGTGGCCCTGCCTTGCGCCACCCAAAATGAACTGCTGGAAGAGGACGCCGGAGAACTAATCAGGAATGGGGTTATCGCCGTAGCGGAAGGCGCCAACATGCCCACCAGCCTGGAGGCCACCAGACTTTTGCAGGAGGCCGGCGTACTGTTCGCCCCCGGCAAGGCTTCCAACGCCGGCGGCGTTGCCACCTCCGCTTTGGAAATGAGCCAAAACAGCCAGCGGCTGTCCTGGTCATTTGACGAGGTGGACCGGAAACTCAAGGACATTATGGAAAATATATTTGCCAGCGCCGACCGGGCCGCCGAAGCTTACGGCCACGCCAAAAACTATGTTATGGGCGCCAACATCGCCGGTTTCCAAAAGGTGGCCGACGCCATGCTTTCCCAGGGCGTCTGCTGATTTTTCAGACCATAAAAAATCCTCCGGCCAGAAAACCGGAGGATCTTTTTGCCCTAAAACTTATTCGGGCCGGAAGGTGCAGCACTCGGTGCCGCTCTTGGAACACACGTCGCCGCAGGAGCAGCCTACCTGTACCCGGTCGGCTGTGCACTTGCAGTCCTCGTTATACACGCAGTATTCAGCTTTGCAGTCGATGCTGCTCTCTCCGCTGCAGCTGCACCCGCAGACTGCGTTCTCGGCCTGCCCCCGGCGGCGCTCCTCAAAGGACGCGCAGCAGGTCTGGCTGCTCTCTCTGGCGGCAGGACCTTCTACCAAAATGCCGTTCAAGCGGCAGCGGTTGTCCTCGTTGTGCAGGCAGACGGTCACATCGCATCCCAGCTTGTTCATCATAGTCAGGCGCCTCGTTTCCATGAAGTTTCGCAAAACGCCTTTTGGAGGCGCTTGCAAAGCTTAGCGTGCCCGGAAGAAAAAAACTTATGCGGCTTTTTCGGAAAAGTCTCCGCCAAGTTTTAACAACGCTTTGCCGGCAAACTGCATAAGCAGGAAAGCCACCACGCAGGTAAGAACCGTCTCGGGCACCATATAAAGGCCGTTATACACCAAAGAGTACATCATGGCAAGAGCGTTGCCGGACATACCGGCAAGGCCGGGGAAGAACTGCGCCACCATAGAGCGCATATCGGCGATCTCCATAAACTGGGCCCATAAGATCCACCCGGACAGGAAGGAACTTAAATATCGCAGCAGGCAGCACATCACGCAGCCCACCGTAAACGCGCCGGCGTCATTTTTGATTTTGCCCCGAAAAATACCGGCCAGACCCAGCACTGTAAACGCCAGGAAATAGTCCAGGAGGATGGAACCTATCACGGCGGCGGCAGAGATACCCTTTAAGGCGCCCAACCCAAACAGCAGCTGTAAAACACTGAAGGTAAAGGCCGCCCCCAGTCCCCATTTGGCCCCACAGATGTAGGCGTACAGCATCACCGGCAGCATAGAGCACAGAGTGACTGACCCGCCGTATGGCAGCTCGAAAGCCTTGACAAACACTGAGAGTACGGTACTCAGCGCCACCAAAAGCCCACCCAGAACCAGCTTCTTTGTTTTTGTGTTCATGTTCATTCTTTCCTTTCTGCAAAAAAATATTTATGGGAAGAATGAAAGCAAAACCAGTTTTTTGCCCGGAAAAGCAAAAAAGTCATCTGGAATGACTCCAAATGACATAGAACGCACCCCTTCCGGTACACGGAAAGGCCCGGACAAAACGCCCGGTACATAAATGAAATGCTTCCTACGTCGGTATGAGCCGCATCAGGTTCCCGCCCCGTGATGGAGCGAAGGGTGTGATCTCAGCCGCTTGCGCGACACCCCTTCTTTCATTTTTCGTGTCTATTGTAGCCTTTCGGGTGAGTTTTGTCAATCTTTCACCAAAAAAAGAATATGTCCGCCCCGGGAACCCCGGTTCCGCGCTTTCCGCAGAATATTGGTAGAACCGTTCTTTTGCCTAATTTTTGGAGAATGCGGAACTGAAAATCCTCCAAAATCACGAATTTACTCTTGCAATTCCCGAAAGACGTGGTATAATCATTTTTATGAATTGTTTATAAAGGCGCGGTCCTCGCGCTTTTCTTCCGGGGTGTTTTTCATGAAAGCTAAAGAACTTGCCAAAAAACTGGGTGTGTCTCCCGCTACCGTCTCCCTGGTGCTGAACAATAAGCCCGGTATCAGCGAATCCCTGCGTAAATCACTTATTCAAAGGATAGAAGAGATGGGCTGCGGCGGTATGCTGTGCGAATCCTGCAAAGAGGGAAACGCGCCTTCCTCCGGAAAGGAGTCTGCGGCTTGCCCGGTCATCGCCTATCTGATTTATACAACAGGCTGCGATGAAGATGTGGGTACCGGCTTTCCCCGTTCTGCTATTCCCTTTTATACTGCCGTGATGGAAGGCGCTGAAATGGAGGCCCGGGACAACAGGTACTGCCTGTCGGTGCTGCACATGATACAGGAAGAAACCAACAGTCTGCCTGCGCTGCTCCGCAGGGCCGGAAACGTGGCGGGCGTGATCGTTCAGGCCTCCCGCATTGACGAGCGGGTAATGGCGGACATGGCAAGCATTGATGTTCCCAGAGTGTTTGTAGACTGCTACCGGCCGGACTTCCCTTACAGCAGCGTCTGCGTCAATAACGAGCAGGGCATTTTCAGCCTGACCCGCCATTTAAAAGAAAAGGGCCACCGGGAACTGGGATATGTGATGAGCGACGACACCAGCGAATCTTTGCAGGAACGCCTCAGATGCTTTCACTCCGCCCTGCGTGCGCTGGATCTGCCGGACAGATCTGAAAACTACTTTACCGCGGCCTGGAGCAACGAGACGCAGTCTTTCGACTTCCACCGGCTCTCCCAGCAGTTCAAACAGCGCGGGGAACTGCCTACAGCTATTGTTGCGGAGGATGACGGGGAAGCCCTGCATGTGATGCTGGCGCTGCGGGATATGGGACTGAAGGTGCCGGAAGACGTCTCTGTGGTGGGGTTCGATGATAATTTCCTTTCCGGCATGACCGAGCCCAGACTGACAACTGTGAAAAACTACCGGCATTTGATGGGCCGGGAATGTGTGGTGCTTCTGCAAAATTTGATACGTCTGCGGAAAGCGGGCGTTAAAAACCCCCGGTTAAAAATCGAGATAGCCACCAAACTGGTGGAACGGGAAAGCGTTAAGGACCTGAGCGGCGGGCAGGATTGATCTCAGAATTTGCGGACAGATGGACCGGACCTTTCGGAAAGAAAGGTTCTTTTTTTTGCCCGTTTTGCGGAACATAAAAAAACAAGGTCATATAAAGTCATTTTATAAATGAAAGAAAAATTTTTAAAAATATTTATAAAAATCTCTTGACAGATTTATAAACACAAGCTATAATAAGCATGCAGTCAAGAGACAAGACCTTGCCTGCAAAAACTTCCACGAGAAAGGGGTAGTTATCATGAGCAACAGGTACAACAACAAATCTTTGAAAACGCTGGGCCGCGGAAGGGTAGCTGTCCTCAGCCACCGGGAGTATGTGCGCAACTTCCTCCGTTCCGCAATCCGGGCTGCCGATCCTCAGGTGTTCTACTTTTCCCTGAACGGTATGGTCATGCCGCTCAGCAAAAAAGCCTGATCAGCAACAGAATTTCCACATCCGTTTCGAAAGGAGTTTTACTATGAATAAGAATATGCGTACCGGAAAGAGAGAGAACAGCGCCAAAAAAGTCCCTCCAACAAAAATGGAGCGTTTTGTAAATGCCAGTACCGCTCTGGGCTCAATGCTTGCCCACATGCAGTACGCGTTCGGCCCCTACTCTGTCTGAACTTTTCAGAGACGGCCCGCTGACAAATGAAAATTTTTTGATAATTTTTAGAATTTATTTATAAAAATCTCTTGACAGTTTTAGATGAATGCTCTATAATGGGACTGAAATTGAAGAACAGGGTTAGATTCGAGTATAAGATTTCATCTTCATCACTCATATAGCCAGGGAGGCCACGGTTACCGTGGCCTTTTTGGCGCCTTTCATACGGTTAAGCCTGTTTTGCGGGAAAATTGTTTTCGGCATATTATCCAACAACACTCAGCGTTGTGCACAATTATTTATCATCAAATTTGCGCACATTGCCAAAAATCCTTCCCCTTGCGAGTTACTTTTGTTATGAACATAAATTATCATAAAATTTATAAAAATCACTTGACACCTCTCTTATAAAGCCATATAATGGCCTCGCAAGCGGGGAAACAACGCAGTTCCCGTTTGTAATACCACCAGAGAAAGGGGTAGTTATAAGTGAGCAATTACAATTCCAAGCGTTTGAAGAACATGGCACGGGCCAGGGTGGCAGTGCAAAGCCACCGGGAGCATGTCCGCAATTTCCTCCGCTCCGCAGTAGAAGCTACCGACCCCCAGGTATTCTATTTCTCCATGAATGGGATGGTCATGCCGCTGAGCCGCAAGGCCTGATGTGATAGCTTTTCAAAACGCAAGCTGGACCGCGAAAACACACAGGAAAGGGCCGGGAAAAATCCCGGCCCTTCCGCTTTATCAGCCAATCTGCTAAAACCCCCCGCTCAAGTCCTGCGGCTTCTCCCTCCGCCGCAGGCCCACAGTGAGGTGATAGACATATGCCGCCGCCACAGCGAAATAAACCGTGACATTAGGCCGGCGCAGCACATTGCCTGACACCTGAGCCGCAACGACAGCCAGCAAAAAGGTCATCCCCACAGCCCCCATCTCTACAGTTAGGAACTTTTCCACGCCCTTCCAGAAAGAACCAAACCCTTTCTTCAGATGGCCGCCGGGTTTCCCCTTACGCTCCTGGACGCAGGACGCCACGTCCCGGAAAAAGGCCCGCAGTATAATGAAGAACAGGTACGCGAAAAACAGCAGATACAGCCCAAATCCCAAATAGCCGCAGAAATAGTAGACGGCGGGAAAATCATTCTCCAGATCGTAAGTGTCGTCCCCCATAAGCATGTCGCTGTACTCAAAGCCCAGCATGTGGGTAAGAAAGTCCTTCTCCTCCCACATCAGCTTGGCAAATATGGTCTTACGTACCCGGGAATCGGATAAAACAGACGGTTCGGAACTGTAATTGTAGGCGGACATTACATTATACAGGCCGAAACGGGCGTAAAGGTTCTTAAAAAGCCTGCCGTAAACTTCCCGGTCAGTATATACGCCGCTCAGGCTCCTGCGAATCTTTTCCAACTGTTCAGCGGGAGTGCTTGCCGCGTCAAAGCCCTCTTTGATGGTGCGAATAATTTCTTCATCGGCGCCGCTGCTCTCCATGCTCTCCTCTACCAAGCTGGCGTAATTTCCAAGAGCGTAAGCCGACTGCCTTTCACGGTCAGCCATAGGGGAATAGTAACGGAACCCGTACACCAATACAGCAACAGCCAGTAAAGGCAGCACATATTTTACGCACTTCTTTTTCAGGTTGAGGGCAAACAGGAACATGTAGGCCCCGGCAATGATAAAGATTGAATAGAAAGTAAGCTTGGTGCCGGTAATGAACATCAATCCGAAGCACAGCAGAACAGCCGCCAGGAACACCGGATATTTTTCTGTTCTGTAGGCCCAAAAGACCGTGAGGGGGACCGCCAGCACAATAATTGCGCTCTGGGCGTTTGCCACCCCGAACCAGCCCATAACTCCCACAAAAATGTCGCGGTAAGTGTACACCGGCTGGCCCAAAAGCCAGGGCAGCGCGGTAAACAGTACAATTTCCCCAAAGTTTATGGCAAAAGCCAGCGCCACCCGTTTTCTGATCCCTTTCCCCTTCTGGAAAAAAGTGATATAGGACAGGGTGAAGATTGGAAAGCTTAAAATGCGCAGAAAGTTGGCCGTATCCTGTACAAAAGAAATGTACCCAATGCGGAAACAGTTTGCGGCGTGCATAACCCAAAACGCTCCGGCAATCCCGTAAAAGAGAAAGTACAGTTTTTTCCTGTCACTTATAAAAAAGCCCAGCAATGCTACGGCAATGAGCATAACAAAGCGCAGAACTGTGGAAAGTGTAGTATTCCCCATTTCCAGCAAAAAATAGGACAATACATCCAGCAAGGGCTGAATAACCAGGATGGCCGGGGCCAGTACCGGCAGTTTCTTTTCCAAAAAGTTTTTGATCGATTCCATAGGTTTCTCCCAATCGTAATCAAGGCAGCTTTTTCAGAGTAACAGCGGAATTCCCCCCGTGCCCCAACCGGAGCTTTTCCGGGGACTGGGCCTCTTCTCCCCAATACACCAGCAGCGCCGACGCCAGGGAAAAATAAACGGTCACATTTGGCTTGCGCAGAAATTGGCCCGCCAGCTGGGCCGCTCCCAGCGAAAGGGCAAAAATCATGGCAGCCATTCCAAATTCCGGGGTAAGCAGAGATGGAAAATGACGGAAAAAAGCCAGCACCGCCCCGACAGCAATCCACACCAAAAATGCCCCGTAAAGCGCCGTACCCAAATATCCCGTGAAGTACAGCAAAGCGGGAAAATCGTTTTCCGGATCGTAATTGTGGCCGCCAATCATGGCGCCGGCATACTCCATTCCCAGCAGGTGGGTGAGAAAGTCCTGTTCCTCCCACACCATGTTCATAGCCTTCAGCTTCTTGTCCCGGGTATTATTCAGTATGTGGGGATCAAGAGTATAATTATACTCTTCCAGCACCCTGTCAAGGCCGAAGCGGTCAATCAGGTCCCCCAGCAGGGTCTCGCCGTAAACGCCCTTGCCCCCGTAAACTTCCGTGTAGACGGCCTTTATTTTCTCCAGGGCCTGAGGAGAAACATCGCCGTCATTTACTTCCGTATCCCCCACAATGCCGTCAATCTTTTCCTGGTACACAGAAAACGACGTGGCAGACACCTGCTGGCGCTGTTCCGCAGGCGAAACACCCCGGAAAACTAAAAGCAGTACCAGCGCCGCCAGCAGGGGCAGACAGAAAAGACGCGGGCGTCCGGACAGGAAAATCAGGACAATGTAGGCCCCGCAAACCAGAATAGCCGTATAAAAGGTAAGCTTTGTCCCGGTAAAGTACAACAGACCCGCCCCCGCAGCCGTACACAGACAAAAGACCCACAGTCTTTCCGTTCGCAGTCCCCACAGCAACAGGGCCGGCGTGAGCAGGCTCACAATAGCGCTTTGAGCGTTTGCCACCCCGAACCAGCCCAAAAAACCTATCTGAACGTCCCTCTCCGGAAAATTATATGTGTATACCGGGTGGCCCGTAATAAAGGAAAGGCCCACAACCATCAAAATTATGGCGAAATCCGCGGCCAATACCCCTATCACTCTCATGTCCAGGCCCTGACGGTTCCGGAAGAAAGTCAGAAAGGCGGCGGTCCAAAGAGGATATTGGACAAGCTTCATATATTCCGCCGCGTCCCCCAATATGTCAGCGTAACCTGCCCGGAAACAGTTTAAGGCATGTAAAAACCAAAATCCCAGAATAACCCCATACAGGGCCAGATACATCTGCTTTTTATTTGACACGGCAAAACCGTACAGGCTTACCAGGACCAGCAGCGCGAAGCGCAAAGCCGTAGTGATCGCGGTAGATCCCCAGCCCCGCATAAAATAAGAAAGCACGTCCAGCAAGGGCTGAAGGAGCAGCAAGGCCGCCATAAATTCCCCGACATGAAAGGACAGTCTGTTTTTGATGCCTGTCACCACCGCCACCCCGTTTTCCCATAAAGCCGCAAAATGTGCGCGTCTACTTTGAAGTATAGCATATTTTCCCCGGACGCACAACAAAAAAAGCCGGCCGGCTGTGAAAATTCCCCACAACCGGCAAAAAGCGGACCGGAAAATTCCCGGCCCGCTTTTACGTTCAATTTGCAGTCCAAATGTCAGTTCTTTAAAATCTGCTTATACAGCCGGATATACTCGTTAGCGGACTTGCCCCAGCTGTTGTCGCAGCTCATGGCCCGGTCCACCAGCACACCCCAGCCCTCTTTGTCGGAGTTGTAGGCGTAAATGGCACGATGCAGCGAATTGAGCATATCACCCGCACTGTAGGTGGCAAAAGTGAAACCGTTGCCCTGTCCGTCGCCGCTGTCGGTAATGGAATCCTTCAAACCGCCGGTTTCCCGGACCACCGGGATAGAGCCGTACCGCAGGGCTATCATCTGGGACAGACCGCAGGGTTCGGACTTTGACGGCATCAGGAATATGTCGGACCCGGCGTAAATCTTGCGGGAAAGCTCCGGCACAAAACCCAGACACAGCACAAACCGGCCGGGGTACTTTTCCTGCATCCACTTGAAGAAGTTTTCATATTCCAGGTCACCGCTGCCCAAAATGACAAACTGGGAGTTGGTATATTGCATTACATTGTCAACCGCGTCCTTTACCAGGTCAAGGCCCTTATGGGAGACCAGACGGGTAACCATACCGATTAAAGGCAGGTCCGGATTCACCTCGATGCACAGCCTCTCCTGAAGCTTTTCTTTGTTCACGGCCTTGCCGGACTTATCCTCCCGGCTGTAATTTGAAAACAGGTTCGGGTCGTGTTCCGGGTCGTAGTTCACCACATCGATGCCGTTTAAAATGCCGGAAAGCTTCCAACTCCGTTCCCGGAGGATTGGATCCAGCTTGTGGGCGAACCAGGGGTCCAGAATCTCTTGGGCGTAAGTGGGACTGACGGTAGACACCCAGTTAGCGCACTCAATCGCGCCCTTCATCAGGTTCACGCAGCCGTCATACTCCAGCAGCTGGCTTTCATAATTGGGAATGCCAAACACATCCTCCAGTATCTCTTTGCCGTATTGGCCCTGATATTGGATGTTGTGGATAGTAAACAGGGTCTTAATGCCGGCGTACCACTCGTTGTTGGCATAAAACAGCCGGTAATACACGGGCACCAGAGCGGTCTCCCAGTCGTTTGTGTGAAGAATGTCGGGCTTGTAGTCGATATAGGGCAACATCTCCAAAATGGCCCGGGAGAAGAAGGCAAAGCGCTCGGCGTCGTCAAAATGGCCGTACAGGCCGCTGCGCTTGAAGTAATACTGGTTGTCGATGAGATAGTAGATCACGCTGCCCACTTTAGCCTCGAAAATGCCGCAATACTGCCGCCGCCAGGCTACAGGCACACTGATGCTGGTGACAAACTTCATCTGGTCACGCAGTTCCTGCGGTACGCCGTCATACAGGGGGCAGACCACCCGACAGCCTACCAGTCTGCTCCGCAGCGCTGTAGGCAGGGAACCGGCCACATCTGCCAAACCGCCGGTAGCGGAAAAGGGCAGCGCCTCACTGGCACAGAATAATATTTTCATAATAACACGATCCTTCCTTGCTTAAACTTTACTGCCTTTCGCGACATATACAGGATAGGTCTGGTGACCCATCATGGTGCGGTTGTCATCGAAGACCACTTCCTTGTCGGCCACCACATAGTCCAGGCGGGTGTTCTCCCCCACCACAGTGTCCTGCATAATCACGCAATGACTGAGTTTTGCCCCCTTCTTTACCTTAACGCCCCTGAACAGGATGCAGTCCTCCACTTCCCCGTCTACCACGCAGCCGTCGGCCACCATAGAATTGGAAACCACGCTGCCCAGACCGTAGCGGGCGGGCACATCATCCCGCACTTTTGTAAGAATGGGCCTGTCAGGATTGAAGAGTTCGCTGCGGACCCTGGGGTCCATCAGGGCCATGTTGGCGCTGAAATAGCCGCTGAAGCTGTCAATTGTGTAGGCGTTGCCGGAGAATTCGTAGCCGTACACCTTCATGTCTTTCAAATGGCGCTGCAGGAGGTCCCGGTCGAAGTCGTACATATTCCGGCTCATGCACTCGTCTACCAGAGCCATCAGCTTCTTCTTGGAAACCAGGCACACGCCGATCCCGAAGTTGCAGCTGGGATCACTTCCGCGCTTGATGAGGATGTCCCGGATAACACCGTCGGGATCTACGGTGTATACCACGTTCCGGTTCGTATCGGGAGAAGCGCCGTGACGGTACACGACCGTCATGTCGGCCTCCTTTTCTGTATGGAACTGGAACAGGGCCTTATAGTCGATATTCATAACGGTGTCGCAGTCGGAAAGCAGCACATATTCCTCGTTAGAATTCTTTAAGAACCGCTGAATGGATGCGAGAGAGCCGATTTTGCCGTCAGTGCGGCTGGTCTCGGCGCCGAACGGGGGCAGCAGGTACAGGCCCTCCCTTTTCCGGGAAAGATCCCAGGCCTTGCCGGAGCCCAGATGGTCCATAAGGGACTGGTAATTTTCCTCAGTGATGACCCCCACCTTGTTGATGCCGGAATTGACCATGTTCGAAAGGGGGAAATCAACCAGGCGGTACCGTCCGCCAAATGGGACGGAGGCCATGACCCGTACTTGGGTCAGTTCTCTCACGCGCTCCTCATGCACATAAGCAAAGAGGATGCCCAACACATTATTGCCTCTCATTTCTTTTCAGCCTCCTCCGCGTCGATCATAGCTTTGGGGGGCACTACCGCATCCGGCCCGATATTGCAGCCGGGGCCGATGACAGCCACGCCCCACTCGTCCTTGTCCTCCATGTCTTCGGGTCTTTGCCCTACCACAGCCCTTGCGCCCACTACAGCGTTCTCAGCCACAATAGCGTACTGGACCCTGGCGCCTTCTTCAACGCGGGCGCCGGGCATAATGATGGAATCCTTCACAACGGCCCCGGGGGCCACATACACGCCGGCAAACAGCACGGAGAAGTCCAGGTCGCCGTACACATTGCAGCCCTCCGCAATCATAGAATTCTGTACGGAAGCGTCTTTTGCCACATAGTGGGGCGGCATAGCGGGGTTCCGGGAATAAATCTTCCACTGGCTGTCGCTCAGGTCAAGGGGCACGTTCGGGTCCAGAAGGTCCATGTTGGATTCCCACAGGCTGTCAATAGTGCCCACGTCCTTCCAGTAGCCCTCAAACTTATAGGCGAACATTTTCTCTCCGGCGTCCAGCATTGCGGGCAGCACATTCTTGCCGAAATCGTTCTGGCTCTTGGGGTTCTCCTCGTCCTCCTCAAGATATTTCCTCAGCTTATCCCATGAGAACACATAAATTCCCATAGATGCTTTGTTGCTCTTGGGTACTTTCGGCTTCTCGTCAAACTCGTAAATAGAACCGTCCTCATTAGTATTCAAAATACCGAAGCGGGAAGCCTCAGCTAAAGGCACCTCATACACGGCTATAGTGCAGGCCGCGTCTTTCTCCTTGTGGAAGGAAATCATCTTCGAATAATCCATCTTGTAAATATGGTCGCCGGAAAGGACCACCACATAATCGGGGTTATACCGCTCGATAAAGGGAATATTCTGATAGATGGCGTTAGCTGTGCCCTTGTACCAGTCGGACTTTTTGCTCTTCTGGTAAGGGGGCAGCACATGGACGCCCGCGTTCATGCTGTCCAGAT
>CAZGLW010000030.1:0-21931 GCA_964525985.1 uncultured Acutalibacter sp. | reverse complement strand
CCGCAAGCGCGCCCACAGGCAGCAGAGTGAACACCATTACTGCCGCCAACAGAAAGGCCAAAATCTTTTTGCCTGTTCTCATACTTTTCTCCTCCGTTTCGGGCGCCGCCCTTTTTTGGCCAGGCCGCCTGACTATATTTAATAGCAGTGTAACACATTTTTCATGTATTGTTCTTATATGCCACAATTTTGTGGCATAATTTTTTAAAAAAAAGAGCCTTTCCCCGTTGCAGGAAAGGCTCTCTTGAACATATTCATGCCGTACCGGGGCTAACCGATCGCCGCGAGGAGTACCGTATCCAGCAGGCAGCCCAGAACCAGGATTACCACGCTGATGACCAGGAAACCCACCTGGTAATTGAAAATGCGGAACTTCTGCTGCCAGAATTTCTGCATATTCGAGTCTTCCTTGCGGGAACGCTTGGTGAAAAAGAAAGCGGAACACAGCATTGTCAGCGCGCCGACCACCAGCAGGCCGCTTACCGCGCCCTGTAAAGGCGGCATGGCCACGTCGTCGCCATACAGCAGCAGGCCCAGCAAAGCGCCAATACCAGCGGTAACCGCTCCGGCCACCAGACCGGCAACAAGGCACAGCAGCAGGTCGTGGCCAATTTTGGCGGCTGTTTTCGAAGCTTTCATAAACGCTTTCTCCTTTCGCCCTTTCCCCTTACTTTTCTACAAAATGACAGGCCACAAAATGGCCGGGAGTCTCCTCCACCAGCGGCGGAGTCTCGTTCTTGCAGCACTCCTGCGCTCTGGGGCAGCGGCTGGCGAACCGGCACCCAGCTGGCACGTTGATGGGGCTGGTAACTTCTCCCTCAAGCATAATGCGCTGGCGCGAGTCCTCAATGTCCGGGTCCGCAATAGGAATGGCGGACATCAGGGCTTCGGTGTAGGGGTGCAGCGGGTTGCTGTATATCTCAGAGGAAGATGCAAGCTCCACCAGTTTGCCCAGATACATTACCGCCACCCGGTCGGAGATATGCTTAACCATTGCCAGGTCGTGGGCGATGAACATATAGGTAAGGCCCAGTTCCTTCTGGAAACGGATGAGCAGGTTCGCAATCTGCGCCTGGATAGACACATCCAGAGCGGAGAGGGGCTCGTCGCAGAGAATAAACTTCGGCTCTACCGCCAGTGCCCGGGCGATACCGATACGCTGGCGCTGGCCGCCGGAAAATTCGTGGATGAACCGGTTGGCGTGCTCCTGGTTCAGGCCCACCATACGCAGCAGCTGGGCAATACGCTCCTGGCGCTCCGCCTTGCCCGTGTACAATTTATGCACGTCCATTCCCTCGCCGATGATTTCCGCAACCGTCATGCGGGGGTTGAGAGAGGCGTACGGGTCCTGGAAAATGACCTGCACCTCTTTTGTGAAAGCGCGCTTCTCCGCGCCCTTCAGTTCGTGAACGTTTTTGCCGTCGTACGTTACCGTGCCGTCGGTGGGGTTATACATGCCCACGCAGGTGCGGCCGCAGGTGGTCTTCCCGCAGCCGGACTCCCCCACCACGCCCAGAGTCTCGCCGGGCATGATGTGAAAGCTTACATCGTCTACGGCCATAACTGTGGCCTTGCGGTTGACCCGGAAATACTTTTTCAGGTGAGAGACTTCCATCAGGGGCTTTTTCTCACCGGTCACGTTTGTTACCGCTTCACTGCTCATTTCTGCTGCCTCCCTTCACACGCAGTTTTTCCGCTTTCTGCCGGACCTCTTCAGGCGCGTCGTCAGCATACAGCCAGCACATGGCGCTGTGCCCGGCCTCGCCAAAAGACTTCTCCGGAGGCATTTCCTCCAGGCAGACATTCATGCACAACTCGCACCTGCGGGCAAATGGACAGCCTTTAGGAGGCGCCACCAGATCGGGGGGAGTGCCCCGAATAGTGCGGAGCATCTGTTTATTCTCCCAGTCAAGACGGGGCACAGCGCCGAGCAGCGCCCAAGTGTACGGGTGCTGGGGTTCGTAGAAAATCTCCTGCCTGGAGCCCCTTTCCACGATCTTTCCGGCGTACATCACCACGATCTTGTCCGCGAAGCCGGCAACTACGCCGAAGTCATGGGTGATCAGGATGATGGAGGTGCCGTCCTGGTCGCGGAGCTGCTTCAGCAGTTCCATAATCTGTGCCTGAATGGTCACATCCAGAGCGGTAGTGGGCTCGTCGGCTATTACCAGCTTGGGCTGGCAGGCCACCGCCATTGCGATCATAGCGCGCTGGCGCATGCCGCCGGAGAACTCGAACGGGTACTGCCGGAAACGGGTCTCGGCATTGGGAATACCCACCACGCTCAACAGCCGGATAGCCTCCGCTTTAGCTTCTTTCTTGCTCATATTGCTGTGAATGCGCAGGTTCTCCATAATCTGCTTGCCCACCCTCATGGTGGGGTCAAGGGCAACCAGAGCGTCCTGGAAGATCATGCCGCACTCGCCGCCGCGGTACTGGGCCATTTCCCTTTTGTTAAAGGAAAGCACATCTTTGCCGTTAAAGATGATCTGGCTGCCCTTCTTGATTACGCCAGGCTCTTTGATCAGGGCCATAATGCTGCGGGCGGTAACGCTCTTTCCGCAGCCGGACTCACCGATTACGGCCAAAATCTCGCCGTGCTTCACGTCGAAAGAGACGCCCCGGACGGACTGCACCTCTCCGGCATAAGTGTTGTAGGAAACAGCCAGGTCTTTTACCTCCAGCAGGGGCTGGTTGGGGTCGCCGGTCCATTCGTGCCGGTAACTTTTCCACTGGCTGCTGGCTTTCTGCTCGGGAGTTTTCTTTTCTTCTGCCATGTTTTCCACCCTCCTCTGTCAGTTCCGCAGCTGCGGATCGAGAGCGTCGCGGAGAGCGTCGCCCACCACATTAAACGAAAGCACCAGCAGACTAAGCAGCACGCAGGGAACGATCAGCTGGTATGGGTAGTGCGCCATTGCGCTCTGGCCCTGAGACAGCATGGAACCCAAGCTGAAGTCCGGGGGCATTAAGCCGATACCCAGGAAGGACAGGGAGGTTTCACTGAAGATAACGCCGGGAATGGACTGTGCCATTTCCAGGATCAGTAAACCTATTGTGTTGGGCAGCAAATGCTTGATGATTCTGTGCAAATTGGACCCGCCCAAAGCTTTGGAAGCCATAACGTACTCGCTTTCGCGAAGCTTGAAAATCTGTCCCCGCACCAGGCGTGCCGTGCCTGTCCATGAGGAAATGCTCAAAGCGAATAACAGCTGAGGGTAGCCGTTGCCGAAAACAACCAGCAACAGGGTGACCAACACCAGGTTGGGGATGGAGTTGATGACCTCTACAATACGCATCATGATCTCATCCACAATTCCGCCCGCTGTAGCCATAATGGAACCGTACAGGCAGCCGACAACCAACTGCACGGCAGCG
The DNA here is from genome assembly GCA_964525985.1 of uncultured Acutalibacter sp. GTDB lineage: Bacteria > Bacillota > Clostridia > Oscillospirales > Acutalibacteraceae > Acutalibacter. The sequence goes on along the minus strand of CAZGLW010000030.1, from coordinate 18,556 downwards.
GCCACCACAGCGATGATCAGCGAGGTGCGCAGACCTACCCAGGAACGGGCGAACATATCCCGGCCTAGGCCGTCTGTGCCGAACCAGAATTCGGAATTGGGAGAAGTATTTTTCAAGCTGCCGACAATAGTGATATAGTCTTTCCCGGAAATCATGGGGCCGATAATAGACATGACGATCAGCAGAAGAAGGATTACCAAAAAGAACATGGCAACCTTATTCTTCTTAAAGCGGCGGGCCGCGTCAGCCCAGAAGCCGATATTTTTCCTGGCGATTTCGTCCGCGTACAGGGTCTCCTGGTCCACAAACTCAAAGCGCCCGGCATTTTTTGTCACTGTATCTGTGCTCATGCTAATCCCTCCTCCTATGAATCTCTTTTCCCTGTAATCTTAATACGGGGATCTACCAGGCCATACAGCACATCCGAAGCGAAAATGGAAACAATGGTTATCGCGCTGTAGAAAATAGTCATGCCCATAACGATAGGGATGTCGCGGCCGGTAATACATTTCACATAATAGCTGCCAATACCCGGTATGGAAAACACACTTTCAATAAAGAGCGAGCCCGCCAAAACACCGGCAATGGTACCGGGCAGATAGGTGACAATGGGAATAAAGGAGTTGCGGACCACATGGTGGATCATAACCTGGGTCTCGCTCATACCGATTGCCCGGGCTGTAGTGGTACATTCCTGGTAAATTGAGTCCAGCATGGCGATCTTTGTGGTACGGGCATAGCCCGCCATATAGAAAACAGAACCCGCCAGCGTGGGCAACACGGTGTATTCCCAGCCGCCCAGCCATGTATCCGCTCCTTTGGGCCAGCCAATGGTCGGCAGCCCCAAAAGCCCCGTCTTGCCTGACAGATACAGCTGGAACAGCAGCGCTATGACCAATGACGGCACCGAGGTGACAAACATACAGAATATCAGTATGACATAATCCGCCGCCTTTCCGCGCTTCATAGCGGCGATAATACCCAGGATCAGGCCCACGCTGACGCCCAGAATGACCTGCTGCAAATTCAGACGCACAGTGGCAGGCAGCCTGTCATGCAGGATTTTCCCGATCGTGTCGCCGGATTTGACGATAGATTCGCCGAAGTCGCCGTGCAGCGCATTGTTCAATGTGATAAGATACCGTTCGCCAACAGGCTTATCATAGCCATATTTCGCTATGATCCTTTCCTGGGAGGACACGGGCAGCTTCTGGATCTTGACGGTCAGGGCGTTGCCGGGAATAGACGCCAGCATAAAGAACGTAGCGGTAAACACCAGAAACAGCGTGATGATCATATAGATGAACCGCCGCAGTACAAATTTCGCCATGACCCCACCTCCTTAATTATTTTTATTTATTCCTTGCATAAAGCAATGTATCAACAGAGAAAACATGAAGCATAACCTTAAAAAATTTGGGGGACCAGGGACCGTGAAGAGAAGATTGCAAAAAATGAATTTCCCCTTAACCGATCCTGCATGTGGAAATATGGAAAGGTGCGGACAGCTGTCTTTGCCGTCCGCACACCTTCACGGAGGAACGGAAGCACCGTCTCCTCTACTGTTTAAAAGTGCAACTCTGAAACGACTAATTACTCTTCAACGACGTAAGCATATTTGGCATCCCAGCCAAAGCCGATGGACCCAATCTGCAATCCGCGCAGGCTGTTGAGGATGAAGGTATTGACGTCAGTGAAATACGTGGGCATAATCACCTGGTTGTCATAAAGCATCTTCTCGGCCTTCTCGTAAAGTTCCGCGCGATCAGCCTCGTCAAGAGTGGCTTTCGCTTCGCTGATCAGAGCGTCATACTCTTCGTTCTCCCACAGGTCGCTCTGGGTAGAGGCCCAGTTTTCCATGTAGGTCATGGGCTCGTTATAGTCGGCGACCCAGCCGGTCTGGTAGAAATCCCACAGAGTGTAATCTTTGGAATCGGTCAGGAACTGGGCCCAGTCAGAGCAGACATTGAGTTCCAAATTGATGCCCAAGTTGCTTTCTACAGACTGCTTGATGTATTCCTGGATCTGCAGGGCGCGGGAGGAATCGCCGTAGCAGATGTAGTTGACAGTATACTGAGAAAGATCATCGGTCTGCAGGCCCAGTTCGGTCAGGCCTTCCTTGAACAACTCCTGAAGAGCCTCGGAATCGCCGGTGTACTTCTCGCGGTCAGCCTTCCACAGTTCCTCGTTGCCGGTACGCTCACGATAAGACTGGTCGCCCAGCATGGCGTCGGAGGGCACATAAGAGTACGCGGGTGTATATCTGCCGTAAATCGTCTCGCAGAACTCCACATTATCGATGGAGTAGCCGATAGCGGCGCAGATCTTAGCGTTGTTCATCAGACCGCTGATACCGCCGGTGTTCTTATTGAACACATTGTAGAATACGGCAGCGCTGGTATCTCTGTGAATATACTGGCACTCGCCGTTTTCGGCCATTTCTTTGTACTCTTCCAAATAGTCGCCTGCGCCGCCCAGCTGGTAAAGCTCGCCTTCCTTGAACAGCTTGTCGCGGGTAGCGTCCTCATCGACGTAAACCAGGTTGATCTGCTGCAGGATTACGCTGTCGGCGTCCCAGTAGCTGTCATTCTTGACGAGGGTGCCTTCAGACTCGGAGGTCCAGTCAGTGCAGATGAAGGGGCCGTTGAATACCAACTGACTCCAGTCATCGCCGTAGGTGTCGCCCAGAGGCTCAACGATGTCCTCCCGCAGAGGGTCGAAGCAGGTAAAACCAACCTTGAACAGGAACTGGGCGTCCGGCTCGGCAAGGGTGTACTCAACTGTCTTGTCATCAATAGCCTTTACGCCTACCTGATCGAAATCAAAGCCGGCGTTGTCAGCCTCATACTCCTGCGCGTTGACGAGGCCATAAGCGAAGAAAGCGTAACCGCAGGCCAGATCAGCGTTCAGCAGGCGCTTTACCGCGTAAACATAGTCGTTTGCGGTAACGGGCTGGCCGTCGCTCCACACGTTGTCGTTCAGATGGAATGTGTAGGTCAGGCCGTCGTCGGAAACTTCATAGCTCTCGATGCCGGCGGGCTCGAACACGGAGGAGCCATCCTCATCGTAACGATAGCGGAACAGGCCCTCCATAGTTTCCGCCAGGAAAGTGCCGGACTCGGAGTCGGTACACTGAGCGGAATCGAAAGTGGCAACGTCAGGCTGCTGCAGGGTAATCACCTGTTCGGCAGCCAGAGTCTCGCCACCAACGGTAGAAGCGGTGGAAACGCTCTCCGCCGCGCTACTGGCAGCCTGGCTGTCGGCGGATGTGCTGCTGGTGCTGTTTCCGCAGCCGGAAAGCACCAAAGCGAGCATCATAACCATAGCCAGAGCCAGGGATAGGACACGTTTGGTTTTCATGTTTTGCATCTCCTTAGGAAATATGTGTTAAAGCCGCAAGAGCAGCTTTCCTGTCCTGGAACAATCAAAAGCGTACCCACCTGCACCCCGGAAAAGGCGGGAACACCAGAAGGTACACCATTGTACCCAAAGAACAGAAACAAGTTCCGGCGCTTCCCCACAGACCCCGGCACACAGCCGCCGATCCTGCAATTTTCCGCGCCCCAACTTGCTTTTGTTAAATTATATTTCATGCCCTATTAAAAGTCAAGGAAAATGTCGGGGGCTTAACCGGACACTTTTTGGCACATTTCTACAACAATTTTTCCACCTTTTTGGTTCGGACATGTAAAAATTGAATTTTGTATTGTAAAATATTGCATTTTTGTAACCTTTTGAACTGTTTCCTGCTGCTTTGTTACACTTCGCGCACACATGGTTTTTCCCCTCGCGGCGGCCGGCCGCTGCCATATGTAATAATTCCCTTTTATTCGCGCACCCAAACGGTCATTTCTCCCTCGCCCCGGTTGGCCCATGCGTAGTAGGGGATAAACGTGATCAGGCGCCGGGCGCCGGCCTCCGGAGGCTGATCGGTATAAAGCGCCTGCGTCTCTCCCTCCTCCATCAGAGCTTGGCAACTAATGGTCATAACGCCGGAAAGCATGTCCGGCTTCCATTCCTCCGTAAAGGCACTGTCCCTGGGCAGACGGACGCGGTGAAGATCCTTTCCGTTGTCAGCCTCTTCCAGGCAAAACACCACCGGTCCCCGCTGGACAGCCACCTTTCCCGCATCCTCCCGGACATTCCGGTTGGCCCAGATCCGCTTTGCCTTCATGGGCAGGGAAAGCTGAACCACGTCGCCGCCGTTCCACTGGCGGGTAAGGTACACATACCCGTTTTGGGGCTTTTCTTCCACAGGCCGGCCGTTTACCTTCAAGGTATATGTTCCCCCGCACCAGCCAGGGATCCGCAGACCGTAAGTGAATACCGCGGGCCCCTCCGCTGACACTGTAGCTTTCAGCTCCCCCTCCCAGGGGTAATTCCCCTCAAGGCTGATTGTTACGGGGACGCCCGCCATGTCAAATGCAAATGTCCCGGCGATGTATAGATTCTGATACACGCCGTCTTCTGTCCTGCACACCGCATAATCTGTGATTGAAGCAACAGTGCGGGCCAGGTTGGGCGGGCAGCAGGCACAGCTGAACCACTTTTGCCTCACGGGTTTTACGTCCCGTTTCTGGGGATCCTCCTTACAGGCTTGGGGCACCACTTCCAGGGGGTTCACATAGAAAAATGCCGTGCCGGTCAGGTCCATACCGCTGATGGCCCCGTTATAAAGCACCCTTTCCATCACGTCGGCATATTCTCCCCGACGCTCTATTTTCAGCATCTGATTGGCAAAAAACACAAGGGCCAGCCCCGCGCAGGTCTCGGCATATGCGGTGTCGTTGGGCAGATTATAGGGGAAGGTGAAGGCTTCCCCGTAGTCGGAGGACCCAACCTGGCCGGTGATATACATCTGCTTTTCGGTCATGTTCTTCCACAAAAGGCGCAAGTGCTGATAAAGCGTATCGTCCTTTCCGCACCTGGCGGCGGCAGCGGCCCCGGCGTACAGATAGTTTGCCCGCACGGCGTGGCCCACAGGGTCCTCCTGCTCCATCAGGGGCTTGTGGGCCTGGTAATAGGCGTAACCCAGGGTGTCCTTCCAATAAAAGCCGTTGCCCTCCTTCTCTGTTTCCTCCTGAAAATACAGGGGCTTTTTACCCCGCTCATCAATAAAGTACCGGGCAAGCTTCACATATTCCTCCTTTCCGGTGACCTCATACAGCTTCACAAGGGCCAGTTCGATCTCCTCATGCCCCGGATAACCATGCTTTTTCCCCTCTTCCGGCCCAAGCACCGCAGAGATATGGGCCGCCAGCTTTTCAGCCACGTCTAAGAAAGTACGGCGCCCGGTAGCACGAAAATGGGCCACTGCCGCTTCGATCATATGCCCGGCACAGTACAATTCGTGGTGGTCTTTTAAATTGGTCCAGCGTTTGTCCCGGTCCCCCAGAATATAGTAGGTATCCACATACCCGTCGTCCATCTGGGCCCTGGAAATCAGGTCCACCGTTTCCTCCAGTTCGTCCTCCAGCTGTTTGTCCGGGGCCCACATCAAAGAAAAGGCTGCGGCCTCCATCCATTTATACAAGTCACTGTCCTGGAACACAAAACCGTAGTGCCCTTCTCCGGTCCTTTCAGCAGCCGCCCGGAAATTCCGGATGCACCCGCTGGGCTCCGCGTCGGGCACCCGGTCGTTTAAGGCCTCCCACTGGTAGGGGATCACCTTTTCCCGCACCAGGTCCATCAGCCTGGCGTAAAATTTGTCCGTCACTTTGTACTTGTCCCCGCCCAGAGGACGGGCAAAACCTGTTTCGTTCATTAGAATTCCTCCCTTTTGCCGTAAGGGATAAACCCTTTGGGCTGCGATTCATGGTCTCCAATAAATTTTTCCATCCACACCATGTCCCACCACGTTCCCTGTTTAAAGCCGCATTTGTGAAAGTGGGCCACAGTTCGATAACCCAGTCTTTCGTGAAAAGCGATGCTTTCCGGATTGGGATAGGTGATACAGGCGTTCAGATTCTGAATGTTCTGCCGTTTCAGGGCTTCCTCCAGGGCGGCGTACAAAGCTTTGCCCAATCCCTGGCCGTGAAATCCCCTCTTTATATAGATAGACGTCTCCACCGCCCAATCATAGGCCGCCCTTTTCTTAAAAGGGGCGGCGTAGGCATATCCCAGAATTTCCCCGTCCCGCTGGGCGAGCAGATAAGGGTAGGCTGTCAGTATGTTCTCTACCCGCCGGGTGAATTCCTCCTCCGTGGGCACATCGTACTCAAAAGTGATTGACGTATTTTCCACATATGGCCGGTAAATTTCCAGCAAAGCCGACCCGTCTCCCGGCCCGGCGGCGCGTATGGCTGCGTTTCCCACAGCGTTTCTCCTCCCAGTCTGCAGTTTTTTCCATTATACTACGGGGCGCAGAAAAAGAAAACCCCGGATCTCTCCGGGATTCCCTGTTTGAAAGATATTGGTTACTTTTCGCCCGCCGTCACGGTGCCGGCAGCCAGGTCTATGGTAAAAGAAGCTAAAACCCTGTCCCGGTCCTGGCCATCCCCCTTTATAAATTTCAGGACAACGGTTTCCTCTCCGGCGGGCGCTCCGTCGAAATACAGGTCGGCGGTCTGCTTTTCTCTCAGGTTGTAGTCATAGCCGCCCTTTTCCGCACTGGCCCTGGCGTCCTGCGTAATTTCCCGGCCGTCTGCCGTGTACAGATGGGGGAAGCCTGCGGGGTGGCTGTCTGGTTCGTCGAGATCGGCATTTTCCAGGGCTTCGCCCCAATATGGCTTTTCCACTGTCAGGATGATTTGAGCGGGAGTAACGCTGACATCCAGTAGCTTAGCCCCGTTGTCCTCCGCTTCAGTCTGGTACCGGCTGTTGTGGGCGAGGTCCGGGGTCAAATCAAATTCCAAACGGAATTCCCCGGGAATATCCTCCGATTCTGGGGAACTATTCGATTTCCCCTGCAGATCCCGCAGCACAAGGCTGATTTCAAATTTCTCCGCCTCCTGCTGGCTTTCCGGCACATCCATCCGCACTGTGCTGATCCACACACCGTCTTCTTCCGTAAACAACCCTACTCCATTAAGGATAGCTTTTTCCCCATTGATAGAGGCTTCGCAGGTATCACCGTACTGGTCCGGTTCTAAAAAGTCATAATCGCTTTGAAATTCCTCCGGGGTTTCCAGCATAAGTCCCACCTGCACCATATTTCCGTCGCTGTAAGCTTCGGTTGCGGTAAGCTTTAGTTCGGCATCGTCGGTTTGGGCTGTTACCCCTACAGGCTGTACCAGCCCGTACTCTTGCAGGTTGGACGAGATATGCACGGTCTTTTCACTGGACTGCTTAAACAGCCCGCCTAACAGCGGTATCTCCGAAGCCAGGGCCGGGTTTGTAAAGCCAAAGATCAGAAATGCCGCCACAAATGCTGTCAGGGTGCCTCCCACGGCTCCCAGTCGTCTCACAATCTTCCGGCGATGAAGCTTTTTCACGCCCTCAAGACTTTCCTCTACCACGCTGCCCAGCCGGGCAGGAATGGCAATAATATCGATACGATCCAGGTTTTCTCTCATCACACTGCATCCTCCTTTATGTCATCTTTTAACCGCTTGATGGCCCGGCTCAGCTGAGAGGACACAGTACCCTCCGCCGTCCCCGTCCGCTCCGCTATTTCCCGAATGGTGAGGCCGTCAAAGTATTTCAGCTTTACCACATCCCGGTATTTTTCCGGCAGACGCTGTAACGCGGCGTGCAGGTCCATCCTTTCCTCCGGGGTCAGGCTCTCAGCTTCCGACAGATACGCCGTCTCTCCCAGTTCCTCCGCGGGCCGCCGTTTCCGGCAGACGTCTGTGGCGGCGTTTATGACGATTCTTGTGATCCATGTGCGGAAATACTCCGGGTCCCGCAAGGTTTTGATATTTTGGTATGCTCTCAGAATACCGTCCTGCACCGCATCCAGAGCGTCGTCCTCTTGCCGTGTCTGCAAAAACGCGATCCGGTACAGGTATTCCTGCTCCTGCCGCACCAGTTCCCCAAAAGCTCTGGGGTTCCCCTTCACGGCCTTTTTCACCAGCGCCAGGTCTTTTTGGTGCTTTGCCATCCTCTCTCCTTCTTTCTTTCCCAGTGGCTGGGCTGCCCAACTGCACTTCTTAGACTGGCTCACTTCCCATTTTGTTGCACACTGCAGAAAATGGCGGGACTTTGTATGTCCCGCCATTTCCTCTATTTTTCCTCGGGCGGCTTCTTTCTTCGCCTCTGGGTACCTTTCGATTCCAGCATTTTTTCTTTTTCCTTTTGCAGCTGCTGCACCTGTGCTACCGCCGTAACCGCAGCCCGGCGCAGCTTGCGTATGCGCCGCTGGGACAGGATTACCCAAATGATCAAAATGAGAACCAGCAGACCGGCCCCGGAAACCGCCCACGCGTACGTGGGCACAGACTGGAACACTTTTGAAAAAGAGAAACTTAAATTGTTCTCCTTAAAATCCCGGGCCTGTCCCGACAGCTTAACCCCCCGGAGAATTTTCACCGGTTCACTGACCAGTACCGCTTCGTCGTCAGCGTCGTCAGCTACAGCATAGCCCAATTGGGCGGATGCGTTATAGCCCACGCCCCAAAGGGTGCCGTCGGCAGTCTGGTACAGGCTGTGCATGCCGCCGCCGCTCGCGGCTACCACCTGGTCATCCAGTTTTTCCGGCTCTTTGCTGGATTCGGTAGAACCATTCCCCAACTGGCCGGAGCTTCCCAGGCCCCAGGCATACAGGGTACCGTCGTTTTTCAGGGCTAATGTATGGTACAGCCCCAGGGACACGCTGTGTACATCCTCCATAACCCGGACCGGGCTGTATAAAACGCTGTTATCGCTCTGCTGGGCGCCGTCGTCCGAACTGTCCGTTGCTTGGGCGGTACTGTATTTGTCCGCTTCTTCCTCGGTCTCCTCCTGGTAATCACCAATCTGTCCGTTGGAGTTGTTTCCCCACATATACAAGCTCTGGTCATCCATCAAAGCGGCGGAGAAAGCTTCGCCAGCCTGGATGTCTACCGCCTGCCCGGCAATCAGCTGTAAGGGGATCATGGAACTGGTATCCGTAGCCATGCCCAGCTGACCGTAATCACCGTTGCCCCAGACCCACAGGCTACCGTCGGCACGCATAGCTATAGAATGGGTGGCCCCGGCCGCTGCTTTTTGCACATGGTCCATGATCCGGGCCGGCTCTTTCAAGGAGATGGTATCGCCGGTGCCCAGCTGGCCGTATGAGTTATCTCCCCACACCCACAATGTGCCGTCGGTTTTTATGGCCATAACGTGGTACGACCCGCTGACCACAAAAGCCACGTCCTCCATAATCTCGGTCGGCTCGTCCCTCTCCTCGCTGTCGCCGGTGCCCAGCTGACCGTAAGAATTGTCACCCCAGGCATACAACGTACCGTCCTCAGCGATAGCATAGGAAGACGCCTCTCCCGCCGCTACCGATTTGATTCCTCCCATAACCTTGCCTGGCTCCACCTGATCGCTGGCCATACCCACACCAGCCTCTCCGTGCTTGTTAAATCCCCAGGCGTACAGGTCCCCGTTTTCCAAAACCGCCAGGTTGTGGGCAGAGCCGGCCGCAAAGGTAGCTTCCATCTGGGAAAAATCGGGTTCTTCTTCAATTTCATCAGGTTCCTGAAGCTTTTCCCCAAAGAGAATGGGGTACATGGAATCCATACATGTACCGTTTCCGAACGGACCGTAGTAGTTAGCGCCCCACATGTACACCGCGCCGTCGCCGCCCACAGCAAAGCTGAAATCCCCGTGGGCAGAAATAGCGGAGATCCCCTCCAGAATCATGGTGAGTTCTTTGGCGTCTGTGCCGGTTCCGTCACCCACTTGGCCGTGAAAGTTGTTCCCGCTGGTGTATACGCACCCGTTCTGGGACAAAGCCACCAGATGGGTATTCCCGGCCTGCACATCTGCAAAGCCCTCCCCAATCAAGACAGGCTCATTTTGCGTCTCTGTTGTCCCGTTGGCCAGCTGTCCCTCGGTATTGTCTCCCCAGGTGTACAGGCTGCCGTCCTCCAACAGGGCGCAGGAAAAGGTCTGGCTCAGCGCCGCTTTTTTCGCACCGTCCATCAGTTTTACCGGAGAAGAGACAGTGCTGTCCCCCTCCTCCCCCAGGCCAAGCTGATGATAGGTGTTGTCTCCCCACACCCACAGGGAACCGTCCTCTTTTACCGCCGCGCTGTGGAAGCAACCGGCAGCCGCTGATTTCACGTTTTCCATCACCTGTACTGGTTCCGGGTGTTCCTCCGTGTCACCTGCACCCAGCTGGCCGCAGGAATTATCCCCCCAGGCCCACAGGGTGCCGTCGGTTTTCAGAGCAAAGGAATGGGTGTAATTCCCATAAACAGCCGCCACCTGGTCCATAAGTTGGGTGGGCTCTCCCACCGTGTCCCCGGCGGTCTCCCCCAGACCAAGCTGATAAAGGTCGTTGGCGCCCCATACCCACAGGGTACCGTCGGTTTTCAGGGCCATCGAGTGGCTTTCACAGGCTTCGGCCCAGGCCACGCCATCCATCACTTTAACAGGAAGAAAGTGAGACGCGCCGTCCTCCACACCCAACTGGCCGTATGCGTTGGTTCCCCAGGCCCACAGAGTACCGTCCTCTTTTACGCCCAAGCTGTGGTACCATCCCGCGGAAATCTGTTTCCAGCCTGCCTCTTGGCTTTGATTTTCCTCTGCTGCTGCGCCGAAGGGTATGGAAAGCAAAATCGTCAGAGCAGCCAGATAAACAGTAAAAATACGGGTTCCTCGTTTCACGGATCTGTCCTCCCCGAAAAATCTCTCTTGTCTACGGCCATAAGTTTATCTCATTTTCCTGACAAATTCAATGGATTTCACCAAATTATCACCCGGATTTTGCTTAACCCGTCTTGAAACTACTCCCAGTATAACTTATAATATGGAAAGGAGTATTCTCCAGAAAAACAGGAGGGAAAAAGCCATGTCCCGTATATTGAAGCGGCTTGCGGCGCTGGTTTGCGCCTTACTTATTCTGACCCTAAAGACACCTGCTCTGGCGGAGACCAACTTGAAAACAGCTTCGGCCCCGGTGGCGGCCGGGTACCTTCACTCCGCCATTGTGAAGTCGGACGGCACTCTGTGGGTCACCGGCTCCAATTCCCACGGGCAACTGGGCGACGGCTCTGCCGGACCCGATACGGATGAAAGCAGTGCCAACAGCACTGTATTTATCCAGGTTATGAGCGACGTTCAGGCTGTATACGCCGGTTATCTCAACACATTTGCTATCGATACAAACGGTACTCTGTACGGCTGGGGCCAAAATGAGGGGAACCAGCTGGGCCTGGGAGATACGGAAAACCGTACCACCCCCACCCAGATCCTGCCGGACGTGGTCACTGCCGCGCCGGGCCGCTATCACACCGCCGCCGTTTCGAAGGACGGCACCCTGTGGACCTGGGGCTGGAACGACGCGGGCCAGCTTGGCAACGGGTCCACGACGGACATGACCGTTCCGAAAGAGGTCCTCTCTGACGTGCGGACCGTGGCTGTGGGTATTAAGCATACTATGGCCATAAAGACAGACAATACCCTGTGGGCCGCCGGCGACAACACTTATGGGCAGCTGGCCGACGGCGGCACGGAATCTTCCCAATCCTTTAAACAGGTGATGAAAGATGTTCAGACTGTGGCCTGCTCTCCCTTTGGCACCCTGATCCTAAAGACCGACGGCACCCTGTGGGCCTGCGGGTACAATTCCAACGGTGATCTTGGCAACGGTACATATGAGGATATCCCGGAGCCTGTACAAATCATGTCAGATGTTGTTTCCGTCAGCTGCAGCAAGGATTTTGGAAATAACCAGGGTTTTTCCGCGGCTATTACAACCGAGGGAACGCTGTACGCCTGGGGCAGCAACACATACAGCCAGTACGGTTCACAGACCAGCAATTCCCCCATAGAAGTTGCCCAGGGCGTGACGGATATAAGTCTAGGCGGCGGTCATATGCTGTATCTGCTGGAGGACGGCACAGTGCAGGCCGTCGGCAACAATGAGAAGGGCCAGCTTGGCAACGATACCAATACCAACACTATCGTGGCTTCTACCGTTGCAGAAGGCGTCCCGCCCACACCCAAAACCGTTCCTACCAGCGCCCTAATTGCCTCCGCTGCGGCAATCGCCGCGGCAGTTGTGCTGATTTTCACGTTCCTGATCGTACGCACAGTGAAAGGTAAAAAGCCCAAGCCCAGAAAACCCGCCGCGCAAAGGAAGAAAAAGGAAAAGAGCATATCGGATCGGGAACTGTTCCGCATGACAAGGGAAATGGAAGAGTCCCAGAAAGCCGCCGGGAAAAAATAAGAAGAGGGAGCCGGGGAGGAATAATGCCTGCCTTTTTCCCATAGAGATTACCCAGAGAAAAATGAGGTGATCCTGTGGAGATAAAATTGCAGGTGGCTGACCCTGCCCCATATCCCGCCATTCAGGTTCGGGGCCCCAGCCCTTTGTGCGCCAGAGCCATAACGGCCGCCCTGGGAGGCAGCTCGTCGGAGATGAGTTCCATTACCCAATACGCTTACAGTTTTACTGTTCTGGCGCAAAACTTTCCCGCCGTCGCGGACTATTTCCACAGAATCGCGGTGGTGGAAATGCGCCACCTCGCCATATTGTCTGAATTGGTACTCAAACTGGGCGGTGACCCCAGACTTTGGAGTTTTCATAATGGACGGCCCGTTTATTGGAACGCGTCGGTGCTCACCTGTTCCCATGAACTGCCCGTCCTGCTGGACCGGGCCCTCGCAGGGGAAAATCGCGCTGTTGCCGAATATGAAAGGCTGGAGGAGCAGGTAACCGACCCCGCTGTTAAGGCCATTTTACAGAGACTGATCTTAGACGAGAAGAAACATGTAACGATTTTTGCCCATCTGATGAAAGAAGCTTCTCACAGCAAATAAAAAGGACCCGTGGATAATAGGGGAACCTCTATCCACGGGTTTTGTTATACGGTTTCTATCAGTCTGTAGACCAGCCTTTGGAAGCGGCCCGCCGATCGGTCCGCCGCCTCCTGCACCTCTTGGTGGGACAGGGGTTCCCCGCCCAGACCCGCCGCCAAATTGGTAATGCAGCTGATTCCGCAGACCTCCATGCCCAGGTGCCGGGCCGCTATTGCCTCGCAGGCGGTGCTCATGCCTACGGCGTCGGCCCCCAATGCCCGGTAAAGCCGAATCTCGGCGGGGGTCTCATAATTAGGCCCGGTAGTTTGAAGGTACACCCCCTCTTTTAGCGGGATATTCATCTCGTCAGCCGCCTTTTTTGCCTTTTCCCGAAGGGACAGGCTGTATACCTGGGACATATCCGGGAACCGGGTCCCCAGAGCGTCCTCGTTGGGCCCTATGAGAGGTGAGGGAACAAACGAAGCCACATGGTCTGTCAAAAGCATCAGATCCCCGACCTCCAAATGGCTTCCCACGCCCCCGGCGGCATTGGTAAGCACCAGCCGGCGGGCCCCCAAAGCGTACATCACCCGGAGGGGAAGAACCACGTCCTCCATTGGGTAGCCTTCGTAATAGTGGACCCTTCCCCGCATGACCACCACAGGCTCTTTTCCCACATACCCAAAGATAAACTGCCCCGCATGGCCCGGCACCGTAGACACGGGAAAGCCCTCGATGTCCCTGTACTCCACTGTCCGGGCACGCTCCACCAGGTCCCCAAATGCCCCCAGACCAGAGCCCAGCACCAGCGCAGTTCCCGGCGTGAAATCCACCCTTTTCCGAACCGCTTCCGCGCAGCGTTCTACGCGTTCCATCACAGCGCCCACAATTTCATTGCCCCTTCCATTACCTGTAACAGGTTCTGCCACATTTTACACCGGGCGGGAAAGGAAAGTCAACCGCCGCATTCCTCAATGCGCAAAAGTCGGTTGTATTTTGCTACGCGCTCTGTCCGGCAGGGCGCTCCTGTCTTGATCTGTCCGGCGTTCACCGCTACAGCCAGATCGGCAATAAATGTGTCCTCCGTCTCGCCGGACCGGTGGGAAATGATGGTCTTGTACCCGGAGCGCTTTGCGAGATCAATGGCTTCCAAAGTTTCGGTCAGGGTACCAATCTGATTGGGCTTTATCAAAATGGCGTTGGCCGCTCCCTCGTCTATCCCCTGCTGCAGCCGTTCAATATTTGTAACAAACAGGTCATCCCCTACCAGCTGGACCCTGTGACCAAGCCGATCGGTCATTTCAGCCCAGCTTTCAAAGTCTTCTTCTCCCAGGGGGTCCTCAATGGAGAATATGGGGTATTTGTTTGCCAGGCTCTCCCAATAGTCTATCATCTGTTCCGGGCTGAACTCTTTTCCACGCTTGGGCAGCCGGTAATGGCCGCCGTCCTTAGCCCATTCGCTGCCGGCGGCGTCTAAAGCCACCTTGACCTTTCCCGAATAGCCCGCCTTTTCCACAGCGTTTAAAATCTCCTCAATAGCTTCCTCGTCGGAGGCCAGGTCCGGGGCAAAACCTCCCTCGTCCCCAACGGCTGTAGACAACCCCTTCCTTTTCAGTTCCGTTCCCAGAATATGGTAGATTTCAGCGCACCAGCGCAATCCCTCCCGGAAGCATTTCGCCCCCAGCGGCATAATCATAAATTCCTGGATGTCGATATTGTTGTCCGCGTGGGCCCCGCCGTTTAAAATGTTCATCATGGGAACGGGCATCCTGTGAGCCGCCGCTCCTCCCAGGTACCGGTACAGGGGCATACGGTAGTGGGCCGCAATAGCTCTGGCGCAGGCCAGTGACACCGCCAGTGTGGCGTTTGCCCCAAGATGGGCCTTGTTTGGGGTTCCATCCAGCTTTTGCAGAATACCGTCCACTTCTCTTACCGTCAGGTTGTGTGCCTTTTCCAGGGCCGGGGAAATGATCTCATTTACATTTTTTACCGCTTTCAAAACGCCTTTGCCCCCGTACCGCCTGTCGTCCCCGTCCCTCAGTTCTGCCGCCTCAAACTTGCCGGTGGACGCTCCGGAGGGAGCCGCCGCCGTGCCCAGGGTGCCGTCGGAAAGCTGCACCGTAGCGCTTACTGTGGGGTTCCCCCTGGAATCGAGAATTTCGCAGCCGTATACTTTTTGAATCGTGACCATGTTGTTACCGCCTTTCCATTTTTTCTGACGGTTCTATTATTCATCATTGCCGGAGATTTTAATCTGTGCTATACTAATTTCATACACGGAGTTGGAAAAGGAGTTGTTGTTATGAAATTTGAACGCGTCACCCCCGAAAGCGTGGGTATCCCCTCCGGCGCGGTTGCCGCCATGCTGGACGAGTTGTACCGGGACGGCATTGAAATGCACGGCTTTATGCTGCTGCGCCACGGGAAGGTCTGCGCCGAGGGCACCTGGTCCCCCTACCGGCCCGGGGTCCAGCACATCATGTTCTCTTTCAGTAAAAGCCTGACCTCTACAGCTGTCGGCTTTGCGGTGCAAGAGGGCATTCTTTCTTTAGACGAACGGCTCGTCGACATCTTCCCTGAGAAATCACCCGAAAACCCCAGTGAAAACCTGCAAAATGCCACTGTCCGCCATCTGTTGATGATGGGCTGCGGCCACGAAACCGAAATCTCCTGGGGAGCTACCGGCAATCCGGACTGGATCAGGGAATTCCTGCATCATCCATTTGTTTATGAGCCCGGCACCCATTTTATGTATAATACCGCGGGTACCAACCTGCTTTCCGCCATTCTGACAAAAAAGACCGGCCTGACTCTGACAGAGTTCCTCCGTCCCCGGCTTATCGAGCCATTAGGCCTTTCGGACATCCGCTGCCAGCCCTTGCCCGACGGTACGGAAATGGGCGGCGCCGGGTATTCTCTGACCCTTGAGGACATGGCCCGGTTTGTCCAGTTTGTGGCAAATAAGGGCAGTTGGGAAGGAAAGCAGCTATTAAATGAGGCCTGGTTCAACGAGGCCACCCGAAAGCAGATTGAAAACCGGGGCGACGGCTGGGGCGGTGATCCGGACTGGCAGCAGGGCTACTGTTATCAGTTCTGGCGCTGCGAACCCGAGGGCGTGTTCCGTGGTGACGGCGCTTTTGGACAGTACGGCATCGTTATGACAAAACAGGACGCGGTGCTGGTCATCCAGTCATGCTCCCTGCGGCTCCAGGCGGTGCTTACCGCTGTGTGGAGCAAGCTGCTGCCCGCCATGACGGAAGACCCTCTGCCGGAGGATCACAAGGCCCGGCACATTTTGCAGAACCGCTTAAATCACCTGGAACTCAACCCTCTGTTCGGCATGCGCAACCCCGGCGCGGAAGATTCCCTGAACGGCGCGGTATACGTCCCCCCGGAGCATACTCCCGCCATGACTGATCTGATCGGCGGTATCGGAAAATTCACGCCCGACGGCGGGGAACTGAAAGCCATGGGGTTCCGCTTTGAGGGAGACGATGTGCGCCTACACTGTGTAGAGACCACCGGGGAATACGACATCCCCATTTGCATGAACGGTCATTTCTCTGTGACAGAGATCAAGGGCGCTCCTTACGGTGCCAATGGCTCCTGGCGGGCTAAAGATAAACTGGAAGTGGAACTGCGCAACACCCGCATGGCCGGCGGCAAACGCTTTTTGTTCCAGTTTTTCCGGGAAAAGATGTCTTTAAACGCCGATTCTACCTGCCCGGAGGTGGGCGGCTTGGGCGATCCCTTGACCCAGGAAATCACCTTTACTTTGCAGGATGGCGAAGTCAGCACCAAAACAAAAATGTATTGGGAACAGTAAGCATCGGCCTTTCGGTTTATCTCAGTAAATAAAAAAATCCTCCCGGCGTACCGGGAGGGTTCTTTTTTTCTGGCGATTACAGCAGTTCCAAAATGGCCATTTCAGCGGCGTCGCCGCGGCGGGGACCTAACTTTGTGATGCGGGTGTAGCCGCCGTTGCGGTCGGCATACTTGGGGGCAATCTCAGAAAACAACTTGTGGGTCACGGCCTCTTTAGTGATAAAACTCATCACTAGGCGCTTGTTCTGTAAATTGTCCTCTTTGGCAATGGTGATCATCTTCTCGGCCAGAGCGCGCACCTCTTTGGCGCGGGTCACGGTCGTTTCGATCTTTCCGTTTTCAAAGAAAAAGGTCACAAGGCCCCGGAGCATGGCGGTCCTGTGGGCGGTGTTCCTTCCCAGCTTTCTAGTTCCCGGCATGATATTCCCTCCTATCTGGGTAAAGTGATTTATTCGTCATCTTTGCGCAGGGAGAAGCCGAGGGAAGCCAGCTTCCATACAACTTCTTCCAGCGACTTGCGGCCCAGGTTGCGGACCTTCATCATGTCCTCCTCGGACTTGCTGATCAGGTCTTCCACTGTGTTAATCCCGGCCCGTTTCAGGCAGTTAAAGGAGCGTACAGACAGATCCAGCTCCTCAATGGTCATCTCCAGGGCTTTCTCCTTGCCGCCCTCGTCCTTCTCAACCATAATCTCCGTGCTCTTGCCTTTATCGGACAGATCCACAAACAGGTTAAGGTGGTCGGTAAGGACCTTTGCCGCAAGTGATACGGCTTCCTGAGCATTGATGACCCCGTTGGTCCACACTTCCAGCGTCAGCTTATCATAGTCGATGCTCTGGCCCACACGGGTGCTTTCAACATTGAAATTTACCTTGAGCACAGGTGTGTAAATAGAATCTACCGCAATTTCGCCTATCACACCTTCCGGCATGCTCTGCTTGTTGCGCTCGTTCGAGACGTAGCCCCTTCCCTTATCCAGGGTAAGCTCCATATAAAGCCTTGCCCCTTCTCCCAGGGTGGCAATGTGCAGATCCGGGTTGAGAATCTCCACCTCGCTGTCGGTTTTGAAAGACTCTGCTGTGACCTCGCAAGGCCCTTCGGCGTCGATCTCAATGGTCTTGGCGCTGTCGCAGTGCAGCTTGGCAACCAGGCCCTTGATGTTGAGAACGATTTCGGTGACGTCTTCCTTCACGCCTGGGATGGTAGAAAATTCGTGCAGCACGCCGTCGATCTTAATAGATTTGACGGCCACTCCCGGCAGACTGGAAAGCAAAACTCTGCGAAGACTGTTTCCCAGAGTGGTGCCGAAACCCCTTTCCAGGGGCTCCACCACGAACCTGCCGTAGGTGCCGTTATCGGAAATTTCCTCTATCGTTATCTTGGGTCTTTCTATCTCAATCATCCGCGATCCTCCCTTGCATACAATGCAATTTTACACTTGTGCGTGTTCATACCCCAGCCATTTATGGCCGGGATAGCGGCATTACTTGGAGTACAACTCGACGATGAGGGTCTCGTCCACCTCAAGGTCGATCTCCTCGCGGGTGGGCATCGCCACAACCTTAGCCTGAGCGTTGGCGGTGTCCACATCCAGCCACTTCGGCACAGGGCGGGCGGAATTGCTTTCCAGAACGGCCTTGATCTTCACGCTCTGGCGGCTGCTCTCCTTAATAGAGATCATTTCACCGGCCTTTACCAGGTAAGAGGGGATATCTACCTTTTTGCCATTTACGGTAAAGTGGCCGTGAACCACAAGTTGACGGGCCTCGGCACGCGAACTGGCCCAGCCGCAACGGTACACCACGTTGTCCAGGCGGGATTCCAGCAAAATCAGCAGGTTGTCACCGGCCTTGCC
>CAZGLW010000029.1:0-22433 GCA_964525985.1 uncultured Acutalibacter sp. | reverse complement strand
AGGAAATAAAGATAATTATTAGTTCGGAAGACGGCGAATGGGGCCGGGAACCGATCCGGAAATTATCTCAAAAGGGGGCGAAAGCCGCTTTCGTCGGGCGGGACGGCAAGCTGCTGCTGGAAAAAATCAAGGCAGAACACCCCCAGGTGGTACTGATGGATCTGTTCATGCCAGGCTTGGACGCAATTGGGGTCATGCATGCCGTGTCACAGGAACCGAACGCGGAAAAACCCATGTACATAGTCACAGCTTCGTACACCTCCCCCATGCTGGAGCGGGAAGTGGCTTCATCCGGAGCTTCCTATTTTGCCCTCTCTCCCTACGACAAGGACGAGATGATAGACCGCATCTTTTCCCTGTACTCCATGCGGGGCAGGCATTTCGACTCGGAACCTGTCAACCCCGGTCTGCGGGTGCAGGTCACAGAGATTCTGCATCAGATTGGCGTGCCCGCACACATCAAGGGGTACCACTATCTGCGGGATTCCATTATCATGGCCATTGAGGACCCTGAAATCATCAACGCGGTGACGAAACAACTGTACCCAAATGTGGCAAAGCGTTACAACACCACCAGTTCCCGGGTGGAGCGGGCCATCCGCCACGCCATTGAGGTGGCGTGGGACCGGGGTGATGTGGACGTTCTCAACTCCTATTTTGGGTACACTATCCACAACACCCGCGGCAAGCCCACCAATTCGGAGTTCATCGCCATGATCGCTGACAAACTCTGCCTACAGATGGCCAGCGCTTCGTAAAACAGCTTTCTGTTCCCTGACGATCATATTTTACTGCCTTTCGACAGAATATTTTGTCGAAACATGGCGCCATAACACATTTTCTTGTAATTTTTTTTCGATTCTACTCAAGATATTGTAGAGAAAGCGCCGGCCTTTGGCCGACGCTTTCTGTTTGCTTTTTTATGGATTACTCTGAAAGCTTGGTGCCGCAGTTGCTGCAGAACGCAGCAGTGTTGGGGCTCTGCTTGCCGCAGTTGGGGCAGGTAACCTTGTTCTGCTTGTCGGAAAGTTCCTTCGTCACCGCAGTATGCTGAGCCTTCAACTCGTCGATCTCGGCCATTTTGCCCGCCAATTCCGCATCCTCGTCAAGCTTGTCACGGCAGTTCTCATAGACATACTCGCCCAGCGCTTCATAGTGCTTGCTGATCTCCGCGTTGAGTTCGGCTGCGTTGATACGCAGCTTGGAAGTGTCTACAATCTGTCCGGCCTTCTTTCCTACTGCCTCGGCTGCCGACTTTGCGTTTATGACCACATCGTCTAAAATTCCCATGATAATTTCCTCCTTCTCGTTCCAAAATTTTGGAAAAGCCGAAACATTTCCTGTTTTTATTATAGCAAGGGAAAACGGGAAAGTAAAGGGATTTTACCTTTCAAAACCATTAAATTTCCCTTACTTTTGCGGCTTTAACCCAGAAATTCCCGCAGCATTGAAGTCTGGGGCACCAGCGCCGTATCAATGGGTTCAAAACGCATCAGCCTGGATTCCAGGTCCCTGGCTTTTCGGTAGTTTGGGCTGTCCGCGGCAATTTCCCGCAAAAGGGGAATAGCGACAGTGCGCAGGACACACGGCTCATAAATATGAATGGAGTTTACGGTGTAATCGGCACTGATCCGGTAAGGCCGGATATAACTGTCCTCTCCGGACACCACCTGGGGCCACATGGAAATGGTCCTGTCCGCTTCCGTGGCCCGGAACTTGACGTCCCGGACAATTCGGCGCACCAACCGCAGATCCATAGGAGAAATCACCTCGCCGTTGGCGTCTTTGATCTGCTGCTTGACGCTGACATAAAGCTTTACGCAGCACTCCTCCGGCAGTTCCCTGGTGAAAACCGGGTTTAAGCCGTGAATCCCCTCCACGATCACCACATCGGACGGACCTGCCTGGAACCGTCGTTCTTCCTTGTCCGGGCGGCCCAGGGTGAAGTTGTACCTGGGCACGGAGAATTCTCCCGTGGTGATGACCGCTTTCAGACAGGCTCTGATCTTCTCCTCGTCCAGGGCTTCCACCGATTCGTAATCGTATTTGCCGTCGGGCAGCTTGGGGGCCAGTCCTACACCCTTGTAAAAATCGTCCAGAGAAACGATGTGGGTGTTCGCGCCAAATTCCGTCAGGTACTGCTGAAGCAGATGGGCCGTGGTGGTCTTGCCGCTGCTGCTGGGGCCTGAGAGCATAATAAGACGTGCCCTCCTGTGAAATTCACGGATGTTCCGGGCAATGTCCCGCAGGTGCTGGTGATAGGCCTCTTCCACCTCGCAGATCATCCGGCTGGGACAATTTACCGCCCCATCATTGATCTGTTCCAGGTGGTTGATATATTTAATGTAGCCGCTGGCGAAATTGCTCATACAGTATTTTCACGCCCTCTTTCCTGTCCAGTATCTCTTGATGCCGGGAAATATATTCATAAGGGTACTTAAAATTAAAAATTCGTTCCAGCCTGCCGCTGTATGGGTCCTTCAGCTTTGAGACCCCGCCCGCTCCGCAGGCGATGACGGTACCCGATTCGTCCATAGTGTATACATTGTAGCGGCACATGGTGCCGGGCCTGGCCCAGCCGGTATTTTCCAGATTTCCGGCCATGCGGGTCTGGCGATACAAATAGTAGGGCTCATATCCTTCTTCCGTCAGCCGCCTGACGGAATACTCCATCATGGCGCCTGTTTCCTCTCCCTTGCTGTGCAGTTCCAAATCTCCGCCCTGGTTCACGAGCCTGGCGGACCGCTTTAAGGCCAGTGAGTGAACCGTAATATTGGACGCTCCCAGGGAAATCATGCCGTCAAGGGACTTTTGGAACCCCGACAGGCTGTCCCCGGGCAGGCCCACGATCAGATCGGAGTTGATGTCCTGAAACCCGATTTCCTTCGCCAGGGCGAATGCATCCACCACATCCCGGGCAGTGTGCTTTCTGCCGATGTTGCGTAAAACCTGGTCAGATAAAGACTGGGGGTTTATGCTGATGCGGCTGACCCCCGCCGCTTTCAACGCGCTCAGTTTTTCCCTGTCAATGGTGTCCGGCCTGCCGGCTTCCACGGTAAACTCGCCGCAGCGGGAAAAGTCAAAAGTTCCCCGGATAGTATCGCAAAGCCTGGAAAGCTGGGCAGCGGAAAGGGTTGTGGGCGTACCCCCGCCGATGTACACGGAACAGAGGGTAAGTCCCAGGGCCCGGGTAATCTCCCCGGTGCGGGCAATCTCCTTTAACAGCAGTTCGAAATAAGGGTCTACCAGCTTTTTTGCCTGTTCCACGCTCTGGGACACAAAGGAACAATAGGAACACCGGGTAGGACAAAAGGGGATGCCCACATACAGGCTGAAATCGTTTTCAGACAAGGCATCTACCGCCGGCTGCTGGGCACGGAGGACCCGCAGGGCAAGCTCTGTCTTCCGGGGGGTCACATGGCAGTGAGAGCGAAATTTTTCCGCTCCCTCTTCCCCTCCCAACTCTTCACAGTAAGAACGCAAAAGTTTTACCGGGTGAATACCTGTCAGCATTCCCCAGGCAGGGGTATAGCCGGTCAGATCCCGAAAGGCGCCATACAGCAGATTCGTCATGGCATATTCCTCCAGAAAATCACGGCGGGCTTCCCGCTCCAAAAGGTCCCCTGCGTTCCAGACAGAGACCTTATAAAGATATTTTCCAGTTTCCTTTTCTATGACGGCTTTGGTCCAGGGTTCATCCGGGGAAGCTTGCCGTTCATCCCCGCCGCCCGGTACCCTGACGGGGCTGTAAGGAAAAAACAGGCGGCAGAGATTTTCACATTCATAGCGAAAGGGATTGTTGCTGAGAAATAAAAGCATGGGAATCTTTCCTCTAAAATCAGAAATTTGCCATGAAAAGAAAAAGTCTTTTCAATGTCTAATCAGGACCGGTCGATTGATACCACTCCTGGAATTTTCTTCAGCCGCTCTATAATGCTTTGCAGCTGGGGCAGTCCGTTGATGGAAATGGTAGCGGAAATAAAGGCGTTTTCGCTGTTGCGCTCCTGACGGGAATTTAAGGAATGGATAAAGATATGCATATTAGAAAGCTGTAAAGTCACATCGGCCAGCAGACCGCCCCGATCAATTGCCACGATATTCAGTGTGGCCTTAAAGTCGTCTTTTACGTCCTCCGCCCAGTGGGCGCCGATCCAGCGTTCAGGTTCCGGGCAGGCGGAAAGATCCCGGGGCACGTTGGAACAGGACCGCTTATGAATGGACACACCGAAGCCCCTGGTGATAAAACCGATGATTTCGTCCCCCGGCAAAGGATTGCAGCACCGGGAGAATTTTATCAGGCAGTTGTCCATGCCGTCCACCAGCACGCCGCTGGCCACCTTTCCTTTTGGCTCGGCGGGCGGGACGGCCCGGGGCTGGGGTTGCTCTCCCGCCGCTTTTGTCAGCCTCCCATACTCTTCCCGGATACGAGGCAGGACCTTCCACAACTGAATGCCGCCGTAGCCAATAGCGGCGTAAAGGTCATCGGAAGTAACACAATTGTGCCGACGGCCGATATTCTCCAGCATGTAGTCCATCAGGCCGGGGACCATAGTGATACCGCTGCGGCGAAACTCCCGTTCCAACTCGGCCTTGCCCTCTATGATGTTGTCCTCCCGCTTTTCTTTCTTGAACCAGGCCCGTATCTTATTTCGGGCCTCACTGGTGCGCACAAGGGTAAGCCAGTCCCGGTTGGGGCCCTTTCCGGCTTCCCGGGTGGTAAGGATCTCTATTATCTCGCCGGTTTTCACCTTGTAGTCCAGGGGCACAATGCGTTTATCTACTTTAGCGCCGATCATCCGATTGCCTACGGCGCTGTGGATGGCATAAGCGAAATCAATGACCGTAGAACCCATTGGCAGATTGATCACATCGCCTTTGGGGGTAAAGACAAAAACCTCTTCGGGGATCAGGTCGCTTTTGATGGAGTGGACCAGGTCGGTAACGTCCTCGCTCTCCTCCTGATTCTCCAGCATCTGCCGGATCCACGCCAGGCGGTCGTCCAGGCTCTTGGAATCGGATTCCTTAGCGGACATGCCCAGCTTATACTTCCAATGGGCGGCAATGCCGTACTCCGCCGTGTGGTGCATCTCCCAGGTACGTATCTGCACCTCGAATGGCACGCCCTCCTTTGTGATTACCGTGGTGTGGAGGGACTGGTACATATTGGGCTTTGGGGTAGAGATATAATCTTTGAACCGGTTGGGCAGGGGCTGGAACATGTCGTGGACAATGCCCAACACATTATAGCAGTCCTCAATGGTATCAACGATTACCCGGATGGCGAACACATCGTAAATTTCCTCGAAGCTTTTCCCCTGGATGAACATTTTGCGGTAAATCCCGTATACGCTTTTCACCCGGCCGGAAAGGTACACGTTGGGGATGGAAACCTCCACCCGGTTCTTGATCAGGGCTATAGTGTCATTGATAAACTGCTTGCCGCTGGCGCTGCGGCTTTCCAGGTTCTGCTCGATCTCATGATAGGCGGTAGGGTCAAGGTACTGCAAAGAAACGTCCTCCATGAACTCCTTGACCCGCCGGATGCCCAGACGGTGAGCAATCGGGGCGTAAACCTCCAGGCATTCCAGGGCCTTGTCCCGCTGTTTTTGGGGCGATACATACTTCAGAGTAGTCAGGTTGTGCATTCTGTCGGCAAATTTGATAATAATGACCCGGATATCTTCGGCCATAGCCATCAGCATTTTCCGCAGGTTCTCCGCCTGCTGTTCCTCCCGGGAGGAATATGGTATCTGGCCCAGCTTGGTCACGCCGTCCACCAGCAGAGCGACTTCCCCGCCGAACTGCTTTTTGATATCGTCCAGAGTGGCATCGGTGTCCTCCACCACGTCGTGCAAAAGCCCGGCCATCACAGACTCGGTATCCATGCCCAGACCTACCAAAATGGCCGCCACCGACAGAGGATGGATAATATAGGGCTCGCCGGACTTCCGCTTCTGGGGGCGGTGCTTTTCCTCTGCCAGAGCGTATGCCTGCCGGATCCGGTCTATATCATATTCCTTACCGCTTTCGGCGATAATCTGTTCCAGTTCCCCATAGGTGCTGATCTGTGTAACCAGCTTTAAATTGGCAGCCAATTCTTCTACACCTCTTTCATCAAAGCCTTTATCCGGGTAAACACGGGAGAGGCAAAAATATCCACCTTCTCCTTTGTTTCCACAACCCCAACCTGGAACGCCTCTCCCCGTTCCTTTTTCTTTACCAGTCCCCGCTCCTCCAGCATATCAAGACACAGCAGCAACTTTCCCAGGGAAAGGTCCGCAATTTCATTCAACAGGGACTCAGGCAACCACAGCCTGCCCTGTAAGGAAACAACCCTTCGATACACCGCGGCCAGGTCCCCGCGGGAAGGCTCCAGGGCGGCGGCCTCTTTCCAGGTCAGGTTTTCTCCTCTTCTAAATTTTTCGTATGACCGGTAAGAGCGAATATTCTCCCCATCATCCTGGCCGGACAGCCGCAGGTCCCGGACTGTGACAGTCATCCTCTCTTCTCCCCGGTAGTCCCGCAAATCCAGGGTAACTGCCAGATCCAGTTTATCTCCCACTGAAAATGGAAAGTCCTCCCTCTTCACGCCAAACCGCATACAGGTGAGGAACGTGCCGTTTTTAGCGCATACCAACCGCAGATGGCCGCCGCCCCCCACCGGCACGATCTCACTCAGTTCCATGCCGAAAAGGCCGAACAGCGGCTGTGGATTACCGCTCCCAAAAGGTTCCAGCCGCCGCAGATCCCTGGGCATTTCCGCGCTTAAAGAGGCGGGATTTAACCGGCAGTCCAGCCGCAGGGAAACCGCCGGCATTTCAGGGCACACCCTGGCGGCATACTGGTTGATTCTTTCCCGAAATGCACCGATATCCTTTGCCTTCAGAGTGGCGCCGGCCGCCATAGGATGGCCGCCGAAACGCTCCAGCAGGTCAGAACAGGAACACACCGCGTTAAACAGGGAAAATCCTTCGACGCTGCGGCCGCTCCCTTTGGCGCTCTCGCCATCTTCGGACACCACAAAGCAGGGCTTCCCAAAACGTTCCGTGATCCGGGACGCCACAATGCCGATGACCCCGTGGTGCCAGTTTCTGCCGCTGACCACAATAACCCGGCTGAACCGCAGAGCGGGGTCCTCTTCAATCTTCGTCATGGCTTCTTCCGCAATGCTGGCTTCTACCTGGCGGCGTTCCTCGTTATCACCGCAAATCTCGTCAGCCAGAGCGGAGGCTTCTCCCTCGTCCTCACAGCAGAGGAGCCGTACGGCCCGCTGAGGAGATCCCATCCTGCCTGTGGCGTTCAGCCTGGGGATCACCGTGAAGGCTAGGTTCCCAGCAGTCAGTGCCCGGCCGGTGAAGCACCGGTCCAGCAGCGCGGAGACCCCGGGCCGGTCCCCCTGGACCATCCGTCTGAGACCGGTCCGGACGATTAGTCGGTTCTCACCGGTCACAGGCACTACGTCGCCAATGGTGCCCAGAGCCGCCAGATCCGCGTATTCCTCTAAAATCCCTTCCGCGTCCCCGTCCTCCAGCGCAATCAACAGCTTTAGAGCGACCCCGGCCCCCGAAAAATCTTTAAACGGGCTTTTGTCATCCTCCCGGTAAGCATCCACTACCGCCGCAGCCTGAGGCAGGTGTTCCTGGGGCCTGTGATGGTCCGTTACCACCACGTCCATGCCCAATTCTTTGGCAAGGGCCACTTCCTCTACCGAAGAAATGCCGTTATCCACGGTGACAATCAGCTTGACCCCCTGGTCGTACAGGGTACGCACCGCCGTAGGGTTCATGCCATACCCCTCCCCCTCCCTCTGGGGGATATAATAGGTCACATCCGCCCCCACAGCGTCAAGATAAGTATAAAGCATGGCGGTAGATGTGACGCCGTCCGCGTCGTAGTCACCGTAAACAGCTATCTTCTCAAATTCGTCTATTGCTTTGCGGATACGGGCCGCAGCCTTGTCCATATCCTTCATCAGGTAAGGGTCGGACAGGGTCCCGCCGGTTCCCAGCATGCCGTCTATCTGCTGGCTGGACCGGACCCCGCGTATCTCCAGCATCATAGCCAGGAAAAAGGGAATGGCGTGCTGCTCGGCGATTTGTGCCGCCCTGTCCTTATCTAAAGGAGCCACTTCCCATTTCTTGATATTCATTCCGCCGCCCCTCCTTTCCACATTGCCGGGGCTTGGTAAAATATTATTTTATCATGATTCATAAAAAGTTGCAAGAGAAAAGGCCCTTAAAGGGCCCCGCTTTATTCTTCCAGTTGGGCGGTGTACAAACGGTAGTACCTCCCACGCTGTTCTAAAAGCTGCCGGTGGTTCCCGGCTTCTGCAATCCCCTTGTCGGAAATGTACAGAATACGGTCGCAGTTTTTAATGGTGGACAGCCTGTGCGCGATGATGAAGCTTGTACGCCCCTTCAGCAGCGCCTGCAGCCCCTCCTGCAAAAGCCGTTCCGTTTTGGCGTCAATAGAAGAGGTGGCCTCGTCCAACACCAGGATCTTCGGATCGGAAAGCAGCGTCCTGGCAAAGGCAACAAGCTGCTTCTGCCCCTGGGACAGCCGGGAACCCCGCTCGTTTACCTGAGTGTTGTAGCCGTCCTCCATTTGAGAAATGAACTCGTGGGCACGAACCGTTTTGGCAGCGGCAATTACCTCTTCATCTGTAGCGTCTAAACGGCCGTAACGGATATTGTTCATAATGGTGCCCGAAAATATAAAACTGTCCTGAAGCATAATGCCCATCTGGGAGCGGAGGGAGTGGAGCGTGACCTGGGAAATGTCATGCCCGTCCAGCAGCACAGCGCCTTTATCGATATTGTAAAACCGGGAGATCAGGTTCACCACCGTAGTCTTTCCAGCCCCGGTGGGCCCCACCAGGGCAATGGACTGGCCCGGGTCCACCTCCAGGTTAAAGTGCTCCAGCACATTTACTGTGCCATCATATGAAAAAGTCACATCGTCAAAGGTTACCCGTCCGGCAATGGGAGGCAGATCCTGGGCGCCGGGCGCATCATCTACTGCAACGGGTTCGTCCATCATTTCAAAAATGCGTTCCAAATACGCCACAGCGTTGATGAAAGTGTTGTACAGGTTTGACAGATTTAAAATAGGCTGCCAAAACCGCCAGGCATATGAGGAAATGGCGATCAGCGTACCGATCTGCATACCGGGGCCCAACAGCATAAGGCCCACCAGATACATGGCGCCTACCACCCATGTGGAAATATTATCCACTGATACCCAAATCAGATTTGAGGTATACTGGGCCTTCATCCAGGTACGGTAGCAATTCCGGTTCAGCTTGTCGTAAATGCCGGCGTTTTCCTCCTCCCGCACAAAGGCCTGGGTGATCTTCATGCCGTCCAGACTTTCGTGCAAATAGGCATTCAGGTTGGAACTCTTGTTTGACACATCCTGCCAGGCCCTGCGCTGGGCAGGCTTAACGAGAATGACCACGATCAGCAGTAAAGGCACACCCGCCATAACCACCAGCGCCAATTTCCAATCGCACAAAAACATGAACACGGCAATGAGCACCAGGTTGAAAATTTCCAACACGAAATTGATAATGCCGTTGGAAAGAGCGTCGGACACATTGTTGATGTAATTTATAACCCGGGTCAGTATCTTTCCGTGGGGCCTGTCGTCGTAAAACTGGAAGGGCAGCTTTTGCAGATGGGCAAACAGGTCTTTGCGGATGTCATAGATGATTTCCTGGCCCACCTCGATCATGTAGATGGACCGCTTTCTGGCAAACAGGATGGACACCACGATAGCGCAGAGCATCCCGGCAGCCAAAAGCACCAGTTCCCTTATATCCTTGTTTGGCACTGACACGTTGATGCCCCGCTGTATCAGCATTGGTCCCACTAAAGCACTGGCGGCGGAAATAGCGGAAAACAGCAGGGAAAGAACCATCTTTTTCTTGTGCCTTCCAATGTAGACCCCGGCCCGCAGCAAATGCTTGATATTAAATGGAGTCTCCAGATTTTCGTCTACGTCAAAACGGTTTCTGGCCATCTCACACCACCTCCTTTCCAGAGGCGTCATCCGTCATGCCGTTTTGCAGCAGGAACACCTCCCGGTAATAGCCGGGCTTCCGGGAAAGCTCCTCGTGGGTGCCGATGTCGGTAATCGTTCCATTCTCCAGCACCACGATCTTGTCCGCGTGTTTGGTGGTGGAAATGCGCTGGGCAACGATGATCTTGGTACAGGGGAACTCCAAATTGTGCAGCTGCTCCTGGATGTACTTTTCCGTTTCCAGGTCCACAGCGCTGGTGGTGTCGTCTAAAATGAGTACCGACGGCTTTACCGCCAGAGCGCGAGCCAGAGCGATACGCTGCTTTTGCCCGCCTGAAAGACCGGTGCCCCGCTCACCAATGACCGTGTCGAAGCCTTCGGGCAGATTTTCTGCGAAATCCACGTCCGCCATTTTTGCAAAGCGCTTTACCTCGTCCTCGGAAAGAGAAGTGTCGCCGTAGGCGATGTTCCCATCCACTGTGTCGGAGAACAGGAACACATCCTGTGTAGCGATGCCGATAGA
The DNA here is from genome assembly GCA_964525985.1 of uncultured Acutalibacter sp. GTDB lineage: Bacteria > Bacillota > Clostridia > Oscillospirales > Acutalibacteraceae > Acutalibacter. Next base: position 11,890 of record CAZGLW010000029.1, on the reverse strand, counting down.
GGAACGCAAGCTGTGGAGATCATACAGGCTTACAGGCACGCCGTCCAGGTCCACCTCGCCTTTGGTGGGGTCCGAGAACCTGGGGATCAGGCTGATAAGGGAGGTCTTGCCGGACCCGGTGGGACCCATGATGGCCACAGTCTCGCCAGGCTCAATATGCAGGTCGATGTCCCTCAGCACTTCGGCGCCGTGCAGCTTAAGGCAGGCCGATTTAAAATCCACCGCCCCCTTAATCCTGCCTTTGGGTTTTTGGGCGTCGGGGCGGTTGGCAATTGTGGATTTGGCGTAATACAGTTCAATGATCTTATTTGCGCTGGCAAAAAACCTTTGCAGGTCGTTCAAGTGCATACCCAGCATGCGCATGGGGTTCGACAGCGTCCAGGTAAGGGAGTTGAACAGCGTAAAGGTCCCGATTGAAATGCGGCCCATAATCAAAAAAATGCCGCCCACCAGCAGTACCGCGATTGACAGGGACTGGGACAGCCCGTCTATGTAGGGGCTGTATTTCAGCCACAGCAGAGAGGCTTTTTTGTTGGCCTCTTTGTAGTCCTGGTTCTTTTCGTCGAACCGCTGTATCTCGTAATCTTCCCTGGCGAAAGCCTTTACCACCCGGTTCCCCGAAATGTTCTCCTGAGCGGCGGTATTCAGGCGGGAAAGGCGCTCCCGCAGGTCCACGTACAGGGGATGCACCTGTTTGGAAAAACGTTTGGTGAGCAGGAAAATAACAGGCGTTACCGCCAGCATGGACAGGGCGAAAAGCCAATCTGTTACAAGGAACGTAACAGACGTGGTGAGAAACAGAATGGAACAGTCAATCAACTGGCGAATGACCCAGCACACGGCATGGCGGATCATGTCCATATCGCCGGTCAAGCGGGTCATCAGGTCGCCCGTCCGGTTTTGCCCGTAAAAAGCCTGATCCTGCTCCTGCATGTTCCTGTACAGATCCCGCCGCAGCTTGTAAACAAGCTTTTGCGAACATATCTCATAAGTGAGGATAGACAGGTAGCCAAATCCTGTGCGAAACAGGGTAAAGCCGATGAGCAAGGCTACCAGGGCAATCAGCCGGGAGGTGTCCCCCTCAGTTACCCGGCCCGCCGCCTGGATCGGATCAAAAACCGTGTCCATAATATTGGCCGTGATAAAGGAATTGCCCAAAGACATTATTGCCAGCAAAGCTGTAGAGCACAGGGCGAAGACATAGCGTTTGTGGAACCCCTCCATCTGTTTCCAGACCCACTTGAGCTGGAACACAAAAACTCCCCCTTTTCCCTCGCGTGATCCGTTAAGATAAGAAAACCCTTTAAAAGACTTTTCCTATTATAGCGAACGCTCAGAAAAAAGAAAGAGTTTTTCGCAAATTTTCACATTGTCAGAGTGACGAATTTCCCCCGGGAATTTTCCTGGGTTTTTTACAATATTTCCACAGAGAAGGAATAAGCCTTTTTCTCCCCCGGAGGAAGAAGGGTCATGCCCTTCTTCTCTTGAAATTCATCTCCCTCACTCAGACGGGTGGCACATCCCGTCCAGGGCTCCAGACACACATAGGGGCCGTCGTTTTTTGAGGACCATATCCCCAGCATGGGGAACTGGGAGAACTCCATCTCCACACCCCTCCCTGTCTGCTTGTTCACCACCCGTACCGTGGAGGAAGAAAGTCCCTCAAACACCAGCGCGTCGTGGTAAAACAGGCTGTGCCGCAGGGGTATCTCCTGCTCTTTATCCAAAGTAAAACCTGTCTTTCCGTCGTCGATCAGCCCCTGGGTCTCGTCAATAACGGGGCACCGCTGTGTCTCCCGCTTTTCAAAAACGATGGTGTAATCCTCAAAAGAAGCAGGCTCGCCCACAGGCACATTAAAACCGGGGTGGCCGCCCACCGCGAATGGCAAGGTCTTCTCCCCTGTGTTCTCCACCATAAAACGGGTTTCAATCTTATTCGCGTGAAGAGTATAGGTTACGGTGAACCGGAAATCGAATGGATACTGCTTTTTCGTGCCCTGATCGGAGCGGAGAACCAGAGAAAGACTATTCTCAGTCTGTTCGCACAGAGCAAATTCCAAATGCCGGGCAATACCGTGCTGGCCCATTTCATACCACTTGCCGTCAATTGTGGTTTTTCCTCCCCGAAGAGCCCCCACTATTGGGAACAGCACCGGGGCCCGGCTTTTCCAATACGCAGGGTTGCCGGTCCACAGATACTCGGAGCCGTCCTTTCCTTTCAGGGACATAATCTGGGCCCCAAAGGAGTCCACCTGAGCGGTAAAGCCGCCGCTTTTCAGTTCATAAAGCATAATTTACCTCCCCATCAAAAAGCTTTTCGTTGTTAGGCATATTTTGGTAAATCCCTTTTCCACCGGAATACTATCAGGTAAAAAATGGAGATTCGCATGACATGTTTCAGCCACGCAGAATCCCCACAAAAGATTTCTTTACCACCCACCAATATTCCGGCAGGGCCTTTTGGTACGCAGACCTGTTTAAGCTTCCACTTCAAACAGGGCTTCGGTCTCTACGGGGAAATCCAAAGGCAGCACGGCCATACCCACAGCGGAGCGGGTGGGGGTCCCGATCTCTTCCCCAAAGAGGTCGATCAAAAGCCGGGTGCCGCCGTTTGCCACAGTTGCCTGCCCTGTAAAATCAGGAGCGGAAGCCACAAAGCAGGTGACCTTTACAGCGCTTTTTACCTTGTCCAAATCCCCCACAGCGCCCTTTAAGGCCGCCAGCACATTCAGCATGGAATTTTTTGCCAGGTCACAGCCCTGTTCAGCGGTGTAATCCACTCCAAGCTTGCCCTTCACCGGTGTGCCGTCTACCGACGGGCCGCAGCCGGAAATATACACCAGATTTCCGCTGAACCGCTTGGCTGAAACATACAGGCCCGCCTTTCCCGGAGGAGGGGGCAAGGTAAGGCCGAGGTCTTTTAGCTTTTCTTCTATTTTGCTCATGATAATCGATCCTTTCTGAGAAAGTTTTATTTGTGATAAAGCTTTTTCGTTTGGTAACGGGGCTCGCATGTAAGGTTGACCCCCAGCTTACGGAAGGTGCTTTCATCTACATGGGACAGCAGCACTGTGGAATGGGCCTCGCATCCCCGAAGCTTTGGAAGCTGCCGCAAGGCAAGCTCCGCCGTAGGGTTGGTGGCAGCGCAGATAGAAAGAGCAATCAATATCTCATCCGTGTGCAAACGGGGGTTCCGGCTGCCCAAGTGGGTAATTTTCAACTTTTGAATGGGTTCAATGATGATGGGTGAGATCAGATGGATATCCTTTTGGATACCACCCAGGGCCTTGAGGGCGTTCAGCAGTACGGCAGAGGAAGCGCCCAAAAGATCGGAAGTTTTGCCGGTAACGATCCGCCCGTCCGCCAGCTGAATGGCAGCCGCGGGCAAGCCGGTCTCCTCCGCACGCTTTAAAGCAGGCCGGGTAACGGCCCGGTCCTCAGGGGAGATCTCCGCCTGTTTCATAAGCAGCTCCAGCTTGTATACGGCCCCATCACCGCCGGTGCCCCGGCGCTGCTCCCGCAAGCCGTTATAGTACCGCCGCACTATCTCCTGTTTTGCGGCTTCCCTGCATACCTCATCGTTTACAATGCAGTTCCCCGCCATGTTTACTCCCATATCTGTGGGGGATTTATAGGGGGATTCTCCGGAAATCTGCTGGAACATGGCGCTCAGTACAGGAAAAACCTCCACGTCCCGGTTGTAATTTACAGCGGTTTCCTGATAGGCCTCCAGGTGGAAGGGATCGATCATGTTCACATCGTTCAGGTCGGCTGTGGCGGCCTCGTAGGCCAGGTTGACCGGGTGCTTCAAGGGAAGGTTCCAGATGGGAAATGTTTCGAATTTGGCGTAACCGGCTTTTATTCCACGTTTGTACTCGTGGTACAGCTGCGAAAGGCAGGTGGCCATTTTACCGCTGCCGGGGCCTGGGGCCGTGACCACAACCAGAGAACGGGTGGTCTCCACATAATCGTTTTTGCCAAAACCCTCGTCGCTGACAATCAGGGGGATGTTTGAGGGATAGCCCGGGATACTGTAATGCCGGAAAACCTTGATTCCCAGAGCTTCAAGACGTTTTTGGAAGGCCTCGGCGGCGGGCTGGGCGTTGTACTGGGTCAACACCACGCTTCCCACAAACAGACCGATATCCCGAAAGGCGTCAATCAGCCGCAACACATCCACGTCATAGGTGATGCCCAAATCGCCCCGGACCTTATTTTTTTCGATGTCAGAGGCATTGATGACAATGACAATCTCAGCCTGGTCCTTCAACTGCAAAAGCATTTTTACCTTGCTGTCAGGCTGGAAACCGGGCAGCACCCGGGAGGCGTGGTAATCATCGAAAAGCTTGCCACCAAATTCCAGGTACAGCTTGCCGCCAAACCTGCTGATGCGTTCCCGGATCTGCGCTGACTGCATATCCAGGTATTTTTGATTGTCAAACCCCAAATCCATCCTCAGTCTTCCCCTTTTTCTTTCATTGCTTTGATTATAGCACCTTTTTGCGCTCCGGACAATAAAAAACAGGTAAAGCAACCGGCGGAAACGCCCTGTCCTCGTGCAAAAGGCCTGTCAGTACCGGTTCACAAGACAATGAAGGCAAGGCTTATAAAAATAAACCGGGTGAAACGGAAAGGCGGCGATATGGAAGATTGAAAAACGTGTGAGGAAGGCTGGGCAAGGGTCCGCAAACATGCGAAAGGGCAGGCCTTCTGCATGGCAGCGGTTCAATCTTCCACCGCTTCACCGGGCTGATCGGGTTCCAGGTCTATAACAGACTCGCCGGAAAGCGCCCCGGAAGTGGTAACAATAGACTTTTTCTTCCAACTGCCCTTAACATAAGCAATAGCGGTAAGGATTGCGCCCACGACCCAGGAGATCAAAAGAGAGAGGAACAGGGGATCCGGCGTGCCGGAACCCATAACTCCGCCCTCGGGCCGGGTGATGAATTCCAAGCCGTAAGCCACAGGCACCCGTATGATAACAGTGGTGATGATGGAAATCCACATGGGAGTCATGGTGTCGCCCGCGCCCCGCATGGTACCGGAAAGAATCTGGGTGACGGCCATAGCCACATAGCCTACCGCCAAAATGCGGAGCATCCGCATGCCCAACTCGATCACTTCCGGGGTGGAGGTAAACATCTCCATCAGGTAACGGCCAAAAATCAAAATCAGGGCTACCAGCACCACAGACACACCCAGGCCCATTTTCAGTCCGCTTTTGGTACCCTTTTCCGTCCGGTCCATCCGTCCCGCGCCGATGTTCTGGCCGGTATATGTGGTCATGGCGGTTCCAAAAGTAAAGTTGGGCATCATAGCGAAGCCGTCAACACGCATGACGACCGTATTGGCGGCGATAACCGCCGTGCCAAAGGAATTGGTGAGGGACTGAACGATAATCATGGCAAAGGAAAAAATCGCTTGGGTAAGACCGCTGGGCAAGCCAAGACGGATCAACTGCATGACCAGACTTTTCTGGGGCCAGAGCATCCTGGGCCTCAGGTGAATGATGTCCTTCATGTTCAAAAGCCTGATGACGCACAAAGCGCCGGAAATGAACTGAGCGATAATGGTGGCCCAGGCCACGCCCGCCACGCCCCACTGGAACCCGGCCACGAACCAGATATCCAAGCCGATGTTCAAACCGCAGGCTACCAGCAGGAACACCAGAGGCATGATGGAATCCCCCAGGCCCCGGAGTACGCCGGAAATGATGTTGTAGTAGGCGCTGCCCAAAAAGCCCAAGCACAAAATAATCATGTACTCGCAGGCCATTTCCAAAATGTCATCGGGAGTACCCAAAAGCTTCATAACAGGCTGGGTAACCACAGGGCCCACCACCATAATCAGCAAAGCTGTGATAAATGTGACGGTAAGAGTAGTGCCCACCGTTTGGGAAAGCCGTTCTTTATTTTTGGCCCCGAAAAACTGGGAGGCCATCACGCTGGCGCCCACTGAGACGCCCATAAAGAGAACCAAAAGCAGATTTAGGATAGGACCGCTGGCGCCAATAGCCGCTAAGGCCCCGTCACCCACATAGTTGCCCACCACAATGGAATCCACCGTGCTGTAAAGCTGCTGAGCCAGGTTGCCGATGAGAAGCGGCACTGAAAACCGGATAAGGTTTTTGGCCGGACTTCCCTCAGTCATGTCCTGCGCTCCAAACAGCGCGGAAAACTTGCCTGACATATGTATCCTCCTTCTCTAAAATATCAAACGGTTAAGAGATTCCCGGAACCGGGACTGTAAATGTTATGGCTATAAGGGAAAGTGAGGGTCAGTTTGCCTGAAGATATCGGGCCAGAGTCTGGGCCATTTCCGCCCGGGTAACAGGGGCCTGGGGGTTCACACTGCCGCCGTTTGCGGTGATGTAGCCGTTGGTGGCGGCCCAGGCCATAGCCCTGCGGGACAGAGAGGACAGGGAACCTATATCCTTATATGCGTACATCCTGGCGTAATCCAGCGCTGTATCATAGCCCCGCAGATGGGTGTAGCGGTACAGGCACAGGGCCAGATCCTCCCTGGTGATGAGCCTGTCGGGGAAGAAGCCGCCCAGTTCCTGGGGGATTACTCCGGTGCCTACAGCCCACGCGGCGGACTCGGTGTACCAGGCGCCTTCGGGGGTATCGTCGGCATAGACGGGATTCTGGCAGACCAGTTGAAAATCTTCACCGTAGACCTCCAGCCGCTGGAACAGGGAAGCCATCATGGCCTTAGTGGTGTTCTGATTGGGAGCAAATGTATTTTTCCCCACGCCCTGGAAAATACCGTTGTTTACCAGGAAGGCAACGGACTGGGCATAAGGGGCGCTGGGGGACACGTCGTTGAACAGGAACACCGGGTCGATATTAGGAGCGTCGGGGCCTTCGGGATCTTCCCCCTGAGAGAAGGTGACTGCGACGGTGTTCTGAGAACTGGCCGCTTGGAATTCATACCGAGTGATACTCCCCATAGACAGGCCGTTGATCACCACCTCTTCCACACGGTAGCCCTGGAAGGGAGTGATCACCACTGTTTTGCCGCTGTCCTGCACGGTGACGGTTCCGCCGTAGGTGGCAGTAATCTGCGGACGGAGCGCCGTATCGGATCCGTTCTCGGGCGTTTCGTCCTTCTGGCCGCCGGTACGGGTATCGCCGCCCTGTACCACTACGGTCCTGCCGCTGGCATCGGTGACGGTCACGGGGACAGAAGTGCCGTTAGTGATCTGGGAGGCGGCGCCGGACAACCGGATAGTGCCGGTATACGAGGCAAAGGATGAGGATGATGCAAGGGTAAGTGAACCGCCGTTCATAACTTCTATTACCCCAGTGCCGGAAAGGGCCCCGTCCAGGGTAAGGGAAGCGCCGGGCTGTACTGTGATGCGGCCGCCGGAAAGGGTCGTGTCACCGGGGATCGTCATGTATCCGGTAATAGTGAGGGGCGCCTCGACCAGCAGATCGGTGGCCGCTGTGGGCAGGCTTATCGGCACGGCGCGGCTGTTAGGGGTGTATGAGCCGGGATAGGCCAGGGAAGCCTCAGCGGTCACGTCCAGCGTCAACTTGCTCAGGGAGACGCCGGAAAAGGCGTCGCTCGCAAGCTGAGTCACCGAAGTGGGAAAGGTGATCTCCTCCAGGTTGGTGCAGCCGGCAAAAGCCCGGGAGCCGATGACAGTAAGCGCTTTGGGCAGAGTGATTCCCTTTAAGGGCACGTTTTCCAGAGCGCCGGGTACTGTGCCGACGGCCCCGCCGATTTCCGAGACGGTATAGGTGCGAAGTTCGTCGGAGTTAAACACCCTGTCGGGAATGACGTATGTGCCGGTATAGTCGGCGTAAGACTGCATGATTTCGTTCTGATAGAGCTTCACCGTGTTTTTGGACGCGGACTCCGTGCTGGTGACCACGTAGGCGAATGGCGGAGTCCCCGAAAGGAAATAGCCGCCTGACAGGCCGCCGGAAGGTACGGCGGCCCGGGCCTCCGGGGGCAATACCCACACCGCTGCGGCTGCGGCCAAAAACAGCCCCAGCAGTCGTACGGCGCTTTTTTGAATCAGCTTGTTTTTCAAACCTTACACTCCCTTGTGCTTTGATGGGTGATATGCCGCGGGCGGGAAGAAAACGCGCACGGTACATTAACACAGGGTAATTATAACATAACTTTTTTCAAGATACAATTGGGTTTTTGAAGGCTTTTTATAAAATTTATTCAAAAACCCGCGGGACCGGAGCTTTGCCGATAGACGTGGATTCCCTCCTGGAAGCCCGGTCTGCGGCGAGGCGCAAATTTTTACGGATCCTGTCCCGCTTTTGGGTTTATTTTGTATTCTTGCCAGAGCGGGAAAAAAGCCGTATAATAAAAGCTGGAAGAAAAGAGAAAATCTCCTGCATACTTAATGAGGACACTGAAAGGCGAGGTAGCACATATGAAATGGCTGATTGCTTCTGACATCCACGGCTGCGCGCCCTGCTGCCAAAAGGTGCTGGACGCTTTCCGGCGGGAGGGAGCGGACAGGCTTTTGCTGCTTGGGGACCTCCTGTATCACGGCCCGCGGAACGATCTGCCCGCGGGGTATGAACCCAGGGCTGTCATTGCTCTTTTAAACAGCGCAAAGGAAAAGATCTTCTGCGTTCGGGGCAACTGCGAGGCCGAAGTGGACCAGATGGTCCTGGAATTTCCGGTAATGGCGGAATACTGCCTGTTGGAAGAAGGCAGCCATTTGATTTTCGCCACTCACGGTCACCATTACAATTTGCAGTCACCCCCGGTTCTCAATCCCGGCGACATACTTCTGCACGGCCATACCCATGTGCCCGCCAAAGATGGGGCAAACGGTTTCTGGTACCTCAACCCCGGCTCGGCGGCCCTTCCAAAGGAGGGTTCATCACAAAGTTATATGACCCTGGAAAAGGGAGTGTTCCGTTGGAAGAACCTGGACGGCGCGGAATATGATCGACTGGACTTATAGGCAAAATTTATTGGAAAGAAAGTGTTTTTATGGAACTCATTCAGTGGAAACCCATTCCCGAAACGGATGGAACCGTAACAGGATGGCTACACACCCCTGTGTGGGAAATGCCGGTACGGCGGGAAAAATTTCCCGCTGTGGTAGTGTGTCCCGGCGGCGGGTACAACTTTACGTCTGAGCGGGAAGCGGAGCCTGTGGCCCAGGCATTTTTTGCCCGGGGGTACAATGTGTTCATCCTTTATTATTCTGTGGGAGAAAACGCCAGGAATTTCCTGCCCTTAAAAGAACTTTCTGAAACGGTGCGGGCGCTTCGCCGGAAGAAGGAATGGCGGGCAGACCCGGATAAAATCGCCGTATGCGGGTTTTCCGCCGGGGGCCATCTGGCGGCTTCGCTGGGCACTATGTGGGACGACCCGGAGCTTTTAAAGGTCTACGACAGTCACGGCGGGGAAAACCGGCCTAACGGTATGGTGCTGGGATATCCCGTCATCACCGCGGACGAGTTTGCCCATGTGGGGTCAATTGAAAATGTAGGCGGATGCAAGGAGGGGACACCCGGTTACAGGGCTTTTTCGCTGGATAAGCGCGTAAGCCCCAAGACCTGCCCCGCTTTTCTGTGGCACACTGCCGCTGATGACTGCGTGCCCGTGGAAAACAGCCTGAAAATGGCACTGGCCCTCAGCCGGGAAAAGGTCCCGTTTGAACTTCACGTTTTCCCAAAAGGCGGTCACGGCATGTCTGTATGCACGGAAGAGGTGGGCTGCCGCGACGACAGCAACGCCCGCTGGGTCCCTCTGGCCCTGGATTGGCTGGATCAGTTGTTCGGCCGTCATCTCTGATTCCGGAATTTTTGCCGTTTTATAAAAAAAGAAAAGGCGGAGCGCCGGCAAATCGCTCCGTCTTTGTATTTTGAAAACGCGCCGCCGCGCTCTATACCATTTCCCGTTAAGGTTCTGGCCGCTCCGCAAAGCGTTCCATTCATCCGTCTTCCGGTCCGATCTCCAGCTTATGCATCCGCCTCAGCTGTTGGAACGCCTGATTCCAGCCTCTCCAGCAGTAAAAGTGAATCCTCATGGTAAGCCAAAGCTTTTTTATTGTTCTGCAGGGAGGCGTTGTCGGTGGTGCGCACAAACACATTCAGCCGGCTCAGCACTTCCTGTGTCTGCTGCGAGGTCCAATCATCAATCCCCTCCGGGGCAAATTCCTTCAACGCCTGAAAGCTGTCCCAGGGCCGCATGGCGTTTTCGTAGTCATCGGCGTCCTCCGGCATGGGCTCCCCGTTGTTATATTGGAAAAACCCGGCCAGATTTTCGCCCAACTGGTCCAGCGCCGTTTCGTCGCAGAGATAGATCATACAGGTAGCGTTTTCAGCGTCCCCGGCAAAACGGATAAAGCTTGCCTCAAGGGTTTCATAATATGAAGAATCCGAAAAGACATAATTGACCACTTCAAGCTTGACTTTTCCATTGTTATCGCGGTCGTCGGCGTAATTGGAAAGATGTTCCTCCAGAGCAGTGAGCACATTGTCCGGCAGAGTGAATGAGGAAATGATTGCAATAGAATAGTCGGACGCTGTTTGTGAAACAATGGAAAAAATCATGTAAATCACCAGTGCAATGATGATTACGACAGCCAGCACCAGCCTTTTGTGGTAATACCACCAGTTTTTCCGCTTTTCCCCGGCTGTTTTCAGTTCTATCACATTCGAATGGATCGTATCCTCGCTGTCATCTAGCAGGTACCGCTCTCTTGCCATACTTCGTGCCTCCCAACGAAATCTCCGATACATATTATATATCAAGCGGGAGAAACGCGGTACTTTTGGCAAAGCCAAAAGGCGGGCGCCTCGCGTCCGAGCGGTTCTCTCTGATGACCAAAAGCGGGTCCCCGCTTTTGGTCATTATATCACAGTCCCCCTGATGTTGTCCACCTCCGTTTTGGGGGACGACCAACAGGGTGAAAAGACGCCCTCCGCTGCGGGAAAATCCCACACAGAGGGCGTCTTCATGCTTTCGGGTACCGCCTTATTGGCAAATTCGCGGGTCTACCGTCCGCCAATCACTAGGCGATAACCTGGAAGAACCTGTAAAGGAAGGTCACGGTCTGCGCACGGGTGGCGGAAGCGTTCGGGCTGAATGTCGTTTTGTCCGTCCCGTATGTCACTCCGTTTGATACGGCCCACTGGACAGCGTCGGCATAATAAGCGTTTGCCGACACATCAGTGAAGTCGTTCTCACCGCTCACTGCCGGAGACCCGGCGGCGCGGTACAGTATTGCCGCAGCCTGCCCGCGGGTCACCTTGTCGTTGGGGCTGAATGTGGTCAGGGTCGTCCCGACGGCAATTTTGTGTTCGGCGGCCCACATGACAGCCTTGTAATAGTACGTTCCGCTCTTTACGTCTGTAAAGGGGTTCACGGTGCTGTCAGGCTCGGGAGAACCGGCGGCACGCCACAGGAAGGTCACCATCTCCGCGCGGGTGCAGGAGCCGTTGGGGGTGAACGTGGCCGCGCCGGTGCCTGCGGCCACGCCGTTCAGCACGGCCCAGTCCAGAGCCTTGTGATAATACTGTGCGGTATCTACATCTGTAAATTTAGCGCTGGGGCAGGCCTGGAACGCTGCGGAAACCGTCACTTCACCATCCGGCATGGTGAAAGTGTATGTACCGTTGCCGTTGTCTGTCAGGGCAACTTCGGCGCCGTTCTGGTCGGTGACGGTCAGGCCGCTCAGGTCATAGCCGCTGTCGGGGGTAACCGTCAGGGTCACGGTTTCACCGGCGCCTGCGCTGCTGGGGCTGGCGGTCACAGTCCCGCCCGATGTGGTGGGAGTATTGACGTTGGAATCACCCGAGCCGGAGGAGGAACTTCTCCACTTTGCGGTCAGGGTCACATCTTCACCTGTATCCGGTACCGTGTAAGAGCCGGTATAGGTGCCGGTTCCGTCAGACCAGCC
>CAZGLW010000028.1:0-23937 GCA_964525985.1 uncultured Acutalibacter sp. | reverse complement strand
GAACTCACAGCTTTTGTAAGTCATTGAACGTCTGATGATTTACACAAGCTGTGAGTTTTTTACTAGCCGGGAAATTTCCAAGCTGGGCTCGGAGCAAAGGAGGGAGAACCTTCCTGAAGCACGGCGCGCTACGCCGGATACAATCTTTTATGGAGGTGCCGACAATGAACGGTACAGTCAAGTGGTTCAACGCAGAAAAGGGCTATGGATTCATCTCTAATGATGAAGGCGGCGAGGATGTTTTTGTGCATTCCTCCGCAATCCAGTGCGACGGCTTTAAGACTCTGGAAGAGGGCCAGAAGGTGACCTTCGAGACCGAGCCCGACCCCAAGAACAGCGAAAAGCTGCGGGCCGTCAACGTCCAGAAAATTTAAAAGCAAAATTTGGACAGCAGCAGAGCCTTCCCCGTCTGGGACGGCTCTGTTTTTGTGCGCAAAAAATGACGTGCGCCGAGAACCCGGCAGTTCCCGTCCGCCGGATCGGTTGCTGACCACGAGTAACTGTCGCTAAGCGACAGTTTTGGGAGCGGCGCAGCTTAGCTCTGAATATGGCGCTCCAGGCGCGGACCGCGTGCTGAGGGCATAGAAAAACCCAGCGATCGCGAATTGCTGACCGCTGGGTCTGGAGCGGACGACGAGGCTCGAACTCGCTACCTCCACCTTGGCAAGGTGGCGCTCTACCAGATGAGCTACGCCCGCACGTCACAGCGCTATTTATTATAGCGAATGATGACGGGGTTGTCAAGCTGCAATTTTTACTTTTTTGCAAAATCCTCCGGAGATAGAACATGATAATGGAGCAAGGCATTTTTTACACCGTCGTCCCAAATAGGGCTGGTCACATAGTCCGCAGCTGCTTTGGCTTCCTCCGCGCCGTTGCCGAGTGCCACGCCGGTCCCTGCCCAGCGGAGCATCCGGACGTCGTTGACCCCATCGCCGAACACCATAATGCTTTCTCTTTCAAAACCATAATGGGCCGCGGCTGCGGCAATGCCCACTTCCTTTCCGCCCCCCTGGGGGATTACGTCAAGGATGTTGCCCCCGGCACTTGTGGGCTCAATATAGGGGATGGAGGCAAGCCTGTCCCGCTCTTCCCAGGGTATGTAGGCCAAAAACTGGTACACCGGGTGGGTCTCCAGCCGGGCTGGGTCATACAGGGGCGGCATGGGAAGGCCGCACCATCGGTAATGCTCCCGTATCTCCTCACAGTCAGAGCAGCCAAAGCTGCCTTGCTCTTCTACGATAAGGGCGGGAAAATCATCGTGCTTTAAGAGATTCAGCAGTGCCTGGATGGCCTCCGGCCGATGAGATGCCCGGCGTATGACTTCTTTTTCCCTGGTGAACACATACTGGCCATTTAAGGTCACATAACCGTCGAAGGGGTAGCCTGCAGCCAGCGCGCCGGAAGAAAGCATAGAGGGCATACGCCCGGTAGCCACAAACAGCTTTATCCCCTTTTCGTGCATAGCCCACAGCGCCTGCCGGGTAGAGGCCGGCACCACGCTGCCGTGATTATGGTCGATCAGGGTGCCGTCGATATCGAAGAAAACCGCTTTTATCATATACCTGCCCGCTCCGTGTACTTTTTCACAATGAGATTGGCGCATTTATAAATATCCCCGCCGCCAAGTGTCAAAATCAAGTCGCCGGGCTGTGCGTTGTCTATTACATAGTCCGCAATTTTCTCAAAGGAGTCAAACCACACGCTGCCCGGGACCTTTGCCGCCAGGTCGGAGGTGTGGATGCCGTAGGTGTTTACTTCCCGCACAGCTAAAATCTCCGTCATGACCAAATGGTCGGGAATTTGCAGGACCTGGGCGAAATCGTCCAGCAGGTTATAGGTGCGGGAATAGGTGTGGGGCTGGAACACCGCCCACACTTGGCGGTAACCCATGCGCATGGCTGAGGTTAGCACAGCCTTTAATTCCGTGGGGTGATGGGCAAAATCATCCGCTACAGTGACGCCGTTAAATTTGCCAAGTACCTCGAACCGGCGGTGTACCCCGGAAAACTCGCTTAAAGCTTTGCAGATTGCCCCGGGGTCGGCTCCCACAGAGTGAGCGGCCGCCGCGGCCGCCACAGCGTTGAACATATTGTGCTCGCCGGGTACCCGCATATTGACCCGACCCAGTCTCTTGCCTTTTCCTATCAGAGTGAAATCCTCGCAGGCAGTGTCTTCTTCGTTTAAATCGGTGGGGTAGTAGTCGTTTTTGTCAGAAAGTCCGAAAGTGACAATCTCTCGGCCCTCTACCCCCTCTACGGCCGACATGACCCTGGGGTCGCCGCCGTTTACAATGAGCAACTGGGAGGTCTGCAAAGCGAACTGGTGGAAGGATTTCACAATGTTGTCCACAGTTTTGAAGTAATCCAGATGATCCGCGTCGATGTCCAGAATGACCGAGACAGCGGGGTGCAGTTGTAAAAAGGTGTCCACATATTCACAGGCCTCCACAACAATGGTGTCGCTTTTCCCTACCCTGCCGTTGCCGCCGATTAAAGGCAGTTTGCCGCCAATGATGGCGCTGGGGTCCTTTCCGGCTTCCAGCATGATCTGGGTGAGCATGCCGGTGGTGGTGGTTTTGCCGTGAGTGCCGGAAACAGCAATGGAGAATGGGAATTTTTCCGTCAGCATCCCAAGCATGACGGAGCGTTCCAGGCAGGGGATCCCTTTTTCCCGGGCAGCCACCAGTTCTGGATTGTCCTGTTTGCAGGCGGCGGTGTACACCACGCACTGGGCGTCCCCAATATTTTCGGCCCTGTGGCCCAGAGAGACGGGGATACCATATTCCCTGATCCGTTCCAGGGTATCCGATTGATTTATGTCCGAACCGGTAAGAATGTACCCCTTGTGGTGCAAAATTTCCGCCATAGGGCACATGCCCGAGCCGCCGATGCCTACAAAATGAAGCCTTTTTACATGATCCAGAATGTTGTCTTTCGCACTGTTCATCTGTTATTCCACCCCAAAGGTTTTTCTGAAAAATACATGATAAACCTTTCATGGCCTTGCGGTCTGCCGGTAAATCACTTTACCTTATTATATTGCGAAATGCGCCCAAAATAAATACCCAATTTCAAAAAACAGGGTTTTCACCAAAACTTTTCCCACGCCATACTATGGAGTATCGCCGTCCTCTTTTTTCGCGGCGCGAAACGGCTTAAGCCTGAAAGGGTTGATAATAGATGCTCTCAAACAGTGCGTTCGGCGTGATAGGCGGGGACCGGCGCCAAATTTACTTGGCCCGTTCCATTGCCCGGGATGGGTACCCGGTATACATCAGTTGCCTGGAGAATGGGGAGGGGGCCCGGGAACTTACCTCGCTGGACCTGACACAGCTTTCTGAAAAATGTTCAACGGTAATTCTCCCTCTCCCTGTTACCCGGGACGGAGCGTTTTTAAACGCGCCTCTTTCCCAGGGGAAAGTACCCCTGGATGACAGCTTTGCCTCTCTCTTCCTGGGAAAGGACGTGTACGGGGGTATGATGGAGAAGCTGTACAGTTCCTCAGATGTGTGGGGCAGCGTGAATGCCAGGGACTACTATTCCCGGGAAGAACTGGTGGTGGGCAACGCCTTCCTCACGGCGGAGGGCGCTGTGGGCGTAGCCATTCAGGAATATGAGGGGGCCTTAAACGGTTCCAGATGTCTGATCACGGGCTTTGGACGCATCGGCAAGGCGCTGTGCCTGGATTTAAAGGGTCTTGGGGCTGTGATAGACTGCTGCGCCAGAAGGGCCGGGGATCTGACGGCTATCAGGGCCCTGGGCTGCAAAGCCCTTTCTTACCGGGAAATTGGAGAGGGCTACGACCTGATCTTCAACACGGTGCCGGCACCAGTGCTGGGGGCCTTGCCCCTTTCCCGGCAGAGGAGCGATACGTTGGTGATCGAACTTGCCTCCGCTCCCGGCGGGATAGATCTGGAAGCCGCCGGGAGGCTGGGCCTGCGGGTGAAAAACGTTCCTTCCATTCCCGGCCGGATGTCCCCAAGAACCTCGGGAGAACTGATAAAAGAGACGGTCTACAACATGATGGAGGAGAATTGAAGATGAACCCTAGTAAGACAGTGGGTTTTGCCATGTGCGGTTCCTTCTGTACCCACAGTCAGGCAATGGAGCAGATGGAGCGGCTGAGCAAAAAGTATCACATCCTGCCGGTGATGTCCCAGAACACTTATGAGACGGACACCAGGTTCGGCAAGGCGGCCGATCTTATTCGGCGGGCGGAAGAGATCTCCGGGGAACGGGTTCTGCACACTATTGCGGACGCGGAACCCATTGGGCCCAAAGGTCTGGTGGACGTGATGACGGTTTGCCCCTGTACGGGCAACACCTTGTCAAAGATCGCCAACGGTATTACAGATACGTCTGTAACTATGGCCGTGAAATCCTCTCTGCGCATCGGTATTCCGGTGGTATTGTGCGTGGCCAGCAACGACTCTCTGGGGGCGTCCGGCCAGAATATTGGCAGGCTAATGAATACGAAAAACATGTTCTTTGTACCGCTGCGCCAGGACGATCCCGTGAAAAAGCCTTTTTCCTTAGTGGCTGATTTTTCCGTCCTGGAAGAAAGCATAGAGGGCGCTCTGGAAAAGCGGCAGATCCAGCCGGTGTTCGCCGGCGGCCGCTGAGAACGGCCGTCCCTGCCGGAGGATTCCTCTGGCAGGGAAAAACATATTTACAAATTCTTCTGATTGGGTTATGATAGAGCGGTATCAAAGCCATTTGAAAGAAAAGGGTGGTCGGGTATGCTCTATTGCGAAAAATGCCGTTCGGTATCCCAGGACTCCTCGGCCAAATGCCAAAACTGTAAAAATCCAAAGCTTCGGGCCGTAAATCCGGAGGATCAGGCGCTGCTGCAGCGGGCGGATCAGTATACGGCCGGGGAACTTTGCCGGCGATTTGACTTAAAGGGGATCGTCTACGAGACGGAGCCTTTCAGTAAGGGACGGGTATCTTACCTCTATGACAGCGAGGTCATGCCCACAGACAAGAACATCTATGTCAGGTGGAGCGACATGGAGGCTGCCAAAGAGATTTCCGCAGGTCTTAAGCTGGAACTGGACCGGGAACAGGCCGAAGAAGGCGGCGGCTTCCAGGACATGCCCCAGAGAAAAAGGATTGCCGTGCAGATCGTGTCGACCCTGGCTTTCATCGTATTGGTCATGCTTGCTGTTTTCGGCGCGGATGCTTTGGCGGGGTGGCTAAAGGGTCTGTTGGGCATGGGAAGCTGAATGGTATAGGCGCATAAAATAATCCCAGGATAAAAACGGAAAGGTTGAATTGAAATGGAAAAAGAGTACAGGCCGGAAACACTGTGTCTTCACGCGGGATACAAGCCCGGGAATGCGGAGCCCCGGGTAGTGCCAATCGTGCAGAGCACCACTTATGTGTACGATTCTACCGAGGAAGTGGCGGCTGTCTTTGACGATCCCACCAAATCCCTGATCTATTCCCGATTCGCAAATCCCACGGTGATGGCCGTAGAGGAAAAGATCGCCGCTCTGGAAGGGGGCGTGGGGGCCATGTGTACCTCTTCTGGCCAGGCAGCGTCCTTGCTCTCCGTTTTAAATATCTGCAAGGCGGGTGACAGCATCCTCAGCACCGGCGAGATTTACGGCGGCACGCTGAACCTGTTTGCATTCACCTTGAAAAAGCTGGGTATCGAGTGCGTTTTCGTGGATAAGAACTGGTCAGACCAGGAAATAAGCGCCGCCTTTAAGCCCAACACAAAAGCCGTGTTCGGCGAAACCATTGCCAACCCCGCCTTGTCCGTGCTGGATATCGAGCGCTTCGCCGGGCTGGCCCACAGCCACGGTGTCCCCCTGATTGTGGATAACACCTTTGCCACCCCAATCCTTTGCCGCCCCTTCGATTTCGGCGCGGATATCGTCATCCATTCCACTACCAAGTATATGGATGGCCATGCGGTGCAGGTGGGCGGCGTCATTGTAGATTCCGGTAAATTTGACTGGACCAACGGAAACTTTCCCGAACTCACTGAGCCGGACGAGTCCTACCACGGTCTTTCCTACACCAAACAGTACGGCAAGCTCGCATATATCTTAAAGGCCCGTATGCAGTTGATGCGCGATTTCGGCGTGTATCCCGCCGCCCATTCGGCTTTCCTGCTGAATCTGGGCTTGGAGACCCTCGCTGTGCGCATGAAGCGTTATTGCGAGAACGCTCTGGTTGTGGCTAAGTTTTTCCAGGGAAGCGATAAGATAGAGAGCGTTTCCTACCCCGGCCTGCCGGGAGATCCCAATTACGAGCTGGCCCGGAAGTATTTGAAGGGCTCCAGCGGCGTGATTTCATTTGTCATCAAGGGCGGCAGAGAGTCCGCCATGAAGTTTATGAATTCCCTAAAGCTTGCCTCCAACGAGGTCCATGTTGCGGACATCCGCACCTGTGTTTTGCACCCCGCCAGCGAGACACATCGGCAGCTTACCGACGAGCAGCTGGTGGCCGCAGGTATCGACGGCGGCATGGTGCGGTTCTCCGTGGGCCTGGAAAATGTGGAAGATATTTTGGACGATGTAAAGCAGGCCCTGGACCAGATATGAAATAGTGAAAAGGCCCTGCTCCTCCGGAAATTGCCTGAAGGCCCGGAGCAGGTCATGGGGGACGGGAGCCAGATTAAGGATGAGGAACGCTACGGCCGGGAAAGAGCGGGACAGCGCAGGGCTGTTCCGCTCTTTCTCAGTTCACCACATTTTTTGGCGTGCCTGCCAAAAAGCACCGCAGGTTTTCCCCCACAGCGGCTACCAGCCTCTCTCTGGCCTCTTTTGAGGACCACGCCACATGGGGCGTTATCACACAGTTTCTGGCTGACAGAAGCGGGTCGTCCGGATCCGGAGGTTCCTGTTCCAGTACGTCCAGACCAGCGCCTGCCAGCTTTCCGGCGTTCAAAGCCTCTGCCAGAGCGGCGCTGTCCACCACCCCGCCCCGGGCCGTGTTGATGAGAAAAGCAGTGGGTTTCATCAGGCTCAGCAGATTCCTGTTTACCAGATGGCCGGTCTCTGCGGTAAGGGGGCAGTGCAGGCTTACCACGTCGCTTTCGGAAAACAGGGCGGGCAGTTCGGCCCATTTACAGTTTCCCGGCAGAGTTTTTTTAGTGCGGCTGTGTACCAATACCTTCATGCCCAGAGAAAGGCCCAGCGCCGCCACCTTCTGACCAATACTCCCAAAGCCCACAATGCCCAGGGTCTTGCCGGAAAGTTCAAAAAGCGGATGAGCACCGGTGTTCAAAGCTACGGCGCCGCCCCATTCACCGGCGCGTACCAGAGATGAGTATTGGTGGATGTTCTCACACAGACACAGCAGCAGGCTGACAGCGTGCTGGGCAACCATGTTTCCACAGTAGTCAGGCACGTTGCACACAGTCACGCCCCGGCGCCTGGCTGCCGCCGTGTCAATGGAATTGTAGCCTGTGGCAAGCATGCCGATGAATTGCAGGTCCGGCAGACTGTCCAGCAGCTTTTCCGTCACCTTTAGCCGATTCAGGACCAGCGCCTGAGCCCCTTCGGCCCGGGCTGCCGCTTCTTCCTGTGCGGTGTTGTCATAAACAGTCAATTCTCCCAGGCGGGCAAGGGGCTCCCAAGAGATATCCCCTGGATTGGTGGTGCCCCCGTCCAAAACCACAATGCGCATAAAGCTTTGCCTCCCGAATAATTTTTCTCAGTATAAACCGTTTTTCCACCAGGCGCAAGGGATTTTCTTGAGAAAAAGGTTGATTCTCTTTTCCCTTTGTGGCATAATTAGTTTGTATTTCTATAAGAGAAAAGTGAGGAAAATATAGGATGAAAGAGAAAGAGAAAAAGGGGAAGAAGGGCCTGATCCACAGGTTCTTGCCTTACTTTAAGCCCTATCTGGCCGTGTTGATTTTCGACCTGTTCTGTGCCGCCCTTACCACAGTGTGCGAGTTGGTGCTGCCCATGCTGGTGCGGTATATAACAGATATGGGAATCAACAATTTGGCTTCGCTTACGGTGGATTTGGTGCTGAAGATTGGCGTGCTTTACCTGTTTCTGCGTCTTGTGGACGCAGCCGCCAATTTTTTTATGGCTTCCGTCGGGCATATCATGGGCACAAAAATAGAAACGGATATGCGCTCCGCCATGTTCGCTCATCTGCAAAAGCTGTCCTTCAACTATTTTGACAATACAAAGGTGGGCCAGATTATGACCCGCATCACCACAGATTTGTTTGACGTGACGGAGTTTGCCCACCACTGTCCGGAAGAGTTTTTCATTGCCGCTATCAAGATTATCGGCTCCTTCACCATTTTGTGCGGGGTGAACGTACAGCTCACGCTGATTGTTTTTACAGTGGTGCCCCTGATGATTGTAGCCGCTATTTATTTTAACTCCAAAATGCGGGAGCAGTTCCGCAACCAGCGGGTACAGCTGGGCGAGATCAACGCTCAGGTAGAGGACAGCCTTTTGGGCGTGCGTGTGGTAAAGTCTTTTGCCAATGAGGAGTTGGAAAAAGAAAAATTTGAAAAGGGGAACCAAACCTTTTACGATGTCAAGCGGAGACGCTACTTTTATATGGGTGGTTTCGAGGCGTCGAACCGCATCTTTGACGGCCTGATGAACCTGCTGGTGCTTATCGCGGGCGCTATTTTTATGATCAACGGTCAGATACAGCCGGCCGACCTGGTGGCGTATATGCTTTATGTGGGCACCCTGATCACTTCGATCCGGCGGTTGGTGCAGTTTGCCGAGCAGTTCCAGCAGGGAATGACCGGCATTGAACGGTTTTTCCAGGTAATGGACGCCGATGTAGACATTTTTGACGAGGAGGATTCCCAGCCCATACAGATCAAAAAGGGAGATGTCACCTTCGAAAATGTTGGTTTTTCTTATGCCGATGACGGCAAGCAGGTGCTTTCGCACATAAATCTGAATGTGCGGGCCGGGGAAAACGTGGCTATGGTAGGGCCCAGCGGCTCCGGCAAGACCACTCTGTGCAACCTGATCCCCCGGTTTTACGACGTGACCGCCGGGCGGGTGCTCATTGACGGACGGGATATCCGCACGGTGACGTTAAATTCTCTCCGTTCCCAAATCGGATTTGTCCAGCAGGACGTGTACCTGTTTTCCGGCACTGTGTTCCAGAATATCGAATACGGCAGGCCGGGGGCTACCAGGGAAGAGGTCGTTGAAGCTGCAAAAGAAGCCGGCGCACATGAATTCATCATGGGGCTGCTCAATGGGTATGATACATATGTGGGCGAGCGTGGCGTAAAGCTTTCCGGCGGACAAAAGCAGCGCATTTCTATTGCCCGGGCCTTCTTAAAGAACCCGCCAATTATGATACTGGACGAGGCTACCTCAGCTCTTGACAATGAAAGCGAAAAGATCGTCCAGGAATCTTTAGAGCGCCTGGCTAAGGGGCGTACCACCTTTACCATTGCCCACCGGCTCACCACTATTAAAAACGCTACGGTCATCCTGGTGCTGACGGACAAGGGCATTGAGGAAAAGGGTACCCACCAGGAACTGATGGCCAAAAAGGGAATTTATTACCACTTATACAACAGCTATTCTGATGAGAAAAGCGGACAGGAAGTGGCCTTTTCATGAGGAAGGAACAGTTTTTCAGTGCTCTGCGGGGGAAAACGGTGGCGTTTTGCGGCATTGGCCGCAGCCATGTGCCGCTGATGGAACTTTTCCAAAAACACGGGGCGGAGGTTTTTGCCCGGGACAGACGGGATATGGAAAGCCTGGGGGAAAACGGCCAAAAACTGAAGGCTCTGGGTGTAAATCTGATCCTGGGCGAAAACTATCTCAGCGGTCTTACGGAGGATATCATTTTCCGTACCCCCGGAATGAAATACGATTTGCCGGAACTGACGGCGGCCAGAAAACGGGGGTCCGCCGTTACCAGCGAAATGGAGGTTTTCTTCCAGCTTTGCCCCTGTAAGCTGTACGCCGTTACCGGCAGCGACGGCAAGACAACCACTGCCACCGTCCTCTCCGAATTTTTAAAGGCTGAGGGGAAAACAGTCCATTTGGGGGGCAATATTGGCAAGCCCCTGTTGCCTGAGATTGACTCGATCCGAGAGACAGACTGTGCCGTGGCCGAGCTTTCCAGCTTCCAGCTGATCTCCATGCGCCAAAGCCCTGATGTGGCGGTAGTGACGAACATTTCTCCCAATCATCTGGATATGCACAGGGACATGGACGAGTATGTGAACGCAAAGAAGAACATTTTCCTCCACCAAAGCGCCTTTTCCCGCACAGTTCTAAACGCTGACAACGCCATTACCGCGGGGTTTGCCGGTGAAACCCGGGGAGATACCTGGCTGTTCAGCCGCCGGGAAAAACCGGGACGCGGCGTCTGGTGCGACGGGGAGACTGTCTTCGTAAACGGCGAAGCGGTGCTTGCTGTAAGCGATATCAAAATTCCCGGCTGGCACAATGTGGAAAATTACATGGCCGCTATCGCCGCGGTCTGGGGCGATGCGTCCCCCGCGGCCATCCGCAGGGTAGCGAAAGAATTCGGCGGGGTAGAGCACCGGGCCGAATTCGTCCGGGAGGTGGACGGTGTAAAATATTACAACGACTCCATCGCCAGTTCGCCCACCCGCACCATTTCCGGCACGCTGTCCCTTTATCCTAAAAAGATTATCCTCATAGCCGGCGGCTATGACAAGCACATACCTTATGACTCTCTGGGGCCTGCGGTCTGCGAAAAAGTGAAGACTTTAGTGGTAATGGGCGCTACCGGCCCGAAGATAGAAGAGGCGGTGCGCGGCGCCCCCCAGTACCGGGAGGGAGCGCCGTCCATCATGCACGCGAAAGACATGGAGGAGGCGGTGGCCTCCGCCCGGAAAGCGGCGGAACCGGGGGACGTGGTGTCGCTGTCGCCCGCTTCGGCGGCTTTTGACCTGTACCCAAACTTTGAGGTGCGGGGCAGGCATTTTAAGGAGATCGTCAACCGGCTGAAATAGGTCGGCGCAGTATGGGATATCTTGTAAAACAAGGAGAATGTATGGAAAGAAACAGGAATGGGAACAGAAGCTGGGGACCGAAGGAAGACGCCTACGAACTGCCCAGCGCCGCCAAAACTATCGAGGAAAAGCTGATCGTGGCGGCGCTGAAGCGCTGCGGGGGCGGCAGTCCCACCAGCGACGGGGTGCCCGCGAAATCCCTCATGCGGGAGGCCGGCATTCGGGATAAGGAAGAATTCTACAATTCTCTCAAGGATTTGGAGGAAAACGGCGAGATCACCGTGGATAGGGACCACTGGGTAAAGCTTACCTCCCACACGGGGGATATTGAGGCCACCCTGGTGTCCATTTCCGAACGGTTCGGCTTTGCCCGGCCAAAAAACGGCAGCGAGGATATTTTCATCCCGGGTGCGGCCCTAAAGGGGGCGTTTCTGGGGGACGATATTGTATTGACCGACCTGCGCAAGGGGGATAAGGGCCCCAGCGGCAAGGTGAAGCGTGTTATCCGCCATGCCCAAAATTCCATGACCGGCACGGTGCGCATCGATGAAAACGGCGCACGGGTCACCCCGGATGGGGCCGTACGCTACGACATGGAGGTTTCGCCCAATGCTTTGCGGGGAGCAAAGGATGGAGACAAGGTACTGATAGAACCCAAAGCCGATTACCGGGGCGACTGGAAAACCGCCGAAATAAAAAGCGTGTTTGGCAGCGGGAACCGGGCCAGGGTCTGCGCCGATGCCATCATCCGGCGCCTGGGGATTCCAAGCGAATTCCCGCCGGAGGTGCTGGCCCAGGCAGAGGAGATCGCCCGGACAGGCCTGACCCAGGAGGATATCGACAGCCGGCTGGACCTGCGGGACGAGCCTGTCTTTACCGTGGACAGTGCCAGCGCAAAGGATCTGGATGACGCCATCTCCGTTCACAGGACAGCCGAAGGCTATACCCTGGGGGTGCATATCGCCGATGTGTCCCATTATGTCAAAGCCAAAACCCCCATTGACCAGGAGGCTTTCCGCCGGGGCACCTCTGTGTACTTTGCCGACCGGGTCATCCCCATGCTGCCGGAGGCCATCTCCAATGGGGTATGTTCGTTAAACGCCGGCACAGACAAGCTGGCGTTTTCGGCTTTGATGGACTTTGACCAAAACGGCAATATGACCGATTACATCTTTAAAAAGACCGTAATCAATTCTAAGGTACGGGGCGTGTATTCCGAGGTAAACGAGGTCCTGGCTGGAACAGCCACTCGGGAGATTTTGGAAAAGTACGCGCCTGTCAAAGAAAGCCTGGGAGCCGCAAAAGAACTGGCGGACATCCTGCGGCGGAACGCCGGGGAAAGGGGAGAAATGGACCTTTCCAGTGATGAGACAGAATTCATTTTAGATGAAGATGGCGTTTGCGTGGACATCCGCCCCAGGACACAGGGAGAGGCGGAGCAGATGATCGAGCAGATGATGATAGCCGCCAATATCGCCGCCGCAAAGGCTTCTCTCGATGCGCAGGTACCTTTTTTGTACCGGGTCCACGAAAAGCCCCGGCCCGAACGGGTAGAAGAGCTTTACGAACTTCTTGACCGGCTGGGGGTGGCCTGCGGCGAGATAAAAAAAGGCAACCCTACGGCGAAAGATTTCTCCGCTGTTCTGGACAGGGTAAAGGACGGCCCTAAGGGTTCTTTGGTGAACCAGCGCATTCTGCGCACTATGGAAAAGGCCCGGTACGCCGACAGGGAACTGGGCCACTTTGGCCTGGCTCTGGCGGAGTACAGCCACTTTACATCCCCCATCCGCCGGTATCCGGATACATCCATCCACCGCATCTTGAGCGACCTGGTCTCCGGGGCGGGGCAGGAGGAACTGCGCAGACGTTATAAGACTTTTGCCGAAGAGTCCGCACGGGAATCCTCAGCCAATGAAATACGGGCGGTATCCGGCGAACGGGACGCGGAGGACTGCTATATGGCCGAGTACATGCGGGCCCATTTGGGAGAGCGGCATGTGGGGGTCATCAGCGGAGTGACGCCCAAAGGAATCTTTGTAAAGCTGCAAAATAACGCCGAAGGATTTGTGGCTTTAAGTGACTTTGAAGATGCCGATTTTCAGTTTGACGGGGAGATAGCCCACCACGACCTGCGTTCCGGCCGGGTGCTGATGATGGGCCAGGAGATCGGAGTCATTGTGGCCGCCGCCGATGTAGCCACCGGCCGTATTGACTTTATGCCCCAGGAGCCCTGAATCGTCATAAAGCCGGGCCCTTTTGTATAGAATTGAAGGAAGGACAAATCATTTCGAACGAGTACTTCCGGACAAATCTTCTATGGGGGAGAAAGGGCCTGAAAAGATGAAGGATTTTTTGATTTCGGCGGCGCTGGGCGCCGCAGCTTTGGCGCTGGTCAACCTGTGCGCCCCCTATACCGGTGTGGCGCTGCCCATAAGCCGTTTGAGCGTGGCGGCTTCGGGCCTGCTGGGTGTTCCAGGCGTGACGCTGCTGGTTTTGCTGAACGCCGTGCTGTGAATATAAAAAGAAAGGATGAAAAAAATGTTCCTGATCAACGCGGAATACCTGAACAAGGACTTTGAACTGGTTCAAGGCTCTCTGGAAATTGAGGATGGGAAAATCAAGCGGTTGGGGGAAAAACTTTCCTGCAGTCCCCAGGATATTGCGGTAGACTGCAAGGGCTGCATCATAGTTCCAGGTTTTGTGGATGTGCACATCCACGGCTGCGACGGGGCAGACACCTGCGACGGCACACGGGAAGCGCTGGACACAATGGCCCGCTTCCTTTTGCAGCGGGGCGTCACATCCTTCTGTCCCACCACCATGACTACCGACGTGGACGTGATTGAAAAGGCCCTGCTGGCCGTCAAGGAGTGCGTTGAGTCCCCTCTCGAAGACGGAGCCAGGGTCGTTGGTGCAAACATGGAAGGTCCCTTTATTGCCCACGCTAAAAAAGGCGCTCAGCGGGCTGGGGCCATCCTGGCCCCCGACTTTGAACTGTTCCGCCGTTGGTTCGATATGAGCGGAGAGAATGTCAAGCTGATCGACATAGCCCCGGAACAGCCCGGCGGCTACGAGTTTGTGGAGAGGGCAAAGGAATTGTGCTCCGTCTCCATTGCACATACAGTGGCCGATTATGACCAGGCAAAAACATCCTTTGACCGCGGTATCAACCACGCCACCCATCTGTTCAACGCCATGAACGGCCTTTCCCATAGGGCACCGGGCGTAGTGGGCGCTGTGTTTGACGACGAGCGGGTGATTGGCGAGATCATCTGCGACGGCATCCATATCCATCCCGCCGTACTGCGCACGGCCTTCCGTCTGATGGGCAGCCGGCTGGCCATTATCAGCGATTCCCTCAGGGCCAACGGTATGAAGGACGGGGAAGAATACGATCTGGGCGGCCAGATGGTGACGGTAGTAAACGGTAAAGCCACTCTGGCCGACGGCACCCTGGCCGGCTCCGTCAGCAACCTTCACCAGGAGGTGAGGAACCTGGTAAGCTTTGGTGTCCCCTTTGAACAGGCGGTAAAATCCGCCACGCTCATCCCGGCCCGTTCTATCGGCCTGGAGGGGGAGATTGGCTCAATTGAGGTCGGCAAGCGCGCCGACCTGGTAGTTTTGGACGGTGACCTGAACATTTTGGCTGTATATCACTGACGCTGTCTGTGGCACGCAGATAAAACGCCGCCCGCTTCCGAGAAGGAAAGCGGACGGCGTTTTGTGTTTAGCTTTGGGGCGGGGCGGCAGCGTCTGTATTATAGGCTGGGTCCAGGGTGGGAATGCGTAGCTGGGGAAACTGTACGGTGACAAAGAACAGGTCTCCGTCTGTGCGTACGAAGAATTTTCCGCCGCAGGCCTCGGTAAAGCTTTTGGCAATGCTCAGGCCCAGGCCGCTGCCCTCTGTGGTACGGTTCTGGTCACCCCGGACAAACCGTGCTGTCAGGTCGTCGCCGTCAATTGCAATCTCGCTTTTTGAAATGTTGCGGATGGTCACCAGGGCCGTATTGTTTTGGCACGACGCCTGCACATACACCCGGGAGCCTTCCAGGGAATACTGGGCACAGTTGCGGATAAGATTTTGAAAAACCCGGTACATCCTTTGGCCGTCGGCGTGGACCATGATGGGCGTTTCCGGAATGTCTACCCGCCAGGACAGGGGAGAGTGCTCCACAGTCTCTTCCATTTCGGCCAGGGTCTGCTGCAAAAGCTTTCCCAGGTCCAGGTCCTCCAGGTCCAGACTGATGTTACCGGTGGCGGCCTTTGATACCTCGAACACGTCCTGGACGATATGGCTCAAGCGGTCGGCCTTGCTGGAGATGGTGTTTACATAATCCGTCACATGGGGCGGCAGACCAGGCTCCTTTTTCAAAAGTTCTATATAGCTGATGATGGAGGTCAGCGGGGTCTTGATGTCGTGTGACACATTTGTGATTAGTTCTACTTTGGTGCGGTCCGCCTTTACGCCCTCATCCACAGCTTTCTCAATGCCGATGCGGATGGAGTTCAGCTGCATGGCACAGTGGTACAGATTTGAGGTTGGGGGCACATGGTTCACGGCGTTCAGGTTCCCGCCGTACATCTCGGAGATTTGGGCCATCAGAGTGTTCCAGTCCCGCAGGTCCTGCTTTAAAGCCAGAATGTACCAGTAGATTGTGCCGATTATTCCAATGATTCCAAACCCTACAGTGCCAAGATAGAACGGCGTAAAGCTAATGCCGTTCATACCGAGGAACAAAAGTACCAAAAACGCAAGGAAAATCACCCCCGCAATGACTCCCAGACAGGAATACAGCCGCCGCAGGCTCCTCTTTTCGAAAGTGGGCATGTCCTGGAAGCTGTTCAGGCGCTTTAGAACGGAACGGATGATATTGTGGCTGAAAAACCGCCTGTTGTGGCCGGTATCCAGGCAGAGGAAGTATACCGTCGGCAGTGGAACGCACAGCATGATCGGAAAGCCCGGGAAGAACCCGGCGCGCAGGGCGCTCATAGTGAGAAAAACCATCAGCACAATGACCACCAGCTTGATCTCCACCCAGATTTTTCCCAGCAGGCCGGCGATGCGGTTCTCAAACTCTATCCTGTCAGCCCGGAAGCAAAAGGTAAAAAACAGCGCCACCAAAAACAGCACGGCCCCGCACAAAAGGGACAGCCGCAGGGCGCCCGGCGCGTCCATACTGGGTTCCGTAATATCCAGCGCTGCTATTGCGTCTTTGATCACCCCGGCAAGCCAGCTTTGCATGGACGGGATAAACATGCTGGTGACAAGAAAGCCCAGCGCTGTTGCGGCGGCGCACATCAGCAGGAGCATGGAAAGCCAGGAAACGAGTCCCTTAAACGCGTCAGTGCCTTTCGATTTTGTAGCCAATTCCCCACACCACCTTTAAGTATTCCGGCTCGCTGGGATTGAGTTCGATCTTTTCTCGGATACGGCGGATGTGGACCATCACCGTGTTTTCCGTAGAATAGGCCGACTCGTTCCATATTTTTGAGTAGATTTCCTCTGCGGGAAAGATCCTGCCGGGATTGCGCATCAAAAGTTCCACGATCTTTGTTTCGGTAGCGGTCAGCTTTACCGGCTCCCCGTCGGCATACAGCACATGCTCGTCCAGGTTAAAGGTGAGCCTGCCGTTTATTATGGTGTTGTCAGAGGTGGAATTGATATCCCCCAGAGTAGTGTAGCGCCGCAGGTGGGACCGTACCCTGGCCGCCAGTTCCACAGAGTTAAATGGTTTCGTTACATAATCGTCGGCGCCCATTGAAAGTCCAATAACCTTATCGCTGTTTTCGCTTTTGGCCGACAGTACAATAATTGGCACGTTTTTCTTTTCCCTGATCTTCATAATGGCCGAAAGGCCGTCAAGCTTGGGCATCATCACATCGATGATGATAAGGTGTATCTCTCTGGTAACTACCATATCAAGAGCTTCCATGCCGTCGTATGCCTTGAAAACGGAATATCCCTCGCTTTCCAAATTCAAAGCAATGGCCCGCACGATCTCCCGGTCGTCATCCACCACCAAAATATTTTTCTTTTCTCTGTTTTCCATGCAAACTCCCTCCTGTGGTTGCTATCTTACCGCGCTTTTCTTAAAAAGGAAAGTAAAAATTCTTACAGAAACATAACTTTTTTCTTCTAACTTTTTCCCCTGCGCATAAAAATGTGGTGGAAGAAAGGGGAGAGAGACAATGAAGGACTTTTGGCGGTTCATAAGGCGGAAACGGGGAATACTTTTTTCAACTCTGGCCATTTTGGTCATATGCGGTCTGGTCACCCTCACAGCGGCGGGTAGCGGAGGCGCGCTGGTTACCTCTACAGAAATCACCAACTGGGGACTCAGCTTTCAAGAGGACGGAAGTCCCCCAGTGGGGAACGCCTCGGAA
Organism: uncultured Acutalibacter sp.; assembly: GCA_964525985.1. Lineage (GTDB taxonomy): Bacteria > Bacillota > Clostridia > Oscillospirales > Acutalibacteraceae > Acutalibacter. Next base: position 6,603 of record CAZGLW010000028.1, on the reverse strand, counting down.
GAATACTTGGCGAAATACGATTCACTGTACTATGTGCCTGATGGCGGGAAAACTCTGTACCTTACCTTTGACGCCGGGTTTGAGAACGGCAATACCGGGAAAATATTGGACGCTCTGAAAAAGCACAGCGCCCACGCGGTTTTCTTTCTGGTGGGGAATTATTTTGAGACCCAGCCGGAGCTTGTAAAGCGCATGGTTGAGGAGGGTCACACAGTGGGCAACCACACCTACAGCCACCCGGACATGTCCGGGATTGCCGACAAGGCCAGCTTTCAAAACGAACTGGAAAAGAACGCCGCTCTATATAAAGACGTCGTCGGCGAAGATATGCCCAGACTTTACCGGCCTCCCCAGGGTAAATTCTGTGAGAGCAATTTGAAGATGGCCCGTGAACTGGGGTACCACACGGTGTTTTGGAGTCTTGCTTATGTAGACTGGTACGAGGATAACCAGCCCTCCAGAGAGGAGGCCTTTTCAAAGCTGCTGCCCAGGGTCCATCCAGGCGCGGTGGTGCTTTTGCACAGCACGTCGAAAACCAACGGGGAGATACTGGATGAACTGCTGACAAAGTGGGAAGAGATGGGATATACCTTTGGGGATCTGGAAGGTTACCTGGAAAAGAAAAGCGAAACATAGGGAAAAATTTCTTTACAAGCAGAAAGCTATCCTGTAAAATGTGCCTAGAGAATTTTGAAAAAGAAAAAGGAATTTGAAAAACATGGAAGGTATCGTTCAGGCGCTGGTAAATTTTTTCAGCAATACTATTCCGGCAGAACTTACGGTGTTTCTGTTGTCGCTTATGCCAGTTATCGAGCTGCGGGGTGGAATCCTCGCGGCGAAGCTCCTCCGTTTGCAGTTGGCCCCCGCCTTTTTTATCTGCCTGGTGGGTACACTTCTGCCCACACCTTTTATTCTGCTGTTCATCAATAAAATATTCGATTGGGCCAGAAATACCCGGTTTGTCAAGCTGGTAAACCGTCTGGAACAGAAGGGCAGGAGCAAATTCGACAGGATCAACCGGTACGAGACCCTGGGACTGATGATCTTTGTGGCGGTGCCCCTCCCGGGCACCGGGGCCTGGACCGGTTCGCTGGCGGCGGCGCTGATGAAGATGGACTTTAAGTCCGCCATGCTCAGCGTAGCCTGCGGCAGTCTGATTGCCGACGTCATCATGTGCCTGCTGTCTTACGGCGTGCTGGGGCTGGTGATTTAACCATGAGCGTTCAGGATAAATGGGAGATTGCCGTGATCGGCGCAGGGGCTTCGGGTTTGATGGCGGCAAAGCAGGCGGCCCTCGCCCGGAGCGGCGTTAAGAACGGCTCCGGCAAGGTGATCCTCCTGGATGGGAACCCAAAGCCGGGGAAAAAACTTCTTGCCACAGGCAACGGCAAATGCAACCTGACAAACTTGCACATTTCGCCGGACCGCTATCACGGAGACAAGCTGGCCCGGGCCGTGCTGGAACAATTCCCCGCCCAGCGGGTATTGGATGGCTTTGGGCAAATGGGCCTTCTCACCAGAGCGGACGGAGAAGGCCGCGTTTACCCCCGCAGCAGCCAGTCCTCTGCCGTGCTGAAAGCGCTTTGGGATGCCGACGGGTATGTGTTTTCCCGCATGGGCGCGGAGGTGGTTTCCATACTTCCGGTCAGCGGGGGGTTCCTGTTGGAATTTAAAAGCGGGGACAAGCTTTTCGCAAAACGGTGCGTGCTGGCCTGCGGCGGCAAGGCTTCTCCGGTTCATTCTATGGGAGGCGCGGGTTATCAGCTGGCCCGGTCCCTGGGGCATACGGTTACGCCCTTGTCGCCTTCCCTTGTGCCGCTGGGAACATCTTCCAGGGCGTGCGGCACGCTGAATGGTATGCGGACAAGGGCGAAAGTCACGCTGTACCAAAACGGCAGGCCGGTATACGCTGAAAGCGGTGAGGTGATTTTTGGGAACGGCCGGCTTTCCGGCATCTGCGTTTTCAATTTGTCAGCCCGTCTGCGGGAAATCGGACTGGGGGGCCTGGAGGTGGGGCTGGACCTGCTGGAAGAAATGGATGAGCCCGCTGTATTCGATTACCTCGCAGCCCTGCGGAAGCGCTGCCCCCAGAGGAAAGCTTCTGAACTGTTTTTTGGGGCGTTGAATTTCCGGGTGGGCCAGGAACTTCTTATAGAACTTGGCTTGTCTTCTGCCAAAAGCATGGCGGACATGAAAGGCGGTGAACTCCGCCGGGCCCGGGAGGAGCTTCGGAAATACCACTATTTACTCACAAATGATAAGCCCATATCACAACTTACGGACGATGAACTGCGGCGGGCTGCCAGGGGAGCAAAAGACTGGAGGTTCCCCATTACCGGCACGGGTCCGTGGGAGGACGCTCAGGTGACCGCCGGGGGCGTACCCCTTGCGGAAATAAATTTGGACACGATGGAATCAAAAGTCTGCCCCGGACTGTACTTATGCGGGGAGATGCTGGACGCAGACGGGGACTGCGGCGGCTACAATCTGCACTGGGCGTGGGCCACCGGCTTTTTGGCCGGATTTTCCGCCGCCAGAGGCCTTACGGCGGAAAGGGGGCGGCTGATGTGCTGAGGATATCCGGATTAAAGCTTCCGCTGGAATTTACCGGAAAGGATTTGAAAAGGGCTGCGGCGAAGAAACTGCGTTTGCCCGAAAATGCCCTGACAAATGTAAAGCTGGTTAAAAAGTCTGTGGATGCCCGGAAGCGGGAGAATGTGTGCTTTGTCTGTGCTGTGGAAGCGGGAATCGACGGGAACGAGGAAAAACTTTTGTCCCGTCTGCGGGACAGTTCTGTACAAAAAAGTGAGCCTTACCGGTACCAACCGCCGGCGTGCCGTCCCCTGGGACCGGGACGCCCCCGGCCCGTGGTCATAGGCTTTGGCCCTGCGGGGATGTTCGCCGCACTGCTGCTGGCCCAGTGCGGCCAGCGGCCCGTTGTACTGGAGCGCGGTCTGCCTGTGGACCAGCGCCGGACGTCTGTAGAGCACTTTTGGAAGGACCGGGTACTGGACCCGGAGAGCAACGTGCAGTTTGGTGAGGGCGGCGCCGGCGCATTTTCCGACGGCAAGCTGAATACCGGTATTGTGGGTCCCTGGATCCGCAAGGTGATGGAAGAACTGGTCAAGGCCGGAGCGCCGGCGGAGATACTGACCGACGCCAAGCCCCATGTGGGCACAGACAGACTTCCCGCCGTTGTAAAGGCCATCCGCAAGGAAATAGAAGCTCTGGGGGGAGAGGTACGGTTTTCCTCCAGGGTTTTGGGGTTCCGTGTCGTAAACGGCGCTTTGCGGGGTGTAAGGCTTGGCTGTCCCGGCGGCGGGGAGGAAATCCTGGAATGTCATGAAGCTGTTCTTGCAGTGGGGCACAGCGCAAGGGACATGTTCGCCGAATTGGAGCGACTGGGTGTGCCAATAGAGCCTAAGGCCTTTTCCGTGGGAGCGCGCATTGAACACCCGGCGGCGCTGATCAACAGGGCACAGTACGGCGATTTTGCCGGGCACCCGGCTTTGGGTGCGGCAGACTACAAGCTTTCCTGTCATCTGGGAAACGGCAGGGGCGTTTACACTTTCTGTATGTGCCCCGGCGGCACAGTGACGGGGGCGGCCTCAGAGAAGGGCGGCGTGGTAACCAATGGTATGAGCTACTGGGCCAGGGACGGCCAAAACAGCAACGCCGCTCTGCTGGTAGGAGTTTCCCCCAGGGACTGCGGCGGTGACAGTCCCTTGGCCGGGGTGGCGTTCCAGCGGGAGATAGAACAGGCGGCATTTGTGCTGGCGGGAAAAGATTATTCCGCTCCTGCCCAGCGGGTGGCGGATTTTATAGAGGGAAGGCCCTCGAAGACCTTTGGCGGCGTTATCCCCACCTGCAAGCCGGGGGTGGTCCCCTCATCCCTAGACGGCTGCTTGCCGGAATTCGTCACCCAGAGTATGCGCCAGGCGCTGCCGATACTTGGCAGACGTTTAAAGGGCTTCGACAGCGGGGACGCGGTGCTGACCGGTCCTGAAACGAGAAGTTCTTCGCCGGTGCGGGTCCTGCGGGACGGGAGCGGTCAGTGCCCGACCATAAAAGGCTTATACCCCTGCGGCGAAGGAGCCGGTTATGCGGGAGGCATCGTCTCCGCAGCGGTGGACGGGCTCAAAACAGTGGAGAGACTTATAGCCGCAGGGGCGTCCCGCAGCGAGGGGTGAGCGTGTGTCACTGGCGCATTGCCGCGAGCAGGCGGGACGGGACGCGTCGTGGGCGCCGTCTCCGCAGGTGCAGGCGGGCTGAAGCGGCTGGGAATATATTAAGAAACTGTTAAAAATCAAAAATTTGGAAAAACCCCTTGACTTTTCCTGACCATGTGGCTACAATAAGTTTAGCACTCAAGAAAAGAGAGTGCTAAATCGATGCTTCGTTTTCAGCGCTCTGCCCCGGAGAGCGTAAGGCAAAAAAATATTTGTTGCCGGGGAGAAAGGAAAAGTGTTTGCGTTATGACAGTTAAACCCCTTCTTGACAGAGTCCTCATCAAGACCGAAGAGGCGGAAGAGACCACAAAAAGCGGCATTGTGCTGGCTGCGAAAAGCCAGGAAAAGCCCCAGATCGCCCGCGTGGTGGCGGTAGGCCCCGGCGGAGAGATCGACGGCAAGGAAGTAAAGATGTACCTCAAGGTTGGAGACCGGGTGATTTCGGCCAAGTATACCGGCACCGAAGTAAAGATTGACGGTGAGGAATACACCATCGTGAAGCAGTCTGACATTTTAGCTGTTGTGGAAGAGTAATTTTGAAATATACTTTTGAATTGAAAGGATCGATATAATTATGGCAAAACAGATTATTTACGGCGAGGATGCCCGGAAAGCCCTTTTAAGCGGCGTTAACCAGTTGGCTGACACGGTCAAGATCACCCTGGGTCCCAAGGGCCGCAACGTGGTGCTGGATAAGAAGTTCGGCGCGCCCCTTATCACCAACGACGGCGTTACCATTGCTAAGGAAGTAGAGTTGGAGGATCCCTATGAGAATATGGGCGCCCAGTTGGTAAAAGAAGTGGCTACCAAGACCAACGACATTGCTGGAGACGGCACCACTACCGCCACTTTGCTGGCCCAGGCCCTGGTGCGGGAAGGTATGAAGAACGTGACCGCCGGCGCCAACCCTATGGTGCTGCGTAAAGGTGTGCAGAAGGCAACCGACGTCGCTGTGAAAGCCATTGTCAAGAATTCTCACAAGGTTTCCGGCACTAAAGATATCGCCCGGGTAGCCGCTGTTTCCTCTTCCAGTGATGAAATCGGCGATTTGATTGCCGAGGCTATGGAGAAGGTTACCTCCGACGGCGTGATTACTGTGGAAGAAAGCAAGACTGCCGAGACCTACAGCGAGGTTGTCGAGGGCATGATGTTTGACCGGGGTTACATTACTCCCTATATGGCTACCGATACCGACAAAATGGTGGCGGAACTGGATGAGCCCTATATTCTTATTACCGACAAGAAGATTAGCAATATTCAGGAGATCCTGCCCCTTTTGGAGCAGGTGGTCCAGTCCGGCAAAAAGCTGTTGATTATTGCTGAGGACGTAGAGGGCGAAGCCCTTACTACCTTGATTTTGAATAAGCTGCGGGGAACCTTTACCTGCGTTGCTGTCAAGGCTCCCGGCTTTGGCGACCGCAGAAAAGAAATGCTCCGTGACATCGCTGTTCTGACCGGCGGCCAGGTCATTTCCGAGGAACTTGGCCTTGAACTGAAGGACACCCAGATGAACCAGCTGGGCCGTGCCCGCCAGGTCAAGATCGACAAAGAGAATACCATTATTGTAGACGGAGCCGGCGATTCCAATGATATCAAGGCCCGGGTCAGCCAGATCCGCGCCCAGATCGAGGATACCACTTCTGATTTTGATCGGGAGAAGCTGCAGGAGCGCCTGGCAAAGCTGGCCGGCGGCGTGGCTGTCATCAAGGTGGGAGCCGCTACCGAAATCGAAATGAAGGAGAAAAAACTGCGCATCGAGGACGCCCTGGCCGCTACTAAGGCAGCCGTAGAAGAGGGTATCGTGGCTGGCGGCGGCGCCGCCTGCATCGATGCAATCCCCGATGTGAAAGACTATGTTGAGACCGCTGAAGGCGATGAAAAGACCGGCGCGGCCATCCTGCTGAAGGCACTGGAAGAGCCTGTGCGTCAGATCGCCGCAAACGCCGGCATCGAGGGCTCTATCATCGTGGAGCAGCTGAAAAGGGAGAATAAGATCGGCTACGGCTACAACGCCCTTACCGGCCAGTTCCAGGATATGGTCGAGGCCGGGATTGTCGATCCCACTAAGGTGACCCGTTCCGCTTTGCAGAACGCCTCCTCTGTGGCCGCCACCATCCTTACCACCGAGAGCCTGGTGGCCGACATTAAAGAGCCTACTCCTCCCGCTGCCCCAGCTGGCGGCGACATGGGCGGCATGTATTGATAAACAGCCTGTAGCCCTTGAAACAACTGGGTTTGTGCGGCGTAAACATCACAATTTACACCACATTTACACCAAAGATTGCGCTTAATCAGATAGTAAAACAAGAAGTGGCGAGGTGCGTCAAGCACCCCGCCGTTCTCTTATTGGCATTTTTCAAAAATTGAATTGATA
>CAZGLW010000027.1:0-23987 GCA_964525985.1 uncultured Acutalibacter sp. | reverse complement strand
CACTCAGCATAGCTCCTCTTTGATCACCGTTGCCACATCCTGGGCCAGCTTTTCGATCAGAGCTTCGTCCTGGCCCTCCACCATCACCCGGAGTAGGGGCTCGGTGCCGGAGGGCCGCACAATGACTCGACCATTCTTGTCAAGCGTTTCGCTTGCCTTGTCAATAGCGGCCTTTACCTTGTGGTCGGTATAGAATGCCAGCTTTCCCTCGGGGGAAACCTGAATATTCACCATAGTTTGGGGAAAACGCTGCATTAATGTGGCCAGGGAGGAAAGCCTGGCTTCTCTGCGGCGCATCAAACTTAAAAGCTGGCAGGCGGTCAGTTGGCCGTCGCCTGTGGTTGCAAAGTCCCGGAAAATCACATGGCCGCTCTGTTCGCCGCCGAAATTGTAGCCGTCTAAAAGCATTTCCTCCAGCACATAGCGATCGCCAACCTTTGTAGCCTCAAACCTCATGCCGTTTTCCTCACAGAACCGCTGGAAACCCATATTGGTCATAATGGTGCCCACCACGGTGTTCCCTGCCAGCTTTCCCCGGCTTTTCATGTCCAGCGCGCAGATAGCCATGATAAAGTCGCCGTCCACAAAATTGCCCCGCTCGTCTACCATCAGGCAGCGGTCGGCATCGCCGTCAAAGGCCACGCCCGCGTCTACCTCGTGGGTCTTCACATATTCAATCAGTCCCTCCATATGGGTAGAACCGCAGGCCCGATTAACATTGATCCCATCGGGCTTGTCGTTGAGCATGGTAACTCTGGCGCCCAACTCAGTAAACAAAGTCCCGGCAGTTGCGCTGGCGGAACCGTTAGCCGTATCAATAGCGATATTCAGACCGTCAAGCGAGAAATGGACCGTATTCTTTACATGGTCGATATAATCCCGCACGGCGTTGTCGGCGCGGGCCACCGTGCCAATACCGTCCTCCTGGGGGAACTCCCCGGAAATGTCAGATTTTCCCAGAACGATGTCTTCAATACGTTCTTCCAGGTCATCGGGCAGTTTAAAGCCGTCACCGGAGAAAATTTTGATTCCGTTGTACTCGTAAGAGTTATGGGATGCAGAGATCATAATCCCCGCATCGGCCTTGTATTTCTCCACCAGGTAGGCCACCGCCGGAGTGGGCACCACTCCCAAAGTCACCACGCTGGCCCCAATACTGCAAAGCCCGGCGGCCATAGCGGTTTCCAGCATATCGGATGAAAGCCGGGTATCCTTGCCGATCAGCACCTTTGGGTGACGGTTCGATTTGTTCGTCAGCACGAAAGCGGCAGCCCGGCCCAGCTGGGTAGCCATCTCGCAGGTCAGGTCCTTGTTGGCAATTCCCCGAATGCCGTCAGTTCCGAAAAGTCTTCCCATAAAAATCACCTTTCAAAAAAGTATTCGTCTATCTGTCGAAGTTCACAATATCTGGTTTTGTCTATCAGAAACAACGGGTCGCCGTTTTCCTCAAAACCGTCTTGCTCCATGCCAGCCTTTTCCATCACTCTGTAAGACGCGATATTCTCTTTATAACACCCGCCATTGACAATGGGGACTTTTGCTTCTTCAAACGCGTACCCCAGCACCCTTCGGGCACATTGGGTGGCGTATCCTCTATTGCGATAGGCAGGGAGTCTATCACCTGCTCTGCTTTCTCCAAAGAGATAGAACCCTTTTCAAAGTCCCACATCCGAACGACTTCCTTCAGATCCCCGCTGTTCACAGTCCGCAAGACCAGATCTTTTGTTTCCAGCATCATTTTCTATTCCTCCAGCTTCATTTGCTCGACCGGGGCGGTATTCCCCCGCAAAGCAGCAGGCACGGGAAGTCCCAGGTGCAGATAGGCCGCGGCCGTCACGCACCGGCCCCGGGGGGTTCTGGCCAAAAAACCGATCTGCATCAGATACGGCTCGTTTACATCCTCGATGGTCACCGCTTCCTCGCCGATGGCCGCAGCTAAGGTTTCCAGCCCCACCGGTCCGCCACCGTAATTCTGGATGATGGCGGAAAGCATGTTCCGGTCGCTGCGATCCAGGCCCAGCTCGTCGATCTCCAACCGGTCAAGGGCAATCCTGGCCGTGTTCAGCGTGATGCGCCCGCCGCTCATCACCTCGGCAAAATCTCGCACACGCTTTAAAAGGCGGTTGGCAATACGGGGGGTACCCCGGCTGCGGGAGGCGATCTCAATAGCGGCGTCAGCGTCAATGTCGGCCCCCAAAATTCCCGCGCTGCGCAGGACGATCTTCCCCAATTCTTCTGACGAATACAACTCTAACCGAAGCACCACGCCGAACCGGTCCCGCAGGGGGGCTGAAAGCTGGCCCGCCCTGGTGGTGGCGCCCACCAGGGTAAATTTGGGAAGCGGCAGATGATAAGAGGCCGCCATCTGGCCCTTGCCCGTAATGATATCCAGGGCAAAATCCTCCATTGCGGGGTACAGAATCTCCTCTACAGTGCGGGGCAGACGATGTACCTCATCGATAAACAGCACGTCGCCGGGATTTAAATTGGTCAGCAGTGCCGCCAGGTCACCCGGCTTCTCGATTGCCGGGCCGCTGGTGATCCGCAGGTTGACCCCCAATTCGTTAGCAACGATTCCCGCCAGGGTGGTCTTGCCCAAGCCGGGAGGCCCGTACAGCAGCACATGATCCAGAGTCTCCTTCCGGCTTTTAGCGGCTTCAATGAACACCTTTAAATTCTCTTTGGCCTTATCCTGCCCAATATATTCAGAAAACGTTCGGGGGCGCAGAGGATTTTCCACTTCCCTGTCCTCGGCGGTATAGCTGGTTTCCGTCAGGCGGTTTTCCAGGTCCATATCATCCTGAGCGTCCCAGTCAGTTCCATATTCTTTGCCGCCTGTCTTTTCGATCATAGGTGTTCCCCCTCTCTCCCTTTTGCAAACTTACAGTTTTGGACCAAAAGACTTCAATGCCTGCCGGATCAATTCCTCCGGCGGCAGGGCGGAATCCAGCCGGCTCACCGCTTGGGCGGCGTCGGACGGAGAGTAGCCTAAAGTGACCAGCGCTTCCACCGCCTGAGCGGCGTTGCCGGATGCCGACGGTCCGCCGGGCTGAATATCCTCCGTAGTAAGGCCCGAAATCGAGAGGGCTTTTACCTTGTCTTTCAGTTCCAGCACAATGCGCTGGGCAAGCTTTGATCCCACGCCGCTGGCTTTTGTCAGCCGCTTGGAATCTCCCGCCGCAGCAACCAGGGCCACATCCTCGGGGGTAAATTCAGACAAAATGGCAATGCCCACCTTAGGCCCCACACCGCTGATCCCGGTAAGAAGCTTAAAACAATTCAGTTCCGTTTGGGTGTAGAAGCCAAACAGATCCAAAGCGTCCTCCCGCACGTTTAAATGGGTATATAAAGTGGCCTGCTCCCCCAATTGGGGCAGCCGCCGCAAGGTATTCATAGAGGTCAGGCACTTAAAACCCACACCCCCGGCGTCGATGACCGCAAGCCCGGGCTCGGTATGCGTCAATTTCCCAGTAATACTGTAAAACATATTGTCACCTCAAGTTCATAGTTCGTTATCTCAAATGACTTTCCCGGGTTCTCTGGCGCGTTCCAGCAGACTGCGGCGCAGAGAAGAGCCCGCCGCCTGCCCGTGACAGATGGCCATAGCCAGCGCGTCGGCAGTGTCGTCAGGTTTCGGAATCTCCGGCAGCTTTAAAAGCCGGCGGGTCATTTCCTGCACCTGGAACTTTTGGGCCTTACCATAGCCGGTGACAGCCTGCTTAACCTGCATGGGGGTGTATTCATAAAGCGGCACGCCAGCCTGGGCCAAAGCCAGCAAAATGACCCCCCTGGCTTCGGCCACTCCGATGCCGGTGGTCTTGTTGTTTGTGAAGTACAGTTTTTCAACTGCCGCAGCCTGGGGCCTGTGTTGGGAAAGGATTGCGGTCATCCCCTCATAAATCTCCTTCAGGCGCAGAGAAAAATCATCTCTGGCCCGGGTGGTAACGGCCCCATATTCCACCGGCCGGTATACACCGGCTTGGGCCTCTACCACACCGTAGCCCACAATGGCGTAACCGGGATCTATCCCCAGGATCTTCAAAGCCGCTCCCTCCAAAATAAAAATCTGCAACACATCACAAAGCCTTTCGGTCATTATAACACACCTGCGGTGGGCACACGTGAAGCCGCTGATCACAATTTTCCAGCGCAGTTCCCGACTGCAAGTCTTTCGGTCATTATAACACACCTGCGGAAAAAAGAACAGCCGTAATATTTTGAACAGCCCGTAAATTTTGCAAAAACATAAAACATTGACGTCCCCCGCGGACCGCTGCCCGCGGGGGACGTTCCTTGTTTGTTCTTTTAGTCCGCTTTACAGCGTAAGCTGTTCCCCTGTCTCTTCCCCATCGGGCAGGGCGCCCAGAGCGGGCAGCTTTTTCTTGTAACGGGCAGGATTATTCAACATTCCTTCCTGATATTTCACGGCTTTTAACAGCCGCTGGCCCTTTTTCAGGTTCATTGCCTGTACCCCCTGGGTGTTCTTGGTGGTCTTGGGCAAAATCAACCCGGTGTGGAACAGCAGCATTCTGGAAGAGGAAGCGGTGAGCAGGACCTCACAGTCTTCTTTCTCGTACAGTGCGGCCGCCAGCGGTGACTTGTCACTGTAGGCGTTGATCAGTTTTTTCCGGTTGGTCTTGGTCTGATAGGCGCCCATGTCCACCTTTGCCGCCTTGCCGTTTTCAAAGAAGAACAGCACAAAGCCGGCATAGTCGGTGGTGGCGGCCATAAACACCGCTTTTTCGCCCTCGTCCATTTGCAGGCGCGCCGGGATATACTCGCCCAATACGCTTGCCTTGCCGTCAACAAAGTCAGAGACCCTCGTCTTGTATACCTGGTGCCTGTCCGTAAAGAACAACAGTTCCATACTGTTTGTCCCCTCTACCTGCTGGGTGATAAGATCCCCTTCCTTCAGCTTTTGGTCGCCGCTCATGCGCAAGGACTGGGGGGTAATCTTTTTAAAGTAGCCTTCACTGGTAAAGAACAGGGTTACCGGATAATCCGGCGTTTCCTCCACTACGGTTTCCGCCTCCTGCACCTCGTCTGCGTACAAAATCATGGTGCGGCGGGGCTGGCCGTATTTTTGCGAAACCTCTTCCAATTCTCTGATGATTATGGACTTCACCCTGGACTTGGACCCCAGAATATTTTCCAGTTCCCCGATCTCCTTCTCCAAAGCGTCGGTCTCCTCAGTGCGCTTTAAGATATATTCCCGGTTCAAATGACGCAGGCGTATCTCCGCCACATACTCGGCCTGGACCTCGTCAATGCCGAACCCGATCATCAGGTTGGGGACCACCTCCGCCTCCTCTTCTGTCTCCCGCACAATGCGTATAGCCTTGTCGATATCCAGCAAAATGGCCTGCAGGCCCAGCAGCAGATGCAGTTTCTCCTTCTTCTTCTGCAAATCGTAATAGGTCCGGCGGCGGACACACTCTATCCGAAAAGCGGTCCATTCCTCCAGTATCTCCCGCACGCCCATGACCCGGGGCACTCCGGCCACCAGAATATTGAAGTTGCAGGCAAAGCTGTCCTCAAGGGTGGTAAGCTTAAAAAGCTTCTGCATCAGCTTGTCGGGATCAACCCCCCGCTTTAAATCAATGGTAATTTTCAGACCATCCAGGTCCGTTTCATCCCGGATATCGGAAATTTCTTTCAATTTATTCTGCTTTACCAGGTCTATGACCCTCTCCACAATAACCTCCACCGTAGTGGAGGGAGGGATCTGGGTGACGTCAATACAGCCGGCAGCCTTGTCATAGCTCCACCGGCTGCGCACCCGAAAGCTGCCCCGGCCGGTCTCATAGATTTTTCCCATCTGCTCCCTGTCAAAAATCAACTGGCCGCCGCCGGGAAAATCAGGGGCCTGCATGGTTTGGAACAGATCGGCCTGAGGGTCCCTCATCAGGGCGATGGTGGTGTCGCACACCTCGCTTAAATTAAAAGGGCAGATGTTGGAAGCCATTCCCACGGCAATACCGGTGTTGGCGTTTACCAGTACCGTGGGAAAGGTGGCAGGCAGCAGGGTGGGCTCCTTCATGGTGCTGTCATAGTTGTCCACAAAGTCCACCGTATCCTTGTCGATATCCTTGAAAAGTTCCTTGCAGATGTCGTCAAGGCGCGCCTCTGTGTAACGGGATGCAGCCCAAGCCATATCCCTGGAATAGGCCTTGCCGAAATTCCCCTTAGAATCCACAAAAGGATGCAAAAGGGCCTCATATCCCCGGGAAAGGCGCACCATTGTATCGTAGATAGCTGCGTCGCCGTGGGGGTTCAGTTTCATGGTCTGACCCACAATGTTGGCGCTTTTGGTGCGTGCCGAGCCCAACAAGCCCATTTTATACATGGTGTAAAGCAGCTTTCGGTGAGAGGGCTTAAAACCGTCGATCTCCGGGATGGCCCGGCTGGTGATGACGCTCATGGCGTACGGCATAAAGTTTTTGCGCAGCAGTTCCCCTACGTCTTCCTCCACCACCTCGCCCGCTCCGGCGATGTAGCCCTTAGCCTGGCTCTTTTTGTTCCGCTCCGGGTTTTTCTGTCGTTTTGGCATGTTTTTTTCTCTCCTCAGCTAACGTCCAACTCGTCCATATACTCCGCGCCGTGCTCGGAAATATACTGTTTGCGCCCTTCCAGGTCGTCCCCTTCCATCACATCGAACATCCACGCGGCATATTCGGCATCGCCCGGGTTTACTTTGATGAGCCGCCTTGTCTTTGGGTTCATCGTGGTCAGGTTCATCATGTCCGGCTCGTTCTCGCCCAACCCTTTCGAGCGCTGGATAGTGTATTTCTGTCCCTCCAGCTTCTTCAGGAACTCCGCTTTCTCCGCCTCATCGTAAGCAAAGTATGTTTCATCCTTCGCGGTGATCTCATACAGGGGCGACTCTACGATATACACCTTGCCCGCCTCGATCAGGGCCGGGGCCAGCCGGTAGATCATGGTCAGCAGCAGGGTGCGTATCTGGAAGCCGTCCACATCGGCGTCAGTGCAGAAAATGACCTTGCTCCACCGCAGATTGTCCATGTCAAAAGCGTTTAAATTTTTGTTGGCCTTTACCTTGACCTGTACCCCGCAGCCCAGCACCTTCATCAGGTCGGTGATGATCTCGCTTTTGAATATTTTATCATAGTCGGCTTTCAGACAGTTCAAAATCTTGCCCCGAATGGGCATGACCGCCTGAAAGTTGGAATCCCGGGCCTGCTTTACGGCCCCTAACGCGGAGTCACCCTCCACGATGAACAGTTCCCGTTCGTTTACATCCCGGCTGCGGCAGTCCACAAACTTGGCCACCCGGCTGGTCATGTCCATTTTGCCGGTAAGCTTTGTTTTCAGGTTCAGCCTGGTGCGCTCCGCGTCTTCCCGGCTGCGCTTGTTCACCAGCACCTGGTTCCCGATTTTTTCCGCGTCCAGCGGATTCTCAATGAAGTACACCTCCAGGTTGTGCCGGAGCATCTCCACCATTGCCTCCTGGATTCCCTTGTTGGTAATGGCCTTTTTTGTCTGGTTCTCATAGGATGTTTGAGTTGAAAAGGAAGAAATAACAATAATCAGGCAGTCCTCCACGTCCTGATAGGTGATCTTGCTCTCGTTTTTCGCATACTTGTTGTTCTGCTTCAGATAGGCGTCTACCTGGTACACAAAGGCATTGCGTACCGCTTTGTCCGGGGCGCCGCCGTGCTCCAGCCAGCTGGAATTGTGGTAGTATTCCGTCGCATGGACCCTGTTGGAAAACGCAACTGCAACATTGATCTTTACGTTGTAAAGCGTCATGTCCTCCCGATCCTTCACCTTTTTCTCGCTCTGCCAAAGCTGTACCGGCGTCAGGTAATCTTCTCCGGCCAGTTCCCGGGCATGGTCGAGGATACCGTTTTCATAGCAGAAATCGGTGGTTTCAAATTTGCCGGGAGCCGTCTCGTCTCTAAAATGGAAGGTAATGCCAGCGTTCACCACGGCCTGGCGCTTTAAAACATCCAGGTAGTATTCCCTTTCTACGGCAATATCCGTGAACACCTGCAAATCGGGTTTCCATTTTATAATGGTGCCCGTATCCTTTCTGGCGTATGGCTCCTTTTGAAGTCCCCCCACGTTTTCCCCGTGTTCGAAATGGAGACTGTACCGGAAGCCGTCCCGGCGGATGTCCACATCCATGTACTCCGAAGCGTACTGGGTAGCACAGAGTCCCAAGCCGTTTAAACCCAGGGAATACTCGTAGCTGGCGCCGGAATCATTGTTGTATTTGCCACCGGCGTACATCTCGCAGAAAACCAGTTCCCAGTTATAACGTTCTTCCTTCTGGTTGTACTCTACGGGAATACCGCTGCCATGATCCTCCACCTGCACGGCGTTATCTAAAAACCGTGTAATGGTAATCTCTCTGCCCCGGCCCTCCCTGGCCTCATCAATGGAGTTGGACAGAATCTCAAAAATAGCGTGCTGGCACCCGTCGATGCCGTCCGACCCGAAAATCACCGCGGGCCGCAGCCTTACCCGGTCCGCGCCTTTCAGGCTTTGTATACTGTCATTGCCGTATCCCTGCTTTTTTGCCATAAATCCGCAAACTCCTTCCCCAAGTAAGCTTTGCATGAAAAAACCGCCCGGAAAAGCCCAAGCGGTCTTTAATCTCACTGTTCCGGGGCTGATCACTGCTCTATACAGCGGCTCAGTAACCCAAAGTATACCAGATATTGTAGATTTTGTCAACCGTTTCCCGGTTCTCCGGACCTGGGAGCGGACGCTCCTTCGGGGCCTGCGGTCCCTGCCGCTTCAGTAGGCAGTTCCCCTGAGGGGGCCGTCCCGCCCGGGAGCATTTCGCCCTTCATCACCTTCAGGAACTCATCGCCGTCAAGCTTCTCCTTTTCATACAGAACCGCAGCCAGCCGGTGAAGCTCGTCAAGGTGGTCCTTTAAAATCTGCTCTGTCTGCTTGTAAGCGGCAGAAATGATACCCTGTATTTCTTCGTCTATTTCAGACGCGGTCTGTTCGGAGTAATTGCTGATATGGCCCATTTCCTTGCCCAAAAATGGGTTGGAGTCGTCAGTACCGTAAGTGATGGGTCCAAGCTTTTCGCTCATGCCGTACTTCGTCACCATAGCCCGGGCAATCTTGGTGGCCCGTTCGATATCGTTGCTGGCGCCGGTAGAGATATCATCCAGAACCAGAGCCTCAGCCGCCCGGCCACCCAGCAGAACCACCAGTTCTTCCTTCATCTCATTGCGGCTCTGGTAGGACCGGTCCTCAGTGGGAAGGTGCATGGTATATCCTCCCGCCATGCCCCTGGGAATAATGGATATCTGGTGCACGGGATCTTGAGTCTTGCAGTAGTAAGTGGCAATAGCGTGACCCGCCTCATGATAGGCGGTAAGCTTTTTCTCTTTCTCGCTCATCACCCGGCTCTTTTTCTCGGCTCCAACCACCACCTTTATGGTGGCCTCTTCTATCTCGGCCATAGTGATGGCTTTATGGTTCTTCCTGGCGGCCAACAAAGCGGCCTCGTTCAAAAGGTTCTCCAAATCGGCACCTGTAAAGCCGGCGGTAGACTTGGCGATAGTGGCCAGGACCACGTCAGGGGCCAAAGGCTTGCCTCTGGCATGGACCCGCAAAATATCCTCACGGCCCCGAATGTCGGGATAACCCACCATCACCTGTCGGTCAAAACGGCCGGGCCGCATCAAGGCTGGGTCGAGGATGTCCGGGCGGTTGGTGGCGGCGATCATAATGACGCCTTCGTTGGCGCCAAAACCATCCATCTCCACCAGCAACTGGTTTAAGGTCTGCTCTCTTTCGTCATGTCCGCCGCCCATACCGGCACCTCTCTGGCGTCCCACGGCGTCTATTTCATCAATGAAGATAATGCATGGGTGGTTCTTCTTGGCTTTATCGAACAGGTCACGTACACGGGATGCGCCCACACCCACAAACATTTCCACAAAATCGGAACCGGAAATGGAGAAGAAAGGCACGCCGGCCTCTCCGGCTACGGCCCGGGCCAGCAACGTTTTGCCTGTGCCGGGAGGGCCTACCAGCAACACGCCTTTGGGAATACGTGCCCCCAGAGAATTGTACTTGGCGGGATTCTTCAAAAATTCCACGATTTCCCGAAGTTCTTCCTTTTCCTCGTCCGCTCCCGCCACGTCGGCAAAGGTGGTTTTCCGCTTCTCATCGCTTATCTGCTTCACTTTGGCCCGTCCAAAGTTCATGGTCTTGTCTCCGCCCATGCTGTTGCCTAAACGGCGCATCATCAGGACCCACACCACAATAAGCCCCACAAACAGGATCAAAGTGGGAAGAAGGCTTAAGAACCAGCTCGTCTCGGCCGGCCTGATGATGTCCTGGACCATTTTCGCGTCGGGGTTCGCCTGGTTATAGGCCGTGATGGAATCGGATACATCCCGGTAGAACAGGTCCACGCTGGGCAGTTCAAAATAAATGGTCTGCGAACCGTTCAGCTTTATCTCCATCTCCCCGGTTCCCAGGTTCAAGCTGTACTCGGTGACCTGTCCGGTCTGGAAATAGTCGATAATGTCAGAATACTTGTACGTTTCCTGCTGCACCGTGCGCGTACTGTTTATCAGGGTGATGATAATGAACATCACCGCCAGCGGGATGCCGATATACAATAAGATGTTGCGCAGCTTTTTTTTGTTGCCGTCCAAAAATTTGTCCTCCTATTTGGAAATAATCTTTCCGTTTTTCCGCCCTTTATGCGTACACCGAGGGTTCAAGGATACCCACAAAGGGAAGATTGCGGTATTTCTCATCGTAATCCAGGCCGTAGCCCACAATGAAGGCGTCGGGAATCTGTGATCCCACATAAGCGACGTCAATCGGCACCTCACGGCGCTCAGGCTTATCGAACAGCGTGCAGACCCGCAGACTTTTTGGCCCACGTGACTTTAAAAGCTCTATCAGATAGCTCAAGGTCTTGCCGCTGTCCAAAATATCTTCCACCAGCACAATATCAAAGCCGTTTAAATCGATGTCCAAATCCTTGATGATCTTCACTACACCGGAGGTTTTTGTGCCCGAGCCGTAGCTTGAGGTGGCCATAAAATCAATGCGGGCCGGGATATCGACAGACCGCATCAAATCGGCCATGAATACCACAGAACCCTTTAAAACGCTGACCAGAAGCAGATTTTTCCCTTTGTAATCCCTTGAAATCTCCTTGCCAATACGTTCCACCATTACGGCAATCTGCCGCTCGGTGAACAAAACCTCCTGAATATCCTCCATCATTGCGCTGCGTTCCACCATCACTCATTCATTCCCCTCTGCTTTTCCCGCATTTTCCCGCAAAGAAACGAAAATCGCCTCTTTTGTGGTTTCCCTGACCCGGAATTCCTCAGAAACTCCCGCGCCCTGACAGTATGCCACCTTCCCGCCGCATTCCAACAGCATGGCATTCTCCCGCAAAGCCGGGGGCACTCCCAATTCCTGAAAGATCTGCTTCAGCGGCTTGGAAAGCCCCCTTCCAGCCGGGGAAAAACGGTCCCCGACCCGGCGGGTCCTGGCGGTAAGTCTATAAGGTCCCGGCCCTTTCTCTGTAAGAGATATGGCTGTTATTATATCACAGTCCAAAGCGTTTTTGAAGTCTAAATTGTGAATTTTCTGTGTGCTTTTTCCAAAAAAGACCTCTTTTTTCTCCAGGACCAGTGTCCTTCCCCCCGGAAGAACCGTCTCTCCAAGGGAAACCTCCATACAGAACGGCTCTGGCGCCTCCTGGGGATCTATCGTGAGCAGACCGCCTGAACACCGCACCAGGCCCCCTCCCGGGATGGGCACCGCGCCGCCTGTCGAAAGGCTTTCCATGATCATGTCAAAATGCTTCTTTTCGGTGTGGAAAAAGCCTTGCCTCTCCAGCCAAAGCCTGATCGACAACCCGCTGACGGCGGCAGGAGCGGCCCCCAAGATCCCGGTATCCAGACCATGCGGCCGCCCGGCTTTTTCCAGCAGGCGGTCGGCCTCTTCCCGCAGGAAGTCCCGGTCCCGGCTCAAAAGTTCCGCTGTTTGGGACATGGCTTTTACCGTCTGGGGGTTCAATTCCTCCAACACCGGCAACACTTCCCGCCGGATACGGTTCCTGGAAAAATTTCCAGACAGGTTGGTGCTGTCCGTCACATAAGAAAGGCCGTGGACTTCGCAGTAGTTCTCTATCTCGTCCCGGCCCACCTTTAAGAAGGGCCTCAAAATTTTCCCCCGGCTGTAAGGAATACCGCACAGACCGGAAAGGCCCGTCCCCCGGCACAGGTTCCACAACATGGTCTCAGCGTTGTCGTTCAAGTTGTGGGCGGTCAAAATCCGGTCGTGTTCTCCAGGGGCAAGGGACTGGAAAAACTCATAACGCACAATTCTGCCGCATTCTTCCAACCCCAGACCCCTCTCTCTGGCCAGGGCTCCAACGTCTGCCCGAAAAGCCTTGAAATAAAGTCCCAAACTCTTGGCAAACGCTTCAGCCGCAGCTTCGTCCCGTTCTGCTTCTCCTCCCCGCAGCAGGTGGTTCACATGGGCCAACACCAGCCGGGAGCGATCCACTCTGCCGGCAAGCCAGTGGACCAGCGCTGTGGAATCCGCTCCCCCGGAAAAGCCCACCACCACCAACCCGTGATCCGGCAGACCGGACAGGTCGCCCCGCAGTTCCTCATTCATGGCGGATGACCTCGCGGGAGGTAAAACGCATATATTCTCCCTGCCAGTGGACAGGGATACTGTCAGTACCGCCGTGACGGTTCTTTGCCACGATCAGTTCAGCTGCGTTCATATCCATATCCTCGGTGACCTCGCCGCCCTCGCTGGTGGCGTTGTAGGCTTCACGGTGCAGAAAAATAACGACGTCGGCGTCCTGCTCGATAGATCCGGAGTCCCGCAGTTCCGAAAGGCCGGGACGGTGGTCCCTGGCGCGCTCGGTGGGACGGCGCAGCTGTGACATGGCAATGACCGGCACATCCAGTTCCTTAGCCATGATCTTAAGGCTCCGGGTGATCTCTGAGATTTCCTGCACCCGGTTTTCAATGTGCCTGGCACTGGACATCAGCTGTAAATAGTCCACGATCACCAGGTCCACATTTCCCAAACGGCGGAGCTTAGCCTTCATCTCCGGCACAGTGATGCCGGGGCTGTCATCAAAATAGAGGTCGGCCCTGCCTAAAATGTCCCCGGCCTCCACCAGCTTTACCCAATCGCCGTCGTTCAGGTCGCCGGAGCGAAGCTTGCTGCCCTCCACCAGCGCCTCGCAGGAAAGCAGGCGGGATGCCAACTGTTCCTTGCTCATTTCCAGGGAAAAGAAAGCTACCCTGCGCCGGGCTGTAACGGACACATGCCGGGCTACATTCAGGCCAAAACTGGTTTTACCAACGCCGGGCCGGGCCGCCAGGATGATCAGATCCGACCGGTTCAGACCGGTGATGGCGCTGTCCAGTTCCCGAATACCCGTGGGCAGGCCCTTGTATTTGTCCCTGTCGGGGGAATTTAAAAGGTCAAGCCTGTCAAAGGTCTCCATCAAAATCTCTTTTAAGGGCTGTAGCCCTTTCAGGCTCTTGCCCCTGCGGATATCAAAAATGCGCTGCTCCGCGGCGTCCAGCAGCAAAGAAGATTCCTCCGCTCCATCCTGAGCGTCATCCAAAATGGACCGGGCGGCCTCCATGAGGGTACGCACATCGTACTTGTCCCGGACAATAGCGGCATAGACCTCCACATTGGAAATGGAGGGCACAATCTGGGCAAGCTGGGTAAGGTACACCTTTCCCGTAGCCTCGTCAAATGTATCGTCCTTTTTCAGCCGCTCCAGTACAGTTACAAAATCCACAGGCTGGCCACTGTCAGACATTTCCAGCATGGCACCGTAAATCATCCGGTTTGTCACCGCATAAAAATACTCGGCCCTGGGCAATATCTCGATTACCGCGGGCAAACAGGAAGAATCCAGCAGAACGGCCCCCAGCACAGACTGCTCCGCCTCCAGGTTAAAAGGCATATTCATCCCGGGCTCAGCCTGGGTATTGAGATCGGATGGCATGGGAAAAACCACTCCCTTCCCGCTAATTTCCAATAACTGATTATTCCTTCTCGCAGACAGCCACTGTCATGGTGGCGGTAACGCCGCCGAAGAATTTCACGTCGAAGTTGTAAGAGCCGAAGGCCTTGATATCATTCTCCACAGCGATCTTCCGCTTTTCCACCTCTACGCCATACTGCTTTTTGATCTCATCCGCCAGTTCTTTAGCTGTGACAGAGCCGAAAATTTTGCCGCCCTGACCGGGCTTGGCATAGATTTTCACCGTGCGGCCGGAAAGGGCGCTGGCGTTCTTCCGGGCTTCCTCGGTCTCGGTTTTCAGCTTGTATTCCCTGGCGGCTTCGGCGTTTTTCAGTTCATTCATTACCTGGGCATTCGCCTCTTTGGCAAGCTTTCTGGGCAGCAGAAAATTCCTGGCGTACCCGTCGGAGACGTTGCAGAGGTCTCCTTTTTTTCCAATGGACTTCACGTCCTGCAGCAATACGACTTTCATAGTACGGGCCTTCCCTTCTCTTTAGTTTTGAGCGGTGGTCTCGGCCAGCTTCTGGTCCAGCGCGTGGATCAACGCCCGGCGGGCATCGCTCATGGTGATATTCTTGATTTGGGCGCCGGCCATAGTAAAGTGCCCGCCGCCGCCAAACTCCTCTAAAATGACCTGGACGTTCACATCACCCAGGCTCCGGGCGGAAATGTTCACGTCTGTGCCGGTACGGTACAGCACGAACGACGCCTTTACTCCCTGGATGGACAACAGTTCGTCCGCGGCCTGGGCCGCCGCCACCCGCATATCTTCCAAATCCCAGTTGGATGTGGCAATAGCGCAGCCCTTGTATATCTCCGCTCCGGAAACAAGCTGGGCCTTCTGCTTGTAGTTGTCCAGAGTGTTTGAAAACATCTTTTTCACCGACACCGTGTCCGCCCCCCGCCTGCGCAGAAAGGCTGAAGCCTCAAAGGTGCGCACACCGGTTTTCAGCACGAAATTCTTGGTGTCCAGCGCAATGCCGGAAAGCAAAGCTTCGGCGTCCACCCCGTCAACGGCGGAAGAGTTGATATACTGTATCAGCTCCGTCACCATCTCAGAGGCGGAACTGGCGTAGGGCTCGTGATAAAAAATCAGGGCGTTTTTTATGTGCGAGACCATCATTCGGTGATGATCGACTACCACGATGCGGGGGACCCGTTCCAAAAGCTCCGAACTTTCCACAAAATTGACTGAATGGGTATCCACTACAATCAAAAGGGAACGCTCAGTGACGCTCTGCATGGCTTCTGAAGGAGAGATGAACACCTTCTCGCCTGGATAGGCTTCGTCCACACGGTCCACCAGCGGCGTAGCCAGCGTCTGGCTCCTGTTGATGACAATAGAAGCGGGCTTTTCCAGTCCTTTCCGGATGACGGCCCACATGCCCACAGCCGCGCCTACACTGTCCAGGTCAGAATTTTTGTGGCCCATGATAAACACCCGGTCGCTGGCCTTCACATGGTCAGAAAGCGTGGCGGCAATAACCCTGGTTCTCACCTTGTCCCGCTTTTCTACACCTTTTGACAGGCCGCCGAAAAATTCGTATGTATCTCCCTGGAGCTTCACCGCCACCTGGTCGCCGCCCCGGCCCAAAGCCATATCCAAAGCCTGCCGGGCCCAGCGCTCGCTTTCAGCGGAGGTATCGGCCCCGCGGCCCACGCCCAGGGATATGGTCGCGCTCATGTTGTTGGCACTCTTAATGGCGCGCACATCGTCCAGCACACGGAAACGCTTCTGCTTCGCTTCCTCAACATGGGAATCGTCGGTGAGAATGAGATAGCGGCCGTTGCCCAGTCTGCGGATAAAGCCGCCCAGATCTTCTACCACCCAGCGGCGCAGCACGCCCTCTACCTCTGAAACCACCCGGGAATCATCTCCGCCCACACTGTCTCTGGACAGCTCTTCCCGGTTGTCGAACACAGCCATGCAAACCACCGGCTTCTTTTCCCGATACTCTCTGTAAATGGACTTGAAATAGGTGTCGTCTACAAAATAGAGAATAAAGGAGGTTCCCGCTTTTGCGCCGTACACCGTGTATTCCCTGCCCCGGTGGGACACAGACGTGCCTTTCTCCCCCATCACCTGGCGGAAGGTTTTGGGATAAATGAATTTCAGCACGTTTTCTCCCAAGCAGCGGCCGCCCCCGCACAGAGAAGTCACAAAAGCCTCGTTTGCCCAGACAATATCCCCCGCGGGGGCCACCACAGCCACCGGAAGGGCAAATTCTTCCAGAGCGTGTTCGTCCTCGGCGGTAAGAACCTTTTTGGCGCTTTTCATGGCGGAGGAGACATTCCTGCGGTACAAAAGGTCGGAGGCCGCCACAGCCAGCACACACATGACCGCCGCGGTCATCTCTACGGAAAAGACGATCTTGCTGTAGCGCCAGCTGACACAGGCCATGACCACCATAGCAGCCGCCATCAAATAGAACAGGGGGGATACCACCCAAACCTTCTTTTTCCGCACAGGCCCCGCCTACCTTTCTCCTTTACACTTTGCTGTAGATCGTCCAACCGCGTTTTTACACTTCCATAATGATGGGCAGGATCATGGGATTGCGCTGGGTCTTCCGGTACAGGAACCTGGAAAGCTCATCCTTCACATTCTGTTTTAAGCTGCTCCAATCCCTGATATGCTGTGAAACGCAGTCCTCTAATGTATTATACACCACTTTTCTGGCTTCGTCCATAAGCTGTTCCGCTTCTCTTACATATACAAAACCCCGTGACACGATATCGGGGCCCGAAACTACATGGCCGGATGAAGAATCGATAGAACAGACGGCCACGATAATGCCGTCTTCGGCCAAATGCTTCCTGTCCCGAAGAACAATGCTGCCCACGTCGCCCACACCCAGGCCGTCCACCATCACATTCCCGGCGGGCACATCGCCCAGCTGGCGCATGTGGTTCTCCTGTATCTCAAGGGCGCTGCCGATATTACCAATGAAAATGTTTTCCTCCGGGATCCCCATAGACATGGCCAGCCCCTTGTGCTTCTGCAGGTGCTTCTGTTCCCCGTGGACCGGAATAAAATACTTGGGCTTCACCAGGCCCTGTATCAGCTTCAATTCCTCCTGGCAGGCGTGGCCGGACACATGGACCTCGTACATGGATTCATAGATCACTGTGCAGCCCTGTTTTAAAAGCTCATCCACCACAGCGCCCACAGTCTTTTCGTTGCCGGGGATGGGCCTGGCGGAGATGATGATGAAATCATTTTGGTTGATAGCCACCTGCCTGTGGTCGGAAAAAGCCATACGGGTCAAGGCGGACATGGGCTCCCCCTGGCTGCCGGTGGTGATAAGCACCAGCTGACCGGGCTCGTACCGGTTAATCAGGTTCAAATCTACCAGAACCCCGGCAGGCACCTGCAAATAACCAAGTTCGCTGGCAATTCCCATGACGTTTACCATACTTCTGCCGGACAGGGCCACCTTGCGTCCATATTTCACAGCGCAGTTGATTATCATTTGCACCCGGCTGATGGAGGAGGCAAAGGTGGCAACGATGATCCGCTTGCCCTCGGCCCTCATGAACAGAGAGTCAAGAGAATTGTTTACGGTCTGTTCCGTCTGGGTATAACCGGGCCTCTCGGCGTTTGTAGAATCGGCCAGCAGGGCCAGGACCCCCTCCTTGCCCAGTTCCGCAAAACGGGCCAGGTCGATCATGCGGCCCTCTGCGGGGGTGCAGTCAATTTTAAAATCGCCGGTATGGACCACCACCCCCGCCGGGCTGTGGATTGCCAGGGCCACCGCGTCGGCAATGGAATGGTTCACATGAATAAACTCCACATCCATACACCCCAGCTGGACATGGCTGCCGGCGGGGGTGACGTGCAGTTTCGCCGAACCGTTTAAATTGTGCTCCTCCAGCTTACTTTCAATGAGGCCGATTGTCAGGGCAGTTGCATACACGGGCACGTTGATCTTTTTCAACAAATACGGCACCGCGCCGATATGGTCCTCGTGGCCGTGTGTAACTACGATCCCCCGCACCTTTTCCCGGTTCTTCTCAATAAAGGTAAAGTCGGGAATGACCATGTCAATGCCCAGCATCTCCTCGTCAGGGAAAGCCAGGCCGCAGTCCACAATGACCATGTCGCCCTCGCACTCGTAAACCGTAAAGTTTTTGCCTATCTCATTTAACCCGCCCAAAAAATACGCCTTAATCGGGGGTTTGGCCCTGGGCCGGCCCCTGCCCCGCTTCTGAGCGGGATGCGCGGCGGCTTCCGCAGCGGCCGCCTGTCTGGCGGCTTGGGCCTGCTGGGCGGCGGCGATCGGGGCTGTACCCAAACTCTGCCTGCGCGGAAGATTCTCGGTCTTGGGTGGTCTGCCTGGCCCCCGGATGCCGGCAGGGCGTGAAGCTTTTGCTTTCGCCGAATCTGTTTTTGGCGCCGTTGTTTTAGACGAGGCCGCCCTGCCTGTTCCCGTTCCGGGCGCGCCCGTTTGCAGCCGCGGTTTTCCGGCGGTCTGCCTTCTGCGCTGGCTCGGGGATGTTCCCTCCTTTGGGGAAGAGGTCTGGGATCTCCTTGCCCCGGCCCTTTGGGGACCGGCAATTTTCCCCAGTCGGGGAGCGTTTTCCGCTCCGCTGAGAACCTGGTCCTGCTGCCGTCCGGCAGGCTTGCTATTCTTTTTTTCTGACACTGAAATTCCTCCTGTTTTTGTTTTCAGGACTAACGCACACACGGAAACACGAAAGCCTTCGGCGCTTTCGGAAATACCGCAAACAAGGCCATGCCGTTTTCGCATCGCCCGTTTTTTTCTGTTTGTCCGTCCAGTGGGACACGCCGTCCCTATCAAAAGCGGCAGGGAAACCTTCCCGCCGCAAAATGATGCCACATAGTCATCTCACTGTTCTATTGTACCCTTTCAGGGCCTCTCTGTCAAGTTTCGGCGTGAAAGATAGTTCCGGAGGAAGCCCGGATATTTCCAGCTTTGGCAAAAAGTTCCGCTTTTATGCCCTTGCCGTTTCTTTGAAAAAAATTTTTGAGAAACAGCATAAAGGTATTGAAAAGTATACCAAAATAATGTATATTTAATTCGCAGTCCATTTACACTAAAGGAAAGGAAGTTTTCGATATGGACAGAACAGTTTACGCGGACAATGCCGCCACTACTGCTGTCTCTCCGGAAGTGCTTGACGCCATGCTTCCCTTTTATAAGGAAGTATACGGCAATCCTTCCAGCCTGTACACTTTGGGGCAGGAGGCCAAAGCCCCCCTGGAAAAGGCCAGGAACGACGTGGCCAAATGTCTGGGCGCCGAACCCGGGGAGGTCTATTTTACCAGCTGCGGCAGTGAAAGCGACAATTGGGCCATTAAGGGTGCCGCAAGGGCTTTAAAGAAAAAAGGGAAGGACCACATCGTCACCACCGCCTTTGAACACCACGCGGTTTTGCACACCTGCCAGGCCTTAGAGCGGGAGGGCTTTTCCGTCACCTATCTGGACGTGCACCGGGACGGACTGGTGCGGCCCGAAGAGGTTGAGGCGGCCATAACTGACAGAACGGCGCTGGTAACTGTCATGTATGCTAACAACGAGATCGGCACTGTCCAGCCTGTCGCCGAAATTGGCGCCATCTGCAAAAAACACAACGTGTGGTTCCACACCGACGCGGTCCAGGCGGTGGGAAATGTGGCCATCAACGTAAAAGAGCAAAATATCGATATGCTGTCTTTAAGCGGCCACAAACTTCACGGTCCTAAAGGCGTGGGGGCCCTGTATATCCGCCGGGGAGTGGCAATCCAGACCTTTTTGGACGGCGGCGCCCAGGAACGGGGCAAGCGCGCCGGCACAGAAAACGTGGCGGGCATTGTTGGCCTTGCCACAGCCATAAAGCGCGCCTGCTCCACTATTGAGGAGCGCCGGGCAAAGCTTATCCCCATGCGTGACAAGCTCATCCGGGGGCTCTCAAATATCCCGCACAGCCATTTGAACGGCCATCCCACCAACCGGTTGCCAGGCAACGTCAGCTTCTGCTTTGAGGGCGTTGAGGGCGAGTCTCTTCTTCTGATGCTGGATTTGAAAGGGATATGCGCCTCTTCCGGCTCCGCCTGCACCAGCGGTTCTTTGGACCCAAGCCACGTTCTTTTGGCCATTGGCCTGCCACACGAGGTTGCACACGGCTCTCTCCGGCTTTCTTTTGGGGATTATAACACCGAAGAGGACGTGGATAGAATTCTGGAGGTCCTTCCCCCTATTGTTGAACGGCTGCGGTCCATGTCTCCTTTGTGGGAACGTATCGCATCGGGCGAAATACACTACGATATTTAAAAGAAAGGAAGAATGGTTTTTATGGCATACAGCGCGAAAGTGATGGAACACTTTGCCAATCCCAGGAATGTGGGCGAAATGAAAGACCCCAGCGGCGTGGGCGAGGTCGGCAACCCAAAGTGCGGGGACATTATGCGGATGTATATTAAGGTAGAGGGAGGCATTATCACCGACGTATCCTTCATGACCTTTGGCTGTGGGGCGGCTATCGCCACAAGCAGCATGGCCACCGAGATGATCAAGGGAAAACCCATTGACGAGGCCCTGAAGCTGACCAACAAGGCGGTGATGGAAGCATTGGACGGCCTGCCGCCGGTAAAGATTCACTGCTCTGTTCTGGCCGAACAGGCCATCAAGTCCGCTGTGGCCGACTACTACCGCCGGCAGGGGATCGACCCCACCCCGATTGTGGGCGAAATTGGAGAATGCGAGGCCTGCGATATCGGGTAAAGCACCGGCAGACAGCGATTTCTCGTCATGTCCGGCCGGGTCCCCGTGCCGGCGGCAGCGCGTATCGGCAATCACAGGACTTCTCACAAGCCTGAATTCCTGTAGCAAAATCCCGCTTTTCCTGTTTAGGAAAGGCGGGATTTTGACGTGTGAAGCGGTTTTTTAATTCTCCCCGCTGTTTGCGAAAAGCGCGGGTAAATCGAAAAAATGGGCCCTCTCTCTGACCGCGCGGCCCCATAAAGGTCCGGGACCAGCAAAACAATGAATGGATAACTCTAGTCTTCATTCAAGATGATGGCATTCACAGATTCAATCAGGTCCACCACAGAAGAACGCGGAACAAGAGAAACAGAGTCTCCATCCACCACAGCTAGGCAATCGGTCCCGTTATAGCGGTAAAGACCAATCTGCACTGTGGGAAAATTCTCGTTGTCCAAGTGCAGGACCAGGCTGATTTCCTCTTTTTGATCCGGTTCCTCTTCGGTGAAGCTGTCAGCCTCCAGATCAGTCAGAGCGCTGCGCAATTGAGTTGTATCAACCTCCGTCCCCTGATATGTCCAGACGAGTTCTCCATCCTTTTCTTCACTGGAAAGAGTATGCTCTGCTCCTTCCAGAGAAATGTCTATTTGATTTATCACGTCAAAACTCGCCGGGAAAACCTGTTTATGCCGGAAAGAGTTGTAGGAAGCGTCCAGCAGCGTGGCGCAGTCCTCTCCTGTCACTTTATAAATGATTTGAGATTCTCCCACACGCATAAAAGCGACGGTTTCATCTTCCTCATCCTCATCCGTTTCGCTGTCCGAGGCTGCGCTTTCTTCGGGAGCCGGCTGCACGGTCAGCTTTTCCCCCTCCGAATCATACCCTATATGCAGGTCAAAGCTGTTGGATACGGTTTCGTTTTCTTCATCCTCCGTAGCGTAGTCTACGTGAATGCTCAAGGTGGGCTCATCCAGGCCGCAGGCCTGCAATTCCTTCTCTGACGCGTTATAAGTGACATAGCTTGTCAGATCCAGGCCGCTGATTGTCTGCAAATAGCTGTCCACCAGAGAAGTGTCCAGTGGCTGCGGACCGTCGTCCCCCTCCACGAAATAAACATCGTCAGAGCAATAGGTGGCGTCGCTTTCTTCCTCATAGTCGATTTGGTATTCTTCCTTTCCGGAAAACCGGATATTTGTGACATTCTCAAAATCGGGCGTTTCATCGTGGTCAATCATATCACTGAGAACGGCGTCAAAATAGTCTAGAGGGTCATTCTCTACCAAATAGACCCTGCCATCCCCAATGGACACATAGCGTTCCGAATCCATTGTGCTGTAATTGCCCAGAAGGATACAGTAGTCCTGGTCCCCCGCGGTGATCTGGATAGTGCAGACCGGGTCGTCCAGTCCATATTGGCTCAGGTTCTCCACATCGTCGATCGTGAATGAAGCGCCAAATCCCTGGAACATCTCCAGCATTTCATCGATTTTTTCCTCATTTACAGGGAAAGCCTCATCTTCATCATAAAGCCATTTGCTGTCCTTGTGGAAGGAAAGCTTCCCAGAATCGTATTCCCAGGAGAGTGCCGTTACGTCACCTGTATCAACGGATAAAATGATTTCATCGCTGTTTTGAATGTCTTCCTTGCGCTCCTCATACGCGCTGACGGCAAGTGTCGCCGCACAAATAACCGCCAGAACGCCTAACAGCAGATACAGCCGCTTAGACCGTTTCATTTTGCCGTTTCCTCCTTTTCACTATCACCACTATGCCTATCCCCAGGTACGCAAGCGGGAACACGCCTATCATCAAGGTTTTTAACAGCGAGGAATTGGATGTGCTGATGGTAAGGTAGTTGTAGTCCAAAGATTTGCTGCGTATCGAAATGGCTTCCCGCTCTCCGATCAGGGACGAAAGAGCGTTCATCCCCAGATCCAGGTTCGCGCCGGAAGAATAGGCGTTGTACATTTCCTCCAGAAATACGGAGGAGGAGAACCATATCATGTTCCCTTCTTCACCGCCCCCGTCGATAGAAACGGCAAGCGCAAAGGGGCCGTCGGTGTCGCCATCCTCCTTCTCGTAAGTGGACAAACTGTACCCGTCCGTCTTGCTGAACGCGGAATCGGATGTGGTCAGCAGTTCCGTTACCGTTGACTTGGCGGTCCCGTTTATCTGTAACCCTTGAGCCAGCGGCATAATGACATAATAATGCTCCTCAATCAGGGGATCTGTAATATCGCTGCTTTCCATATCCGGCAGCAGCACGTAAGGGGCCTGGAACGCGTAATGCTCCCTGTCGCTTTCCACAACGATTCCCTCTTCCCTTTCCACACCGTAGGCTGACAGGACCCCATATAAATTATCCAGATCGTCACCCTCAGCCGGTCCTGCCAGGACCATCATTTTTCCGCCGCCTTCCACATATTCGATAAGCAGGTCCCTCTCCTCCTCGGAAATGTCGCTTTCAGGTCCGTAAATCAGGACGCAGTCGGCGTCCTCCGGGACGCTGTCCTCATTCAGCAGCGAGAATGTGGTCGTTTCAATATTGGCTTTTTCAATCTGGTCTGCAAAATCGGAAGAAATATCCGCCTCCCCATGCCCTTCCAGAACATAAAGCTGGGGCAGATCATCGGTGACAACATAATCTATAGCGGATGTAATGGCGCCTTCTCCATCGAAGGATGTTTTTGTGGAATAGGTACTCATATCTGTTTCGGAAACGTAAATATCCTCGTAGCCGATGAACCTGCTGCGCTCCCCGCACTCCACTATCAGGCTGTTGTTTCTGACGGTTTCAGAGGTATACTGCTCAGCGAAGGTGGGATAAACGTCCGGGTTTTTCTTAACGACCTCAATATGCTCCGACAGGCTGTCATATTTGTCCAGAAGATTTTCGATCACGTCATCTTCTTCTCCCGACTGCACAACCCAATAAATCGTCACATCCTCCTCCAGGGCGTTTACCACTACTTTCGTGTTGCTGGTGATAGAATAAAGCTGGCTGGAACTGATATCATACCGGGTCATGGATGCAGGCAGAATGGATGCCAGAATATTGATCACAATGAGAATGACAAGCACCACTGCTGTCAGGGCGAGCGAATAAGAGCCGCCCCGCAACGCAATCCCGTTTTCCGCCTTTCCAACAGAAATTTTGTGAGGGATCCTCTTTTTCATCAGTTATACCTCCTTTTTTCCAGAGACTGCACCGACAAAAACAAAAAGAGGACAATCACGGTCAAATAGAAAACAAT
>CAZGLW010000026.1:0-24048 GCA_964525985.1 uncultured Acutalibacter sp. | reverse complement strand
AGCGGGAGAAACGCGGTACTTTTGGCAAAGCCAAAAGGCGGACGCTTCGCGTCCGAGCGTCTCTCCGTAATGATTGCTCCGCAATCATTTTTTCACAGCGGGAGAAACGCGGTACTTTTGGCGAAGCCAAAAGGCGGACGCTTCGCGTCCGAGCGTCTCTCTGTAATGATTGCTCCGCAATCATTTTATCACATCTGCCCCTTCTGTTCAAGCGGGAAAAGCCCGCCCTTTCGGCAAGGCCAAAAGGGCGGGCTTCCTCTTCCAGGACAGGGGTATGGAAAATTACGGGATCACAATGGCCACGTATTTTTTCCCGGCTTCGTTCAGACAGTACCGGTACCCGTCTGTTTCTTTTCCATCCTGCTGCTGGCAGACGGTAAAGGTCTTTTCCCCCACGACCAGGCCCGGCGTCCCGCTGTACTTTGCTGTTCCCCAGGCGGCATATATGAGAAACTCACCGTCGCGAACACAGTAAGGCGCGTCGTCCCTGGCATAGCAGATCATGAACCGCGGGCTGGTAACCGGATCGGTGTAGTAAAAAGCTCTAGCAGCGGTGCCAATCCCAGTATATTCATAGATGTAAAAGGGCCTTTTCACCCACGCCTTTTCCTCAGAGGTCAGATGCTGGGAAGCGTCGAACAGATGGGACGCCACCAGTTCTTCCAGCCGCTCGTTGTCCTGACGGAAATCCAGCCGTTCAGGTTTATCACCGGCCTCCCACAGGGAAAGACCAAGTTTTTCTGTTTTTCCAGATGAAGCCATCAACATTCCTCCTGTTCCAAAATTTCCGGCGGTTCCGGTTCTTCCGGTTCCAGCTCCGGGATCGGCCGGTTCCACTCCTCCAGCTTTTCGCCTGTCACGCCGTCCAGGTCCTCCCAAGTGAGGGCGCGGGCGTCCAAAGTGGCAAAATCCTCGGCCCATGCATCCAGTGCGGCCCAATTCACGCTGTCGTCCCAGGTCCACGACAGATGGGCTGGCATCACCACGTCCAATTCGGCCTTAGCCTCCTCCTGGGAAACACCCAAAAGTCTGCCCGCCAGGACGGTAACGCTCGATTCCCCTTCTACCACCTCTCCAACTACTCCCGCGGCGGGAAGCATAGCGGAAAAGTCCTTCCCTGTCAGCTTTTGGGGATTCATGGCCAACCTCGCGGCCAGAATGGCCCGCCGCTGTTCCAATGTCCCTGCGGAGGGCATGAGCCCGCATGATCGCTCCCACAGGTCCAGCCTGTCAGAAGAAGCAGTGTCCGGGAACAGGTCGTTTAAAAGGCTTTCCACCCCGTCCTCAATCAGGGAAAAGCCGGCCCCGCAGGCGTTTAGCTCCCAATCTGCCGAGGAGGAGCCTGTCAGCCTGTAAGCCCCGACACCGTTAAGCAATTCCCGCATTCTGTCCAGCGCCCGTCCGCTCATGATAAAGCCTCCACAGAAACAGAGCCCAGCACGGGCAGAATGCTGACTTCCCCGGCTATATCCTGCACACCGGAGGAAAATTCCAGCTTTGTTACAGAAGCGGCGGCCAGCACTGCCCGTTCCAGATCCGCCACATAGACGGGGCTTCCCACAGACAGACCGGCAAAGAAAGTGCCGAGGGCAGCTTCAATATCCGCCTGAGCGCAGGCAAAATCCGCGCCGGTCCGCAGCCGGACCCGGAGCCCAATATTTACGGCCCTGACGGCGGCCGGCTGTACAGTGACCGTCACACCGATTTCCCGACGGCCCTCCATTTCCGCCTCCAGATCCGCCAGTGTTTGGTCGTCCGGGGCCGCGTCCTTGCCCCAGACGTACACTGCAACCGTGTTGTCCCCATTCGCCCTGGGCTTTACCCCGGCGGCGGTCACTCCGGGGAAGGACAGGGCGATATCCCGGTAATAGGCGGCGTTGGAGCCGTTGGGCATGCTAGCGTAAGCGCTCAGCACCCTGGGCCTGTACTCCTGATCGGTTTCCCTGTCCCTGCCGCCGGCAAAAGCTGTTTTATTAGTCACATAATCCACTCCCGTGGGTGCAGAGGTCAAAGCGTTGACGTACCCCGCCGCCGCGTTTCCGGCGGATCCTCCAAGAACCGCCTGGGCCTCCGCGTCCACTGTCAGTTCTCCCGCGGACAGCACAACTTCCCGCAAAGTTTCGTATTCCACTGGTTCTTCGCCCGGAATGGCGCAGACCGTTCCACGGGGGATCACCACGTCGAAGGACAGCGGCAGATACCTGGAAAAAGTCAGGGTCCCCACCGCGTGGGTCGCCTCCTTCCTTTCCACGCCCCGCATGGTCCCGTGGCGGTCCAGATATTCCCCGGCGGCAGTTTGGGGAAACGCCTGCAGGGAAAGCCAGTTAAGTTCGGCCCGCAGGCGGTACAGTTCCCCCGCCAGCACTTTAAGCCTCAGGCCCGTGTCGGAAACATCCCTGGCCTTATGACCGCTCTCCTGTTCGTAGGCGTCCTCCATTCTGGCAAGGATCTCTTCATATGTCTCCATAGGTCACATCTCCTTCCCCCAGGGGCGTGGAAACTGTAAAAATCATTCCCCCGTCCTCCGGAAAAACCACTTTTACCGCCCTGACTCCCGGCATGTCAATCAGGGCTTCGTTAGCCAGGGCCAGCGCCCGCTGGTCCCTGTGCTCCTCTCCCGGGTCCAGACAATGCAGGCCGCTTCCCAGGTCCCTTCCATAGGGGAAATTCCCCCTGGGCAAGGTCAGGCAGAGACGGACGTCCTGCAACAGTTCTTCCAGGCCGGACACGGTTTCCGGCAAACCGCCCGCCCCCAGGGAGTATTCGCCGTCTTTCAATTTCAACGCCATGTTATCCTCCTCTTCTAAGGTGCGGAGAAGGTCTGCCCGTTTATGACCACCTCTCCCGTGTTTTTCAGCAGGATCTCCGCTCCGCCGGCGGAATAGAGCCGGACCTCACCCGCTTCCAGGGCCCTGTCCGGCAAAGCCGCTACACCGACGCAGAAGCCGTTAAGCATTACAGCTTTCTCCCCGGTTTCAGCCAGGCTGGAAAATCCGTAGGGCGCAAGCATCTCCGGCGACTGGTATTCCTGTTCCCCGTTGACGGTAAAATTCTCGCTCTCCGCCACCTGGCCGCTGCTGAGAGTGGTGCCTTCCCGATTTCCAAGCTGCTGTGTCAGCCACATGATTGTTCCCCCCCTCCTTCGTCCGCCGGACGTTCCAGAACCAGTTTGACCCGCTCCCCCGACTTGTCCAGGCGGTACAGTGCGCTTCGCACCGGGCAGTTTTCAAACCGGCCCACCTTTGGCAGGGACACCGAAGCCCTAGCCCGTTTGACAGGTCTCCAGGGGCTGGCGCAGGTAACGGTAATGAGAAAGCTGTCCTGCTCCCCCCGGCTCAAGATTTCTTTTGGCCTTTTCCCGCTTTCCAGGCTGAGATATCTGGTCCTGACCACGTTGGCGCTTTTGTCCCGGTACAGGGTGTCGTAACTGCCCCGGCAGCTTTGCAGCCACACCTGGCTGATCCTCTTATAAGGCAGCAGGCTTACCTGGGCGGAGATGACCCCGTCGAGTTCCAGGGTGGTCCCTTCTTCGCCGACATTCACCTTGCCATCCAGCCCCACCCAGGGTTCCGCCCCCAAAAACTCGCGGCAGAACCCGCTCAGTACGGTCCAACAACTGTCCCCCTTGCTTATTGTCAGGTTCCCGCGCTTTGCGCCCCGGTCCCCCTCGCCCAGAGAAAGGCCCAAAGGCTTTAAGAACCGCTCCTCAATCCGGGCCAGGGATGGAGATTGGATTGTCCCCGGACGGGCTTCGTTGTCCAACAGCAAGGCCTCAAGGCTTCTGGCTGTCAGTTCCACGGTCAGGCCCTCCTCGGAAAGAAAAGTGTCCTGTTCGTCCACGATTCCCCGGAACACGGCTGACCCTTTTTCATATCCCACGACGTCCCGCAGTTCTTCCCACATGTCCTCCGCCGGGAACCTGGCCCGCAGCAGATCTGCCGGGGCGTCCCGGTCGCAGGCGATAGACGCCTCCACAGGCTCTCCCAGAAAAAGCTTTTTGCCTGTCCGGCTGATTCCCCAGAAAATCACGGAAGTCTCACCTCCTCTCCCTCTTTAAGGCAGCCCACATCCCGGATCTCCGGATTGGCCGCAGTCAGTTCTTCCACAGTCCTGCCATATTTCCAGGCGTAATCCCACAGGCTTTCGCCGGCGGCGGCCCGGTGGGTCCCTTCTCCCTTATAAGTCTCTCCTGACCGGTACTCTGTAAAGGAAAAAGCATACTTTACCAGGTTTTTCCCGGCGGCGCCTATCAGCTTCAAGCTGTCCATTACCGCCAGGAAGGGCTCCTGCCCCGGCAACTGCAAATTGCCCGGTCCGTCCTGGGAATAAGCGTCCCTCAGGGCGTTCCATCTGTCCCAGCAGTCCTCTCCGGTAAAGTACCCTTCCCCGGTCACCTTCCGCTTTTGCCGGCCCAGGTCAACGGTCCTGGTCCCGGCGTAGGGAAGCAGAGTTTCCCGGACGCTTCGCGAATCGCTGACCGTAAGAGTGGTGGGATTGTTTGGCCAGGTAAAATCCTTAAAGCGCATTCCCATCAGGTTCATGGCCGCCCTCCTTTCAAAGCTTTACGGGGTATCGCCTGCTGTCCCGCTCGATCTCTCTGGACAGTTCTTCCGCTCGTTCCACACTTTCCATACATCACCCTTCTTTCTCGCGGGAAATAAACGACGCTCTTCGCAAGGCGTGAGAAACAGTTTTCCATTTGCAGTGCGCAAAAGCCGTTCCTTCTCCCAAATCCGCCCGGAAATCCGCCATATTTTCCAGGCCCGAGGCGTCGATCCCTTCCAATTCCACTGTATATTCGGTCGTTTCCCCCAGCACGGCAAAGGGCTCTGTCTCGCCGACGGAAACCAGTTCCTCTCCCTTCCGGCTCATGGAGATCTTCACTGAGGAAGCCGTGTACTCCCGACCTCCCAACACCACCTTTTCCCCAAATGTGCCGGAGCTTTCACCATCTGTCATCACAAGGAAAGACAGCGAACAGGACACAGATAAAACACCGGTGGTTCTGTCACGTTCCAGGCCTCCCCGGGAAATGGCGGAAAACCCGGGATAGGATTCTCCCGCCAGGCGGCACATGGCGGCGAACAGTGTCTCGGCCTTTTCACCGCTTTCTCCTTCCGGCAGAAAAATACGGAACCTGTACCGCTCCTCACGGGAGCCGGGCTTTACGGTCTCGCTGTCCACCTCTGCAGTGACAGCAGGCCGGAAAATCGCCCTGCTACCCTGGTTTCCTGACCAGGCACGGAGGAAGTCCGCTTCCGGGATCTTCTCCCGGAAAAGGGCAAGGAGGTTTTCCAGAATCTCATTGGTCCCCATGTTCTGCCTCCTTTTCCAGCACCGCCCTGACGCAGATCATTCGGCCGCCCAGCATAACAGGCGCGGCCTCAAGCACCCGGTAGCTCACGCCGCCCTGGACCAGGGTCCCCCCGGAAAGCTTTTCCCATTCCGGAAGCCACCCGGTAAACCGATACAACGGCAGGCCCATATTCCCCAGGGCGTGGCGTTCCCCGCCGTAGTCCCCCTTCCCCCGTTGGAAGGCGGAGACGATTCCTTTCCCGACAGACTCATCCCCCGAAAGGGCAGCAGCAGTCACAGGCTCCATGTGCCGAAAAATCCGCAGGGCCAGCTGGCCGCTGTCATTAAGTCCTGCCAAAATAGAACGCCCCCTCCCCCAAAAAGGTTCTTGCCGTTTTTTCCTTTTCAGCCGCCAGGACCCTGGCCTTTTCGGACCGTTCCCCCGCTTCGACGCGCACCCCGTCGGCGGACACCACCTGGGGAGAAACCGCCTCGTCGGCCAGAGCAAGCTGGTAAAAGGCCTGGGCGGCGGCCCAGCTTTCCAACGCCCCCTCATCCCGGCTCCCCTCCGGAACAACGCGGCCTTTAAGCTTGGCCTCTATCCCGTTCAGGCATTCCTGGCACAGCTGGGCGCACAGCTTGCCTCTGGCGTCCTCCATTTCCGGGTCCTCGCCGCTGTACAGAGCAAAACCCGCCTTCACCCGTTCCAGGCTCAGCGCCATATTCATCCTCCTTTCTTTCGTAAAGAGGAACGCCGCGGGTCCTCCCCGCGGCATCCCGTCCAGGGCCTACTGTACAGTGTAGGAAATGCCCTGTGCCGCATTCCCGTAAATCCTGGCAAATCCGGCAATCACACTGACTGCCGCCCGTTCCAGCTGGCGGTCGATGAGTTTGTCATACTCGGTGGCAACGTCTCCCGCCTGGACCATCTCCAGGGCGCAGTCCTTATCCAAAGCTACGATTTTCCCTTCCTCCATGCCGGGGATATGGATCAGTTTTGCCCCCAGGGGTGTGCAAAGCTTTCCTGTTCCCTGAAAATTCATGCCCGCCTGGGCGTCTTTGAACTCGGAAATCTGCAGAAGCTTCTCCATAGCGCCGGTGCCGGCAATTACAGTGTTCAGCTTATAGGGCGCCAGTCTGCCCCACAGCCTGATGAAGTCACCGTAGTCGGGCGTACCCGGAACAAATTCAACGCCAGGTTTCGCACCGTCACCGTTTACCAAAGCGTCCACGGCGTCCAGCATCTGCGACACGGCGATGTAAGAGCCGATCTGCCGCAAGGCCACGGTGAACAGGTCAAGCTTTTGAAAGCGCAGGGCTTCGTAAGAGCTTACGAGCATTCGGCCCCGCTTGTGGAGCCTTACAAGCCCCGTGCCCGCCTTGATGGTGGTGGCGGGAAGCAGGGCTCCTTCGGCGACAGGCTTCAGTTCTTTATCCTGAGGGTCCTCGTCGGCGGTGATGGTGCGATAATCCATAGCGTCGATTTTCGTCACGGTAGCCACCAGATCCGTCACTTTGTTCCGGTTCTCCATACCCTGGCCCACCGCACGCGCTACATACTCGGGGAACAGGGCCGCGCTGCCGCTGGTGGAAAAGAACTTTTCTACCCTGTCGCTGCCGGGGCCGCTGACCTTAATGCCGTAACGCTTCAACTGGCGCTGGTAGGCGTCCAGACCTTCTAAAGCAGTGCCCCGGTAATTTTCACTGCTGTCCAGGTCCTCCAGGACCTGGGTAAAGCTTTTTCCGGGAACGCCGTACATCCCTTTTTCCAGAACGATATTCTCAAAATTTGCCATGCTCTTTTCCTCCTTTTCTTTTTTAAAGAATTGCGCCGCACACGCCGTCGCTCACGTCTGTCACCAGAGCGCAGCGGCCCCCTTCTGTCTCGGCCGCCGCCAGGTCGCTGTTCAAAGCAAGCCGGTGCCAGCCCACAGTCATGCCGGCTGCGCAGGGCAGCTTCATGTAGCCGCCGGTCTGCACGGCGGCAAAGCCCTCCCTCACGCTTAAAGCCACACCGGCGGGCACATCTCCCTCCCCGGTGCAGGGGCCGACCTTGCCGTTCCCGGTCATGACCACCATCTGACCGGCGGTCACGCCTTCCTCCGTCTCAAACGTGACCACCTTTTCGTCAAAACCTTCCATCGATACCTTCATTGCTGTTTCTCCTTTCCATTTTTTAGTCTATTTGGAAAACGGCCCGGGCCGCTGTTCCCTAAATTTGATAAGCTCCGTTGGCGTTCCGCTGCGGTTTGTCCCGTTCCGGGATCAATTGGGGTTTCAGGGGAAGGACCTTCCCCGCCATAGACTCATAGGCTTTTCCCAGCTTGGAAAGCTCGGAGAGGGAAAGCTTTTCCACGGCGGACTTCATCACATCCCCCGGCACCTCCGGCTGAAGAATGCCGCTGTACTTTAATATGTCCTCCTGCAGGCTTTTCCGGTAGCTGTCGCCCCAGGTCGCCTTTTCCTGCAAACATGCCAGTTTCTCCTCCAGGTCTGCGGCCTCACGGGCGGTAAGTGTCACCGGCCCCTCCGGGGTCCAGCCCTTCCTCACGCCCGCTTCCCGCTGGGCGGGCACCGCCACAAACGAGCATTCGTAGGCGTCGGTGGGATCTTCCAAAACCCTGACGCATACCCTGCCGCCGTACTCCCGCCCCTTTTGATGGGAACAGCTTTCCTTGCCGCAGATACCGCACACGGACCGTTTGACAGAGCAACTGACACTGACCTCTTTTAAAATGCCGCTTTCGATCAGTTCGATGGTCTCCCCGTTTTTTCCGGTCCTGGGCAGGTAGGCCCTGGCGGTAAGCCGGGTGTAGGGCTCGCCCGCCTGGGTTACCCGGCCGGCAAGTTCTTCCAAAGACGTGTCGTAAATGCGGGCTGTCTGGTTCTGACTCTTCCGTTCATGGTCCAGAATGCAGGTCTTGCCCAGAAATAATTCTTTCAGTTTTTCCAGGGCTGGAATTGAGAACCGTTCGAAATCCCGGTCCACCTCGTTGTCGCACAGCACCAGGGCAAAGGTATATACCTCGTCCTCCCGATATTCCCGCCGGGTGTATCGGTTGATTTTCTCCATGTCGGGAGAGTTCTCCGCTTCTTTTTTCACATAGCCTTCTTTCACTGGTCTTTTCCTCCTTCCAGCTTTTCTTCAATCTGCCGGGCCTTTGCCGTCAAATATCTGGCGTTGGCGTGGTCCACCTCATCCTGCATAGTGATGTCGTCCCACTGGATCGTACATTCTCCGGGATACCCTTCCAGCAGAAGCCAGGTGCCGCAAACCTTGCGGATCACCGGGGCAAGCAGGCGGCGGTAGGCTTCAATCTCACTTGTAAGCACATCGGCCTGCTGGCTGGACATTCGCTCAGTAGAGGACCAGGAAAGCCCCAGCAGGAACGGGGGCAGCCCCAGTTTTGCCACGATCTGTTCCAGCATCTGCCGGGCCGGCACGTTGCTGTCCAGTATCTGGTTGTCGGCGCCGATAGCCTTGATGGACACATCTCCCACGGCCACAAAGTCGCTGACCTCGCCGCTCCGCATGGCCCGTTTCCATTCCTCCGCCATCTGTCTGGCCCGCTCCGCCGCCGGGAACCCGCCGCTGTCTGGTTTACAGGTCACGGCAAAGCGGATGTTTCCCAACCTCTCCCAATTGACGCCCAGGGTTTGGTAGATTTTTAAAAGCACCTCGCTGACAAAGGGCAGGCCCCGCAGGATGGAAACGCCCCAGGCACTGCCCGCCGGCGGGTTCAGGGCGGATAACAGCAGGAGTTCCGGGTAGGGGCATTCCCGTTTTCCCCCCGGTTCCAGCACCGAGATTTTCACTCCCAGAGGACCGTCCTCCTCCAGTTCCAAATCGTCCAGGCTGGCGTTGTACAGGGCCCGCAATTTCCCGCCGGAAACCACCATCTCTCCCACAGCCGTGCCGTAGGTCAGCAGTTCCTCAAAATAGGTCCCGATAAATTCCTGCATCCCAATGCCGGACGCCCCGACCCGCACACCCTCCAAAAAGGCATCCATGCCAGGCTGGGCAGCGGGGTCCCCGCAGGCCACAGTGAACTCCCCCAACAGCCGGCGCAGCTTATACACCGCCGCGTCGATAATAGGTACCGATTCCCGCAGGCCCCTGTACAGGCCCCGCTCGCCGGGCCCCGAGGGCGCGCAGCGGACCAGCCGCCAGTCCTGTGACCGGCCGCTCTGTACGCTCAACGCCGCCATCTTCTCTCCCCGTTTGAACAGACCCATTCTGTCATCTCCTTTCAAATCCTTCTCGCCACCGAACAGAAAGGAGAGCCCGTGTCCTCCCCGTCCGGCAGCAAAGTAGAAACAAAATACCGGATGTCATCCATAGCGTGATCGTTCTCCTTTACGGGCTCATCACCCCGGGGACCGTCTTTCCAGCGGTAGAGAGAAAACTCCCTGGCCGCGTCCAGGCAGGTCCTGCAAATTTTTATCCTCCCCTCCTTTAATGCCGTACTCACCTGGCGGATGCCGTCCAGCACATTGTTTTTGGCGGGGACCGCCCGGAACCTGCCGTGACGGGCGATCACCTGCATAAAACTGGCAGCGCTGGGGTCCACCGTGACCCGGCTTATCTTCCTGTCCCCGCACAGGGCCGTAAGTCCCTGATAGTGCTCTTCGTCCGTGCGCTGTTCCCCGGTAACTTGAGAGGCGTAATAATACTCGTCCACCCGGTACCAGCAGCCCTTCTGCAAACCCCACAGCCCAAAAGAGGCAGGGTTCACTGTGCCGTAATCGCAGGACACAGCCCAATCTTCCCAGGGACCGGGGGGAACATCGCAGAGCAGACCTTCGGCAAAGGGGTACACCAGGCCCTGGGCAGCCACCCATTTCCCCTTGATGAACCGCTGATAAAAGGGACCGGAAAACAGGCTTTCATACCTGGCTTTTGTCTCGGCGGACAGAGATGGGTTGTCGTCCATAGTAAAGTGAAGGTACAGGACGTTTTTCTCCTTCCGCTTTTCGATCCACTCCCTGTAAAACCAGTGGCCGGGGTACTCCGGGTTACAGTTGAACCAGAACTTGGAACCTTCCACCGAGCATCTGGCCAGGGCCTGTTCCACAAAGGAGCGGGGCATCAGCGCCACCTCGTCCAAAAGCACCCCGGCAAGGGTCATGCCCTGGATAAGAGCGGCGGAGGCCTCGTCCCTGCCGCCGAACAGGTAAAACCTGTTCTCTGTGCCGCCGCAGGAAAGGATGATCTGGTTACGGCTCACCTTGTCCTCCACGCGGAACCCCAATTCCTTCAGGACAGGCAGAAGTTCCGTAATCAGGTTCCGCCGTATGCCCTGGATGGTTTTGCCGCATATGGCAAAGGACCGATCCGAAAACCGGGCAAAGGCCCAGCACACAAAGGATAGCCCCATACACAGGGTTTTGCCGCTTCGTACGGCCCCGTCGCAGATTATCGCCGTTCTGTCCCGGTAAGGACTTTTGCTTCCCCACCAGCAAAGGGCTTTCATCTGCTTGGGAGAAAAACTTTTAAGTGTCATCCCCGCCCTCGCCTCCCAGGGCCCGCGCCCCATCTTCCAGCGCCTGATAAAAGCCGCAAGACGAACTTTGCTCCCTGTCCAGTTCCTGCATGCATTGCAGGGCACGAATGCGGTCGAAAAATTTGATCTCCATGCCGCCTCCATTTTGCCGCTTGATTTCCGATACGCTGAACAGGTCCATAGCGTTCAGGGTCCTGGTGTTCAGTTCGTCGCAGAACAGCAGGCGCACCGGGTCATTTACGTCTCCAAATGCCAGCCGTTCATAGCCCTCCAACACTTTTTCACGGGTGTTTTTCTCCATCAGCTTTTCCCTCCTTCTTTTTTGGGAGACCCCTTCAATAATCCCCCTGAAAAGAAAAAAAGTTGTCCTAAAAAGGACAACTTTTGAAAAAATTTTCGAAATTTTTTTATTTTTATTTATTTTTTCCTTACTTTCCCCTTCGGCATATTGATTTTAAATTTTTCATAGTGTAAGATATAGTTACCAAACATAAGGAAGTGTGACTATGGCAGACTACAACAATTATAATCAGCAACCTCCCATGTACAATCCCCCCCAGTACCAGCCCCAGGCCGGTATGGATCCCCCTCCCGGCTATATCCAGAAGAGCCGGACCGCCGCGGGGATCCTGGCTATGCTCTTGGGCATGTATGGTATCCACAGCTTCTATCTGGGCAATACCTCCCGCGGGCTGATGCAGCTTCTCATCTCACTGCTCACCTGCGGCATCGGCGCCATTGTTATGGGTATCTGGGGCATTCTGGACGGCATCAAACTCCTTGACGGCCGCATCAACACCGACGCCAACGGCGTATATTTAAAGGATTAAAGGAGAAAACATTATGACTGATTATGAAAACAAGGACATAAACGGCGAAGAACAGGACCCTCATACTGAACCTGAGACCTCCGGCACTGAAGTGCCCGCCCCTGAAACGCCAACCGCCGAGACTTCCGAACCCCAGCCCTCCACCGCACCTCACCTTACTTTAGAGCCTGATCCAGTACCGCCCGAGGAACCAGTTGCACAGGCTGCTTCTCCTACTGAGGCTTTTCAGATGCCCGACCCGCCCCGCGCGCCGGAGCCGCCCCAGACAGAGCCGCAGCCCGAGCCACAGGCAGTTCCCAATTATACCGCCCAGCAGGAGCAGTACACTCCTCCCCAGTACACTCCTCCCCAGTACACAGCCCAGCCCTATCAGGGACAACCCTATCAAGGACAGCCATATGGCCAGCCCGCTTCCCAATCCAACTATAAGCCGCTGTACAACGTGCCTCCTGTTGGCTACAACCAGAAGAGCCGCCTTGCCGCCGGCCTGCTGGCACTGCTGTTTGGCTGTCTGGGTATACACAATTATTATTTGGGAAATAACACCCGGGCCACTATCCAGCTGATTGTCTCCCTGGCTGGCGGTCTGCTGACCTGCGGCATCGCCACCGTCGGCGTATTGATTTGGGGATTTGTTGAAGGCGTCCTGCTCATCTCCGGCAGCCCCAAGTATTTGTACGATGGAAACGGCGTTATTTTGAAAGACTGACCGGCCGAATAAAATAAAGCAAGGGCTCCCGTACGGGAGCCCTTTTCCTTAACAACGTGCAAACGCTTTACGGCTGAAACGCCAGCTTGGCCTTCCGTAAGGCCAGGACCACCAAAGGCAGAAGCACCAGCTGAATGATGATGCCCGGCAGTGCGGTGACAAAAGAGGCAGTAAGCCATATGGACATGGAATACTCCCCGGCCTGGAAAATCAGAGCGTTTACCACGCCGTAAACCACCCGGCCTATGAGCATAGCGCCCACCAGGGAGATATAAACGTTGGCGGCCTGAGACTTGGTGCGAACCAGGATAATCAGCAAACCCGCGGCAAAACCGTACACCGCCAGTT
Source organism: uncultured Acutalibacter sp. (assembly GCA_964525985.1). GTDB lineage: Bacteria > Bacillota > Clostridia > Oscillospirales > Acutalibacteraceae > Acutalibacter. The sequence continues at coordinate 11,362 of CAZGLW010000026.1, read as the reverse complement.
CACAGATCATGCTGGGCAGCACGGCGGCCGGGGGCATACCGGTAATCAGGCTGGACAGCAAGGGCGTTACAATGCCGCAGGCCAGTCCATAAGCGGGGCCGCACAGCAGCCCGCAGAGCAGGACCGGGATGTGCATGGGCAGCAAAATACTTCCGGCATTGGGGATGCTGTGGACCGCCACAGGCAACACTACCCCCAAAGCCACGCACAGAGCGGCAATAACCATTTCCCAAATGTACTTTTTTGTCTTTGACATAATGACCTCCTGGAATTCCGCAAACAAAAAGCCGCGAAAGCAGCCCCCTTTGAGGGGAAAAAGCCTTCGTGGCCCTGTTTGCCAAAAAATGAATCGAATAAAATGCTCCGGCTTGGCCGAAAATGCTTTTCTTCATGGAAACCACAGGAAAAGTATAGCAAAGGGGGAACGGTCTGTCAAGCCGGAAGAAAAGATTTCACAGAACTTTACGATTTTGCAAGGATAATGGTCACATCCTTGTGCAACTGCAAAACAGAAGCCGGGACCTCAGGCGTGATTTTGCCGTAGACGGCCTCTTGCACAATTTCTTTCTTTTCAGGCCCGGCGATCAGTAGAATGCGTCCCGCTTTCATAATGGTGCCAATTCCCATAGTGACCGCTCTGGTGGGCACATCCTCGATCCGGTCAAACAGCCGGGAATTTGCCCGGATGGTACTCTCCGTCAGCTCCACCTGGTGGACCTGTGCCGGAAAATCATCGGCTGGCTCGTTGAACCCGATGTGACCGTTGCGGCCAATGCCCAAAAGCTGCAGGTCCGCACCGCCCAACTCGCTCACCAATTCCTCGTACCGTCGGCACTCGGCTTCCATATCGGGGGCACAGCCGTTGGGCAGAAAGGTATTCTCTTTTTTGATGTTCACATGGTCAAACAGGTTGTGGTCCATAAAGTACCGGTAACTCTCCTTGCTGTCTCCGGGCAGACCGCAATACTCGTCCAGGTTGACAGTGCGCACCCGGGAGAAGTCCAGCAGACCCTTTTCGCAGTCCGCAACCAGCCTTTGATATGTACCGATTGGCGAAGTGCCGGTAGCAAGGCCAAGTACGCAGTCGGGCTTCAGTAAAACCTGGGCGCCGATGATTCCGGCGGCAATCATGCTCATTTCATCATAGTCTCTGGTCTCAATCAGTCTCATGTGTTTATGTCCTTTCCCCATATAGATTTTTACAGTCTATTTCCAGGGCGTGATCCGCCCGTGGTTTCAGCCTTGCAGCTTTTTCTCTCTCTTCCCGGAAGGCAACTGGGCCAAAACCACAGCGCCGAACACCAGGACGCACCCCAGCAGTTCTCTGGCCGACAGGGGCTCGCCCAGCACGGCCCAGCCGGCCAGGACAGCAAACACGGATTCCAGGCTCAGGATCAAAGAAGCCACCGTGGGGTCCGTCCCCTGCTGGCCCAAAATCTGTAAGGTGTACGCCACCCCGCTGGAAAGCACACCGGTATAGAGCAAAGGCCCCCAAGCGGACAACATTTCCTCCCACCTGGGTGTTTCCAGAAAAAAGGCCAGCACCGTAGACAACACCCCGGCTACAAAAAACTGGACGCAGGAAAGCTTTACACCGTCCACCTTGCCGGAAAGCCTGTCCACCACAAGAATGTGGACGGAAAAGAAAAGCGCGCAGGCAATAACCAGAATATCCCCAGCCGCTACGGAAAAATCCTCCTGCACACTTAAAAACCATGTACCCAGCAAAGCGACAGGAACGGCGGCCCATACCATAACTCCGGGCCTTCTGCCCAAAAGGCGCCCAGCACCGGCACCAGAACAATGTAAAGTGCGGTAAGAAATCCGGCCTTTCCGGGGCTTACCGTTTCAATACCGGCCTGCTGCAGCAAGCTGCCGCCGCCCAGCAGGAGACCGCAGACACAGCCCCCCAGCAGTAGCGGCTTCTCGCGCCGCCAGAATGAGCCGCCCGTCTTTTCCGTTTGTCCTCCTTCCTTACTCTTCCTGATATGGGAGGTGAAAAAGACCGCCGGCAGAAGCGCCGCGCAGCCAATAAAGCTTCTGGCCGCGTTAAAGGTACAGGGACCGATATAATCCATTCCCACGCTTTGGGCAACAAAAGCCGTACCCCAGATAAACGCCGCCAGCGCCAGCAAAACGGTCCTGAAAGAAAACTTATGCCCCGTCCGGCTGTCCATCCTCCAAATCCTCTCCATTGTCCCTAGTCAGATTTTTCATCCAGTTAAAGCGGTTGATCTTTACCACCGCCACGAAACATTTCAATATCTGATCGCATTTCAGACAGGCAAAAACCACCCAGGGCGCGGCCCCAAAGTGCTGGGCAATCAGCGCCGACGGCAGCACCACCAAAAACACGAAGATCGTGTCGTTTTTAAACACAAACGAAATATCACCGCCGGATTTTACCAGTCCGAACAGACAGGCGGCCTGGTAACAGCTGCCGATGATGGTGATGGAAATGACATTGATAAACTGCCGGGAATACTCCTGGCCCTCCAGACTGGTATTGTACAGCCCGATGAACGGCTCCCGCAGGAAGAACACCAGCGCGCCCGAGACAAGACCCACAAGCAGGAATATCACCTGGACTGTCCTGGAATACTCTTTCATTAGCTCGTACTTGCCGGCCCCCACTGTTTTTCCCGTGATGATGCCCACTGCGGACGCAAGGCCGTTGACCCACAGGTACGCCAGATTGTGGAGCATACCGGTAATGCTGGTGGCCGCCATAACTCCGGCACTGTACTCGCCCATAATTTTCGTGTTGGCCAGCATATTTACAGACCACACCATATTCCCGCCGATCAAGGGCAGACCGTATCGTATGAAATCCTTTAAAAGCTGTTTGTCCGTGTGCCGCAGGTCCTTTAGGCTGAATCTGAGTTTCTTATCGGCGAAAAACACATAGATTACACTGACCAACATTTCCAGAAACCGGGAGATAAGCGTGGCTGCAGCCGCGCCCCGCACGCCCATTGCCGGCAGTCCCAGCTTGCCGAAAATCAGCACATAGTTTAAAGAAATGTTGACCACCAGCGCCATCAGAGATATGTACAAACCGATCCTCGCCGTTTCCACGCTGCGCATAGAAGCAATCATCACTTGGGAAATACAGAAAAAGATAAAGGAAAAGCCCACGATTTGCAGATAGGCAGTACCCTCGCCCACAACGCCGGGGTCCTGGGTAAAGACCCGGATCCAGAACGCGGGGAACAGCACTGTGGCCAGGGTGACCAGGACTCCCACCACGACGGCCAGCTTTATGCCGATGGAAACCACCTTTCTAATACTTAACGTATCCTTTTTGCCCCAATACTGGGCCGCCAAAATTAAAATAGCGCCTTCAATGCCGCCCACGAACAGCTGTAAAACCGTCTGCATCTGGCTGCCGACATACACGCCGGAAATGGCGTTGTCCCCCAGACTGCCGATCATCAAATTGTCCGCGAAACTCACGGCAAAAGTAACCAGATTTTGCAAGGAAATAGGAACAGCAAGGGTCACCAGGTCTTTATAAAACGAACGGTCCTTCGTGAAAAATGACATAGCTTCCTCTGCCCTCGCTCCTTATTCCGCCTGCGAAGAGGACTGCGCTTCCTCCTTAGCTTTAGCGCTGTTGGAATACAGCTTCCGCTGGGTGTCGGCGTCCGCCACACCGGTGCCGTCCAGCCCGTTTGCCTCCTGGAAATCCCGCACACAGCCAGCCGTATGTGACCCGTAGTACCCGTCGTATTCCGTTTCAAGATAGCCCAATTCCTCCAGGCGTTCTTGCATCTTCAGCACATCCTCCCCCTGGTCCCCTTCCCGAAGAGTCTCATAAACAGTGGTGTCCGCCTCTAACGCGGAACTTTCCAGCGCGGAGTTCACCGCGGATTCAATGCCCTCCGTGGGGTCTGTCACCTGCATGGAATTCTCTTCCAGCAGTTCGGGGAAACAGTCGCCGCTGATTTCCAGCGCTGTTGTGACCACAGTCCTGCCCTGCCACTCAATCCAGGAGGGCTCCATCTCAAAAACCTTGCCGTTCAACACGGCCTGGAAATTGGAAAAACGGCTGTCAGTCAAGATGCTGTTTTTCAGCCCCGGTACACAGAAGATGGCATCGGGATTGGATACCCGCAGGGATTCGAACTCATAGACGCCGCCGTTAAGGCTTTTAAAAACATTGGTAACACCGGCATAACTCATCACAGTGCTACCGAACATGTCACCGGTCACCGCGGAGCCGTCCAGGTCGTACAGATAGCAGGCGGTGGTCACCTTGTCTTTAGGCACGATACGGTTTATATCGTCCAGCGTGGTAAAGATGTCCTGGGCCGTCTGGATGCCCTTATCATAGCCGGAACCGCCGCCCAGTAAGGCAGATGACACCTGGGAATACAGACGCTCAAAATCCTCACGGTCCGTAGCGGGCTCTACGGCCAGCATAGCAACGCCAGCCTCGCTCAAGGCTGAGGACATCCCGTCGTCAAAGCTGTCTGAAAGCACCAGGTCGGGCGCAGCCTCAAGGACCGCCTGCGGGTCGCCGCCGTCGATTTTCGCAAGATCCCTCAGGCTATCCTGGGTACATTCCTGGGTCCCTGCGGCAAGCTGGGTCTCACAGCCCAATGCCAGGACTACGTCGGCCAAGCTGGGGGACAGCACCACCACTTTTTGAGGTTTAGAGGAAATGGTCACTCCGTTAATCTCCACCGGATATTCTCCCCCGCCAGTTACGCCGGACACAATTTCGCTCACCTGTGAACAGCCCGCAAAGCCGCACAGGATAAGCGCCAGGCAAAGGATTGCCGCCAGCAGCCTGGCAGCAAGGCCATATCCCCGATTCATGGTAAAACTCCCTTTCTCGTCAAAACAGAACGGCTCGCCGCACAACCTGCGGGCTGTTCCCGATAAATTTTCGAATGCGCTTTCATTTTACCCTTAACCCCGGTTTCTGTCAACCTTTCGTCAAAAATACTTGACTTTTCCTGCTCCCCGGGATAGAATATTACCGGTCGTCGGGGCGTGCCGGGAAAGCGCGTTTTTTATCCGGAGAGTTGTCCGAGCGGTCGAAGGTGCAGCACTCGAAATGCTGTGTCCCCAAAAGGGACCTAGGGTTCGAATCCCTAACTCTCCGCCAGAAAATCGACAAACTCAAATAAGGGGTTTGTCGATTTTCCTTTGCCCCGCGTTTCTTTCGTTGAAAACCGTTTCCGATCATCGTTACGCGTACGCCGTGTCAAGAGGAAAGCAGTATTCACTTGGGAGCGGAAGACCGCCGACAAACTGTTTTTGGCTGTTCACGGAAATACCCGGAACGGACAAATTGCAATATCTGATTGGGAACCGATCAGAAGAGATATTACGCAGCGGCATCTGGAAACCATACAAAGCGCCGAGCCAGACTGATATGGAACATGTAGTTGGAGTTACGATATGGCGTCATATGTGCCGGTGGCAAAAGCAATGAAAAAAGTGCAGAATAAAGGCTACAAAAGGGTCGTTTGCGGTGGTTTCTCAGCCGGACGTGATATGCTCCTGCAAACGCCTTTTCAGGCCGCCTGGGCCCCGACGCGTTATGAATGCTCAAATTCGGTAAATTCCCTTTTATCCTTCCATCAAACCCTTAGAGTACGCCACTACCGGAGTGGCGTAGTTGCCAGTAAAACAACCGGTACACAACTCCAGGGGACATTTTTTGCAGGCCCGTAGCAATCCGTTTACGCTGATGTACCCCAGGGTATCGGCGTCAATTTTCTTCCTGATCCCTTCCACGTCCAGAGAGTTGGCAATCAGATTTTCCTCGCTGTCGATATCCGTGCCAAAATGACAGGAATGACGGAACGGGGGAGCCGAAATGCGCATGTGCACTTCCTTTGCCCCGGCCCTTCTCATGGCGGCCACAATCCGGGCGCTGGTAGTTCCCCGCACAATGGAATCGTCTACCAGCACCACCCGTTTTCCTTCCACAGCGGCCCGCAGGGGGTTAAGCTTCATGGTCACAGCGTTTTCCCGCTGCTCCTGGGTGGGAAAAATAAAACTTCGGCCAATATATCGGTTTTTTACAAATCCGGTGCCCAAAGGGACGCCGCTTTCCAGTGCGTAGCCCATAGCCGCTTCCAATCCGCTGTCCGGCACACCACAGACCAGATCCGCTTCCACCGGATGTTCTTTTGCCAATTCCCTTCCCATATTCAGCCTGGCCTCGTACACGCTTAGCCCGTCTATCACAGAATCGGGCCTGGCAAAATACACATACTCGAAAACGCACAGGCTTTTTCGGGACCCCCGTAAAAAGAGTTCGCTGTGCACCACCTTCCCGTCCTCAATCTCCACGATTTCCCCCGGCCGTACATCCCTCACGAACCGAAACCCGCAACTGTCTAAAGCGCATGACTCGGAAGCTACCGCCGCACCTAAACTGTTTTCTCCAATACAAAGGGGCCTGTAGCCGTTAGCGTCCCTGACCGCTACCAGCTTTTGCCCCTCGCCCAGCACCACCAGGGAAAAAGCACCTTTTAACAGCTTCACCGCCTCTTTTACACCGGTAAGCAGGTCCTTATGGCGCAAAGTCATGTAAGCGATAAGTGAGGAAACCACCTCTGTGTCGCTGGTAGCGGAAAAATCCAGGCCAAAATGGGTCAGCTTCTCCTTGATCTCCCGGGCGTTGACCACATTGCCGTTGTGCGCTGTAGCAATACGCCCTGTCAAATATTCGGTAATAAACGGCTGGACATTCCGGGCCGTATTGGAGCCGGTAGTAGAATACCTGGCATGGCCAATAGCACAGCGGCTTTTGGGAAAATTCCTCAGCGTCTCAGAACCAAACACCTCACTGACCAGCCCAACATCCTTCACACAATGGATGGCGCTGCCTTCTGTCACGGCAATCCCCGCTCCCTCCTGTCCCCGGTGCTGCATGGACAGTAAAGCGTTATAGCAGATCCCGGCCGCTTCCTGGTCCTTGTCCTCCTCCCCCATGCTCACGCCGAACACGGCGCATTCTTCCCTGACCTTTTGAAAAAGCTGTTCCATTTTGCCGCTCCTTTTTCGATTTTTCCCATAACAGTGGCAAAAGACACCTGTTCCCGGAAGGCTTTTCCGCCGGGGCCAGACGTCTTTGTCCGTCCCAGATTATACCTCTTCCAGGCGGCTTTGTCAATTCCCGCTCCGGCGGCTGAGGATCCATGCAGGGCCAAATCCCGGCGATATTCATTCGGCTACTTGTAACTGCCAACACAAAATACCCCATCCGGGTCCATTCCGAGGGGCGCTTCTTCGGGAATTTTATCACAGGATGTTGCTTTTCTCTTGGGGCTGTGGTATGATTTCCCTATCACAGGCAGAGTAGGATGGCGCGTGTCAAGGGCCGGCGGAACGGGGAGTTGTCCGCCGGAGGAAAAAAAGAAAACGGCTCCGCCGTTTCTTATGCAGTGCGCCGTCCGCATCCCGCTGCCGTATGGCCGGATGTTTCTTTCCTCCTGTTATACGGCATTTCCCTTTTGTGGGCTGCCGGAATTAACAGGAGGTTTTTTTATGGTCTACCGTCACCCGTTCTCTAAAACTTACTGGCGCGACGCCCTAAAAGATTTCAGGCAGCTGAAGGTACTGGTATTTTCAGCGGTTATGATCGCCGTGTGCATCGCCCTGTCTTACGTGCCGTCTATCCGCATCGGCGACCAGGTGCGCGTCACCTGGGGGTTTTTAGCCAGGGCCACCTGCAGCTTGGTGGGCGGACCAGTAAATGGCCTGGTGTTCGGCGCGGCAGAAGATACCATCTCGTACCTGATGAATCCCACCGGCCCATATTTCCCGGGATACATGCTCACCACCATGCTGGGCAACCTGATCTACGCCCTTTTCCTGTACCGGACAAAGATTACGGTTGTGCGGGTGTTTTTCGCCAAACTCTGTACCAATGCTTTAAACGTGACCCTGGGCGCTTTGTGGAGTTCTATCCTGTACGGCAAGGCTTATGTTTATTACGCCTCAGCCAGCCTTATTAAAAACGCCGTTATGCTGCCCATTCAAACGGCCATGCTTTGCCTGCTTTTCGCCGCCCTGCTGCCGGCTCTGGGCAAGGCGGGCTTTCTTGCCCCCGGCGTGGAGAAAAAGCTTTCGCTCAAGTAGAAAGCCGGTCCTCCCGCCCCATCTTTTTCAAGAACCGCAGCAGCAGTACCGATCCCAGCACCGACATAACCACCTCCGCGGCCAGCTGGGCCAAAGAAAGACCATACAGCGGCAGAACGCTGTTTAAAATGAACAGGGCCGGGATCTCCAGCAGGCCCTTCCGGGCCAGCGCCATAAACAGGGACTGTACCCCCTTGCCAACAGCCTGGAACACACCTACAGCCAGGAAATCCATGCACAGGAAAGGAATGGAAACGGCAAAGCCCCGCAGGAACCAGGTTCCGTACTCCACTGTTTGGGGGTCCTGAATGAACAGCCGCGTGATCGGCTGCGAGAACACACAGCAGACAATTGACAAACTGATGAGGATAGCCTGACAGGTCCCGGCGGTAAACGCCAGGGCCTTTTTCATACGGGGATGGAGCTTTGCCGCATATGTATAACCCAACAGCGGCATAACGCCCTGAGTGATTCCGTTGCTGATATACCAGGGGATCATGGAGACCCGGTATGCGATACCCATAGCCGCCAGGGCCTGCGCCCCAAAGGGAGACGCTATAGCGTTTAAAAGAATGTGGCTCACCACATTCAGCAGGTTTTGGATGGAAGCGGGGACCCCCACCGCGCAGACGCCCCTGACCACATTTGGCCGCAGAGTAAATTCCTTAGGGGAAATGCACACGTAGGTGTTTCCCCTTTTTACCAGCAGGTAAGCGAAGAAATACAGCGCCGCAAAACAGTTGGAAAGGAACGTGGCGAGGGCCGCTCCCTCAGCCCCCATATTAAAACCGCCGGGCAAAATGAACACGGGGTCGAGGATGATGTTCAGCACACAGCCGCTCATGGTCCCGATACTGGCGTGGAGGGTGGCACCCTCAGAGCGGATGAGGTACGACATCACAACGTTCAGAATAGAAGGCACCGCGCCGGCGGAAACCGTCCAAAGCAAATAGCGCCGGGTAGCGTCGGAAGTAGAAGCGTCGGCTCCCAGCAAAGAGAGAAGAGGCGCCATCAAAAGGGTGCAGAGCAGCGAAAAAACAGCCCCGCACACCACTGCCCCGTAAAAGCTGAAAGCGGAACTCTGCTTTAAGGTCTTGTAATCCTTTCGGCCCAGCGCCCGGCTCATCATACTGGAACCGCCCACGCCGAACAGGTTGTTTACCGCGTTAAACGCCAGCAGCACCGGTGCCGCCAGGGACACCGCCGCCGTTTCTACAGGGGCGTTGAGCATGCCTACAAAATAGGTGTCCGCCATACTGTAAAGCAGGGCCACCAGACTGCTTGCAACTGTGGGAATAGAAAGTGCCGCCACCGCTCTGGGGACCGGCGTCCTCTCAAATAATTCAATTTTCCGGCTGTCTTTCCCCATATCTGAAACGTCCTCCGTAAATGTCCGTCAACGCCTTACAGCGCCTCTTTCCGCTCCTTCTTTCCCCTGTTCCCAGCCTTTCCGATGACCCAGAAAGCTGCCAGCAGCAAAACCACAGAGGCCGCCAGCGGGACCCAGGGGTTCCCGGCAAACCCGGCGATGAGGTACCCAACGGCGCAAACAGCCGCCACCAGGATAGCGTATGGGATCTGCGTCTCCACATGGTCGATATGTACCACCTGGGCGCCGGTAGAGGCCAGAATGGTAGTGTCGGAAATGGGCGAGCAGTGATCGCCGAAAACGGATCCTGCAAGAGTCGCGCCCAAAGCGGGGATAAGTATGGAAGTATCACCGCCCGCGCAGATCATGGAAACGATTGGGATAAGGATGCCGAAAGTGCCCCATGCCGTGCCCATAGAAAATGAGAGGAACGACGCTATAATGAACACAATACAGGGCAGGAAATTCAGGGGCAGACTGATCTCACTGACAAAATGGCTGACAAAACTGCCGGTGCCGATCATTTCCCTGCATACTCCGGAGAGGGACCAGGAGAAAATCAAAATCAGCATGGGCGGCACAATGTTCTTAATGCCCTGTACAATGCTGTCCATAAAATCCTTAAAGGTCATAAGCTTCCGGGGCAGATACAGCACAAAAGCCGTGATAAGTCCCACGAAAGCGCCCAAAGTCAGCCCGGCGGTGGGATTGTAGCCAATGGCTTCGGAAAAGGGCGTTCCGCTGAAAAAGCCTCCTGTATATGCCATACCCAAAATGGCGCAGACAATCAAAACCACAATAGGCAGGACCAGGTCTACAACCTTACCCTTGTGAGAGGCCTCCCCATCCAGCTGGTCCGCCTCGTCGCTGCGCTCTTCCGCCGCTTTTGCCCGTTCCTCAGCCCGCTTCATCGGGCCGAAATCGAACCCAGTTGCACAGATGAAAAACACCATCACCAGCGTAAGCAGGGCGTACAGGTTATAAGGGATGGTCCGCAGGAACGCTGTAAAGCCCCCGGCGTCAGAGACCTCTGAGGCTACGGCCACCGCCCAACTGGAAATGGGGGCAATAATACACACCGGGGCCGCCGTAGCGTCAATGATGTAGGCCAGCTTCTCGCGGGAAATTTTATATTTGTCGGTGATGGGCCGCATCACAGTACCCACAGTCAGGCAGTTAAAGCCGTCGTCAATAAAGATAAGCAGGCCCAAAAGGGCTGTGGCCACGCGGGAGCTTCCGGCGCTTTTCAGTTTCCTGCTGGCCCATTTGCCGTAAGCTAAAGATCCTCCGGATTTTGTAACGACCACCACTACGGCCCACAACAGGGCCAGAAAAATTATCATGTAGCCGTTATCGGCAATTTTGGCCGCCATCATGTCAAACACATGGCACACCGCAGTTAAAATAGACGAGCCGGAATAAACGCTGTAGATGACCATACCGGAAAAAATGCCTATAAACAGAGAGGAATATACCTCTTTGGTGATCAGCGCCAGCACAATAGCCAGCACCGGCGGCAGAATGGACACCCAGCCTGTCTCAATCATTTCAAGTCCCATACGCAGCCTCCTCTGCACCGATCAAAAACTTTTTCATATGGCGTGAACGGAATATCTCTTTCCAGAATTGTACCACATCGCGCCGGTCACTTGCAAGTACCCGCCCATTTGTTCACAAAAGGCCCCGCGTATATGCCCCGCGGGCCCGGCAAAAATGTAATCCGGAAAATTTTATCACCAAAATGTATAGACCGGAAACGCGAATTATGTTACAATAGTGGAAACAGGTGTGTATACATATTCGCGGAAACGTATGCTTTACCTGACAAAACCAACATGAGAGGATTTGATTGTACAATGAAGAGGGCAAAACGGTTTTTAAGCCTGC